>NZ_JBHZEN010000067.1:0-66006 GCF_050958625.1 Amycolatopsis sp. 3B14
GCCTTGACACGCCTGCTCGACCGCCAAAACACTGAAAGATCGGGTTCGGGAGGGGCAGACCGGGGCGTAGCGAAGCGAAGCCCGGCGCCCTACCCACCCGCGTAGCGGCTACACAGCCAAGGGATAACGAGCACGAACCCGAAACCCCCCATCCTCGGTGGAGCAGGTCTCCAAACTCCCGCCGAGCAACCGGGCCCGCTCCGCCAGCCCAGTCAACCCGTACCCGCCGGAAGGCAACTCAGCCACCGCCTCACAAGGCGGCCGCTCGTTGCACACCTCCACGCTCAACGCCCCGTCCTCGCCACGGACGAGCACCGTCGCGGTAGCCCCGGGCGCGTGTTTGCGGACGTTGGTCAGCGCCTCCTGCACCGTCCGGTACGCCGCGGCCGACACCTTCGGCGGCACCTCTTCCGGCACCTCGTCCATGGTCAGCCGCACGGCGACCGCGCTGTTGTGCACCAGCCGCCCCAGCTCGGCGATGCCCGGTTGCGGGCCCTCGTCGACCAGCCCGGACCGCAGCACCCCCACCAGCGACCGCAGTTCCTCCAGCGTGCGGGTGGACAGCTGCCGGATGACCTCGGCGGTCTGCCGGGCCGAGGGCGACTCCTGGGCGGTGAGCACCCCCGCCTGCATCGCGATCAGGGTGATGTCGTGGGAGACCACGTCGTGCATCTCGCGCGCGAGCCGGGCCCGTTCCTCGGCGCGCACGGCGTCCGCGGTGAGCTTGCGTTCCCGGTCGCGGCTGGCGGCCAGCTCACCCAGCTTCTGCGACAGCTGCGCGCGGGCGCCGATCAGCAGCCCGATCGCGATCGGCATCCCGGCCACCAGGACACCGTAAATGCCGTCCAGCACGTGCTCGCGCCAGCTCAGCTGCGCGAAGTCGCTCAACGGCCACTGCACGAACCGGCACATCCACACCAGCGCCGCGCCGACCCACACCTGCCAGTGGGTCTGCTTGCGGGTGGCGAGCATGCCCAGCGCGATCATCGCGGCCAGCTGCGACCAGCCGGTGAGGAACCCGGGCACGGTCAGCAGCACCACGCCGAACGGCATCCAGCGGCGCCCGGCCAGCGCCAGGCAGGCGAGCCCGGACAGGTAGATCGAGTACGGCGGCGCCTTCTCGGGGATGACGAGCCAGACGTCGAGCACGGCGATGAGGATCGCGGTGGCGTCGATCGCCAGCGGCGCCCACACCACGCGGCGAGCCAGAGCCGCGCGGCGCGAGCCGCGGTGCGCCCGGTCGGCGGCCCCCGCGCCTGGGCCGCCGACCGAAATCCCGATGGAGAGTCCCTCGGTGCTCATGGTTTGGACCTCACTCGTCTTGTGGACTGCCTATGAGAGTCCGAGATCACCCGATCGGGACGCGAGTGGGCGCAACAATGTGCGGATGCTAACGGGGACGTGTGGGGTGGCGGTGAACTCCGCGCCCGACGCTCAGAAGTAGGACGGGAACTGATCGCCCGACGGCCAGCTCGTCACCGCGCGGTAGGCGGTCCACAGCGCGGCGTCGATGTCGCTGTAGGACAGGCCGGACGCGTCGTCCCGCTGGTTGAACAGCACCGCCCAGCTCGCCCCCTGGTAGTTGCGCACCATCAGGGTGTAGGTGCCGGGCAGCGAGCCGTCGTGCCACGTGTTGCGCCCGGTGCCGCCGCTGACCGGGCGCACCAGCCAGCCCAGCCCGTAGTACGAGCCGCCGCTGCCGATCCCGGTCTCCGGTTGCGCGAACACCTGGCCCAGCGAAGCGCTGTTCAGCACCGCGGACGGCTGGTCGAACACGCGCGCCCAGCGGACCAGGTCGACCGCCGACGCGATCCAGCCGCCGTTGGCGCCGTGGACGCGCATGCTGAACGTGCCGTACGGGCTGGGCACGGTCGCCCCGGAGGAGTCGAGCACCGTCACGCCGCTGTACTGGGACCGGTACGGCACCTCGCCGGTGTGCCGGGCGATGCTCCAGCCCTGCGCCATCCGCGTGATCCCGAGCGGGGCGAGCAGCTTCTGCCGCACGTAGTCCGCGTAGGCCAGGCCGGTGACCTCCTCGATGACCCGCCCGGCGAGCAGGTACCCGAAGTTGGAGTAGGCGTACGTGGTGCCGGGCGTGTGGTCCAGCGGCCGCCCGGCCATGTAGCGGATGACGTCGTCCGGGTACAGCTCCAGCGGCACGCCGAGCGCACGCGAGATCGTGCGGTCGGCGAAGTTCGGGTCGCCGGAGATCGCGCGGTCCCAGCCACCCAGGTGCTGCAGCAGCCGTCGCACGGTGATCTGCGGCCAGCGGGCGTCGGCGGTGGCAGGCAGGTCCAGGATCGAGGTGACCGGCGTGTCCAGTGCCAGCTGCCCGTCCTGGGCGAGCCGCAGCACGGCGGCGGCGGTGATCGGCTTGGACAGGCTGGCGATCCGGAACAGCGACGTCGGCTGCACCGTCAGCGTGCTGTCGGTGCTGTAGCCGCGGGCGAGGACGAGCCGGCCGCCGTAGGTGACGGCGAGCTGCCCGGCCGGGATGCCCCGCGCCTGCATGAACGTCTTCATCTGGGCGTCGAAGGCGCTCAACGCCGCCACCGCGGTGCCGGTGGCCCGCCACGTCGCCGCGTGCGCCGTCCCGGTGAGCGCGCCACCGGCGAGGAGCCCGGCGCCGGCGGCGCCGGTGAGCCTGCCGAAGGTCCGCCGGGACAGGGGAGTGCGGTGCATGTGATCAGTCAACACGGGCCGCGCAAGCGAAAGGCCCGCCGGCGAGCGCCGGCGGGCCTTCGTCCTGACTCAGATCACGCCGTCGGCGGCTGGTACACGTTCGACAGCTTGCTCGCCGCCGTGCGGTCCAGCAGCCACAGCGTCCGCCGCTGGCCGCGGGCGCCCGCCACGGGCACCTGCACCTCGCCCGCGCCGGACAGGGCCAGCGCGACGGCGTCGGCCTTCGCCTCACCCGTCGTCATCAGCCAGACGTCGTGCGAGCGCCGGATCGCGGGCAGCGTCAGCGACACGCGCGTCGGCGGCGGCTTCGGGCAGTTGCGCACCGCCACCACCGACCGCTCCGTCTCGTACACCGCGGGCGACTCGGGGAACACCGACGCGGTGTGGCCCTCGCCGCCGAGACCGAGCAGGCAGATGTCGAACTGCGGCACGTCGCCGTGGTCCTCCGGCCGCGCGTTGTCCGCCAGCACCTGCGCGTACGCCGCCGCGGCCGCGTCCACGTCGTCGCCGAACTCGCCGTCCGACGCCGCCATCGCGTGCACCCGCTTCGGGTCGACGGGCACGTGATCCAGCAGCGCCTCGCGGGCCTGCTTCTCGTTGCGCTCGTCGTCGTCCGCGGGCACGAACCGCTCGTCGCCCCAATAGAGGTCCAGCCGCGACCAGTCCACCGCGTCCCGGGCGGGGGAGCGGCGCAGCTGCTCCAGCACCGCGATCCCGGTGCCGCCGCCGGTCAGCACCAGCGACGCCGAACCCTTCGCGGCCTGCAGGTCCACCAGCCGCGTCACCAGCCGGGCCGCCGCGGCAGCCGCCAGCAGCTCACCGTTGGCGTAGACCACCACTTCGGAAGAGGCCATCACGCGCTCGCCTTCGCCGACTTCGCGGGCTTCTTCGCGGGCGCCTTCTTCTTGGCGGCGCCCGCCGAACCCGAGGCCAGCTTGTCCAGGCCCTGCAGCGACGCCTCGAACACCTCGTCCGGGTCGAGCCGCCGCAGCTCCTCGATCAGGCAGTCCTTGGTGTTGCGCCGGTGCAGCGCGATCCGCCGCGTCGGCTGGCCCGGCTGCATGAGCGTGCCCACCTTGCCGTCCGGCCGGTGCAGCGCGATCGCGCCCGAGCGGCGCTCCAGCTCCACCGACACGATGCCCTGCGCGGTGGTCGTCTTGACCCGGCGCACCGGCACCTTCAGGTACTCGGCGAGCCAGCCCGCGAGCAGCTCCGTCGACGGCGAGTCGGCCTCACCGGTCACCGTGGCGCCGGTGACCTTCTCGTACGGCGGCAGGT
The DNA here is from genome assembly GCF_050958625.1 of Amycolatopsis sp. 3B14. Taxonomy (NCBI): domain Bacteria; kingdom Bacillati; phylum Actinomycetota; class Actinomycetes; order Pseudonocardiales; family Pseudonocardiaceae; genus Amycolatopsis; species Amycolatopsis sp. 3B14. The sequence goes on from NZ_JBHZEN010000067.1 coordinate 3,961, forward strand.
CCAGCGCCGCGACCAGCTGGGCGCGCCAGTTGGTCAGCCGCGTCCACGCCAGGTCCGTGTCGCCCGGCACGTACGCCTTCCGGCGCGCCGCCAGAGCCCTTATCGGGTTGCGCTCCGCCGCCGAGTCGGTGATCCGGCGCTGCGCCAGCTCCCCGATCGGGTCCTGCGCCGGCACCTTCGGGCCGGAGCTGGGCCACCACGCCACGATCGGCGCGTCGGGCAGCAGCAGCGGGATCACCGCGCTCTGGCCCTGCGACGCCAGCGGCCCGTACAGCCGCAGGATGATGACCTCGCTCGCGCCGGCGTCGCCGCCGACGCGGATCTGCGCGTCGATGCGGGCCGCGGCTGTGCGCGACCCGCGGGCCAGCACGATCACCCGGCACGGGTGCTCGCGGCTGGCCTCGTTGGCCGCGTCGATGTGCTCCTCCAGGTGCTCGCCGTCGTCGTCGACGATCACCAGCGTCAGCACCCGGCCCAGCGCCACCGCGCCACCGCGCTCACGCAGTTCGACCATCTTGCGGTTGACCTGCGAGGTCGTGGTCGAAGGCAGGTCGATGATCACGGGCGCCTCCAGTTCCGGCCGCTGCGCTCCAGGACCTCGTCCGCCGACGGCGGACCCCAGGTGCCCGGGGGATAGGGCTCGGGCGTGCCGTTCTTCGCCCAGAACTCCAGGATCGGGTCGAGGATCTGCCAGGACAGCTCGACCTCTTCGTTGACCGGGAACAGCGACGGCTCGCCGAGCAGCACGTCCAGGATCAGCCGCTCGTAGGCCTCCGGCGACGACTCGGTGAACGCGTGCCCGTAGCCGAAGTCCATCGTGACGTCGCGGACCTCCATCGTGGTGCCCGGCACCTTCGAGCCGAACCGCAGCGTCACGCCCTCGTCCGGCTGCACCCGGATCACCAGGGCGTTCTGCCCCAGCTCCTCCGTCGAGGTGTAGTCGAACGGCAGGTGCGGCGCCCGCTTGAACACGACGGCGATCTCGGTGACCCGGCGGCCCAGCCGCTTGCCGGTGCGCAGGTAGAACGGCACCCCCGCCCAGCGGCGGTTCTGCACCTCCAGCGACACCGCGGCGTAGGTCTCGGTGGTCGAGTCCTTCGCGAACCCGGCCTCCTGCAGCAGGCCCGGCACCTTCTTGCCGCCCTGCCAGCCGCCGGTGTACTGGCCGCGCGCCGTCGTTTCGGCGAACGGCTGCATCGGCTTGGTGGCCCGCAGGACCTTGATCTTCTCCGCCCGCAGCGCGCGCGGCTCGAACGACAGCGGCTCCTCCATCGCGGTGAACGCGAGCAGCTGGAGGAGGTGGTTCTGGATCACGTCGCGCGCCGCGCCGATGCCGTCGTAGTACCCGGCGCGACCGCCGAGGCCGATGTCCTCGGCCATGGTGATCTGCACGTGGTCGACGTAGTTGGCGTTCCAGATCGGCTCGAACAGCTGGTTCGCGAAGCGCAGCGCGAGGATGTTCTGGACGGTCTCCTTGCCGAGGTAGTGGTCGATGCGGAACACCGACTCCTCGGGGAAGACGTCGTTGACGATCGCGTTGAGCTCCTTGGCGCTGGCCAGGTCGTGGCCGAACGGCTTCTCGATCACCACGCGGCGCCACGACTCGTCGTCGGACTGCGCCAGGCCCGAACGGGCCAGCTGCTTGGTCACCACCGGGAACGCGCTGGGCGGGATCGACAGGTAGAACGCGGTGTTGCCACCGGTGCCGCGCTCGGCGTCCAGCTCGCGCACGGTCTGCGCGAGCCGGTCGAACGCGTCGTCGTCGTCGAACGTGCCCTGCACGAACCGGATGCCCTCGGCGAGCCGGTTCCACACCGACTCGCGGAACGGGGTCCGGGCGTGCTCGGCGACCGCGTCGTGCACGAGCTGCCCGAAGTCCTCGTTCTCCCAGTCCCGCCGCGCGAAGCCGACCAGCGAGAACCCGGCGGGCAGCAGCCCGCGGTTGGCCAGGTCGTAGATCGCCGGCATCAGCTTCTTGCGGGAGAGGTCACCGGTGACGCCGAAGATCACCAGGCTGGACGGCCCGGCGATCCTCGGCAGCCGCTTGTCGCGAGGATCCCTGAGTGGGTTGCTCCACCCCTTATTGCTCACTCGGCCTCCTGTACCGCGCGCATGAGCTCAGCCAGGCCCGCGGCCCGGTCGGTCAGGTGCAGCCGCAGCACCGGACGGCCGCGCTCGGTCAGCACCTGGCCGTCGCCGAGCGCCTGCGCGTGCTGCAGCTGGCCCAGGGTGTAGGGCCGGTCCGGCACGTCGAGGTCGTCCTCGTTCGCGCCGGTGATCTGCAGGAAGATGCCGTTCTGGTGACCGCCCTTGTGGTACTGGCCGGTCGAGTGCAGGAACCGCGGCCCCCACCCGAAGGTGGTCTGCAGCCCGGTCCGCTTCGCCAGCTCGGGACGCAGCAGCGCCGCCGAGGCGTCGTCGAGCCGGTCCAGGTAGGCCTGCACCGCGAGGTAGCCGCCCTCCGGCGCGGTCGCCAGGAACTCCCGCAGCACGTCGGACAGCGAGCCGTCGCCCGAGACGCCGGCCGGGGCGAAGATCTCCACCGCGTCGTCCACCGTGGTCGGCGTCTCGCCGCCGGTCAGCTTCGACGGGTCGTCCAGCAGCGAACGGGCGGCCTTCTTCGCGGCCTCCACGTCCGGCTGGTCGAACGGGTTGATCTTCAGCAGCCGTCCGGCGATCGCGGTGGCGAACTCCCACAGCAGGAACTGCGCGCCGAGCGAGCCGGTGGTGGCCACCTTGGCGGCGCCGGTGACCGGGCCGATCGCGACCGGGGTCGCGTCGGCGCCCGCGTCGGCGAAGCCGGGGGCGGCCGGGCCGTCCACGGCGACCGGCAGCAGGCCGGTGCCGAGCTTGCCGGTGGACTCGGCGATCAGCTGCTCCGCCCAGTCGGCGAACCCGGTGATGCCGGAGCCGGTGTCGGCCAGCACGACCTTCTCCGCGCCGGCGTTGTGCGCGGCGGCCCACGCGGCGGCCAGCTTGACCGCCGGGTTGTCGGCGCTGTCGGCGCCGAGCACCTGCGCGGCGGCCGCGGCCTGGTCGAGCAGCCGGGCGATGTCCGCACCGGCCAGCCCGGCGGGCACCAGCCCGAACGCGGTGAGCGCCGAGTAGCGCCCGCCCACGTGCGGGTCGGCGAGGAACACCTTGCGGTACCCCTCCTTCTCGGCCAGCTCGGACAGCGGCGAACCGGGGTCGGTGACCACGACGATCCGCCGGGCCGCGTCGATCCCGTTGTCCGCGAACGCCTTCGCGAAGATCCGGCGGTGGCTGTCGGTCTCCACCGTGCCGCCGGACTTCGACGACACCACCAGCACCGTGCGCTGGAGGTCGCCGGCGAGCGCGTCGGCGACCTGGCCCGGGTCGGTGGTGTCCAGCACGGTCAGCGCGACGTTCTCGGTCGCCGCGATGACCTCCGGCGCGAGCGACGAGCCACCCATGCCGGCCAGGACGATCCGGTCGACGCCCTCGCCGCGCAGCTCCTCGCGCAGCGCCTCGATCTCGCCGATCAGCGGGCGCGACGACTTGTGCAATGTGGTCCAGGACAGCCGGATCGAGGCCTCGGACTCGGCGTCGGGGCCCCACAGGGTGGGGTCCTGCGCCGCGACCTTGGACGCGACCTGGTCGGCGACGAGCTCGTCGACCAGCGGGGCCGCTTGCGCGGCCAGCTCCTCGTCGCTGATCGTGACGGTCAGCTCTTCCCCCACCACGGCGTCAGCCCTTCGCCTTCTCGAGCTGCCCGGTGACGGTCTCCAGCAGCTCGGCCCAGGACTTGTCGAACTTCTCCACGCCCTCGTCCTCCAGCGTGCGGAAGACGTCCGGGATGTCGATGCCCACCGCGGCGAGCTTGTCGAACACCTCCTGCGCCTGTGCGCCGGTGCCGGTGACCTTGTCGCCCTCGACCTTGGCGTGGTCGGCGGCGGCGAGCAGCGTCTTCTCCGGCATGGTGTTGACCGTGCCGGCCACGACGAGCTGGTCCACGTAGCGGGTGTCCGAGTAGGACGGGTCCTTCACGCCGGTGGAGGCCCACAGCGGGCGCTGCGGCCGGGCGCCCGCGGCGGCCAGCGCCTGCCAGCGGTCGGTGGCGAACAGCTCCTCGTAGGCGGCGTAGGCCAGGCGGGCGTTGGCGATGGCGGCCTCGCCGCGCAGCGCCTTGGCCTCGTCGGTGCCGATCGCGTCCAGCCGCTTGTCGATCTCGGTGTCCACCCGGGACACGAAGAACGAGGCGACCGATTCGATCGTGGCGAGGTCGTGGCCGTTGGCCTTGGCCTGCTCCAGCCCGGCGAAGTAGGCCTCGATCACCGCGCGGTAGCGCTCGACCGAGAAGATCAGCGTGACGTTGACGCTGATGCCCTCGGCCAGGGTCTTGGTGATCGCGGGCAGGCCCTCCTCGGTGGCCGGGATCTTGACGAGGATGTTCGGCCGGTCGACGGTCTTCCACAGGTCCTGCGCCTCGGCGGCCGTCTTGTCGGCGTCGCGGGCCAGGCGCGGGTCGACCTCGATCGACACGCGGCCGTCCACCCCGTTCGTGCGGGTGTAGATGTCGCGGAACAGGTCCGCGGCGTTGCGCACGTCGGTGGTGGTCAGCTCGCGGACGGCGGCGTGCACGTCCGCGCCGCGGGCGGCCAGCTCGCGGACCTGGGCGTCGTAGGACTCGCCGTCGGCCAGCGCGTTGGCGAAGATCGTCGGGTTGGTGGTCACGCCGGTCACGTGACGGTCGCGGATGAGCTCGGCCAGGTTGCCGGAGTTCAGCCGTTCGCGCGACAGGTCGTCGAGCCAGATGGACACGCCGGCCTGAGACAGCTGAGCAAGGTTGTCGCTCATGACTTCATCCCCTTTGCGGTGATTCAGGAGTTCTTGGTCTTGGCGAGCGAGCGGCGCGCGGCGTCGACCACGGCGTCGGCGGTGAACCCGAACTCGCGGAACAGGGTCTGGTAGTCGGCCGAGGCCCCGAAATGCTCGATCGAGACGATCTCACCGGCGTCGCCGACCCAGCGGTACCACGGCTGCGCGATGCCGGCCTCCACCGACACGCGGGCCTTTACCCCGCTGGGCAGGACCGACTCGCGGTACGCCTCGTCCTGCGCCTCGAACCACTCGACGCACGGCACCGACACGACCCGGGTGGGCACGCCGTCGGCCTCCAGCGTCTTGCGCGCCTCGACGGCCAGCTGGACCTCCGAACCGGTCGCCATCAGCACGACCTCCGGGGTGCCGGAGGAGGCCTCGGCGAGCACGTAGGCGCCCTTGGCGACCTTGTCCGCCGTGGTGCCCTCGAGCACCGGGACGTTCTGGCGGGTCAGCGCCAGGCCCGACGGGTGGCGCTTGTCCTCCAGCGCGGCCTTCCACGCGCCCGCGGTCTCGTTGGCGTCGGCGGGCCGGACCACGTTCAGGCCCGGGATGGCGCGCAGCGAGGCCAGGTGCTCGATCGGCTGGTGCGTCGGGCCGTCCTCGCCGAGGCCGATCGAGTCGTGCGTCCACACGTAGATGACCGGCGCGTGCATCAGCGCGGCCAGCCGCACCGGCGGGCGCATGTAGTCGCTGAACACCAGGAAGGTGGCGCCGTAGGGCCGGGTGCCGCCGTGCAGCGCGATGCCGTTGAGGATCGAGCCCATGGCGTGCTCGCGGACACCGAAGTGCAGCGTGCGGCCGTAGGGGTTGGCCTTCCACATGCCGGTGGAGGCCTTCTCCGGGCCGAACGAGTCGGCGCCCTTCATGGTGGTGTTGTTGCTCTCGGCCAGGTCGGCCGAACCGCCCCACAGCTCCGGCAGCACGTCGGCCAGCGCGTTGAGGACCTCGCCGGAGGCCTTGCGGGTCGCGATGCCCTTGGCGTCGGGCTCCCAGCTCGGCAGCTTCTCGGCCCAGCCCTCGGGCAGGTCGCGGGTGGCCAGCCGGTCGGCGAGCTTCTTGCGCTCCGGGTTGGCGGCGGCCCACGCATCGAAGCGCTCCTGCCACGCGGCGCGCTCCTGCTTGCCGCGCTCCAGCGCCTTGCGCGTGTGCTCGATCACCTCGTCGTCGACCTGGAAGCTGCGCTCCGGGTCGAAGCCGAGGATCTTCTTGACCGCGGCGACCTCCTCGGCGCCCAGCGCGGCGCCGTGCGCCTTGCCGGTGTTCATCTTGTTCGGCGCCGGGTAGCCGATCACGGTGCGCAGCAGGATGAACGACGGGCGGGTGGTCTCCGCCTTGGCGGCCGCGATGGCCTCCTCGATCGCGACGACGTCCTCGCCGCCCTCGACGACCTGGACGTGCCAGCCGTAGGCCTCGTACCGCTTCGCGGTGTCCTCGGACAGCGCGATGTTGGTGTCGTCCTCGATCGAGATCTTGTTGTCGTCGTAGATGACGACCAGGTTGCCCAGCTCCTGGCGGCCCGCGATGGACGACGCCTCGGAGGTGACGCCCTCCTCGATGTCGCCGTCGGAGGCGATCACGAAGATGTGGTGGTCGAAGATGCTCTCGCCGGGCGCGGCGTCCGGGTCGAGCAGGCCGCGCTCGCGGCGGGCGGCCATCGCCATGCCGACCGCGTTGGCCAGGCCCTGGCCGAGCGGGCCGGTGGTGGTCTCCACGCCCTTGGTGTGCTGGTACTCCGGGTGGCCCGGGGTCTGCGAGCCCCACTTGCGCAGCTGCTTGAGGTCCTCCAGCTCGAGGCCGTAGCCGGCGAGGTACAGCTGGATGTAGAGCGTCAGGCTGGAGTGCCCGGCGGACAGGACGAACCGGTCACGCGCCGGCCACTCCGGGTCGCTCGGGTCGTGGCGCATGATCCGCTGGAAGAGCGAGTACGCCACCGGCGCCAGGCTCATCGCGGTGCCGGGGTGACCGCTGCCGCAGTTCTCGACCGCGTCGGCGGCCAGCACCCGGACGGTGTCGACCGCGCGGGTGTCGAGGTCGGTCCAGTCGGCGGGCAGGTTCCGCCGCAGCAGTGGGTTGTTCTCGCTGATGGAGGCGATATCGGACACTGAACTCGAACTCCCCGTCCTTGTCTGTGACTTCTTCTGTCGTGGGGGTCTTCGCGCGCGCAGGCTCCACTCATCTCAATCGATCCCGAAGAGACGATATTCCTGCTAGCGGGCGTGCGCACGACCACAAGCGCAAACCCCGGCGCCAGCCTAGTAGGTCGGGTACCCGGCGGCTCCGGGGCCGACACACGCGGCTCGCGCACCCCGGTGCGCGCAGGGTGCGAGCCCGGCGATTACGATCGGTTGCGGTGCCGGGCTGCCCCGGTGCCACCCGAATCTGACTCAGGGAGCGGAATTGTCGTTGGTGAACGCTGCGCACGGGCGCAGTGACAGCACCAGCGCTGTCGACCCCGGAGGCGAGCGCCCGCGTGGTCTGCGGCGCGTGAGCCGGATCGTCGGCGCCTACGTCGCCCTGACCAAGCCTCAGGTCATCGAGCTGCTGCTGGTCACCACCATCCCGGCGATGTTCCTCGCCGCGCGCACGATCCCGTCGCCGTGGCTGATCCTGGCGACGCTGGTCGGCGGCACCATGGCCGCGGGCAGCGCGAACGCGCTGAACTGCGTGATCGACGCCGACATCGACAAGGTGATGAACCGGACCAAGCGGCGCCCGCTGGTCCGCGACTCGGTGCCGCGGCGCAACGCGCTGGTGTTCGCGCTGGCGCTGGGCGCCGGCTCGTTCGCGATGCTGTACTTCACGGTGAACCTGCTGGCCGCCGTGCTGGCGATCGCGACGATCCTGTTCTACATCTTCGTCTACACGCTGGTGCTCAAGCGGCGCACGGCGCAGAACGTGGTGTGGGGCGGCGCGGCGGGCTGCATGCCGGTGGTGATCGGCTGGGCCGCGGTCACCGGCACGGTGCAGTGGCCCGCGTTCGTGATGTTCGCCGTCATCTTCTTCTGGACGCCGCCGCACACCTGGGCGCTGGCCATGAAGTACCGCGACGACTACGAGCGCGCCGGCGTGCCGATGCTGCCGGTGGTCGCCACGCCGGAGCACGTGGCCCGCCAGATCCTCATCTACTCGTGGGTGATGGTCGGCTGGACGCTGCTCCTGCTGCCCGCGACGAGCTGGCTGTACGCGAGCTTCGCGGTGCTGGCCGGGTCCTGGTTCCTCTTCTACGCGCACCGCCTCTACTCGGGCGTCCGGCGCGGCGTGGAGACCAAGCCGATGGCCCTGTTCCACCGGTCGAACACGTACCTGATGATCCTGTTCTGCGCGCTCGCGGTCGACTCGGCGATCGGTCTGCCCACGCTCGGCCTGCCGTTCTGACGCTCGGCCGGGAATCTTCCGGCGCTCGCCTTCGTTGGGTTCCAGGCCGACTTGTCACCCGATGCCGAAAGCAGGTTGCTCTTGTCCGTGGCTGAGGACCGGGAACCCCAGAACACGACCGACCTTCAGCACGAGCAGGACTACGTGTCCATGCTCTACCGCAGGCTCGACGCCGAGCGCACCACCGCCGAACGGCGCCTGGAGCGGGCGCTGCGCTCGCACGGGGAGACCCCGCAGGAGAGCGCCGAGCGGGACGCCGCCAGCAGCCTCCACCACGAGCGGCTCGCGCAGCTCGGCTCCGTCGAGCAGGGCCTGTGCTTCGGCAGGCTCGACTTCCACGGCGAACAGGCGCCCGCCTACATCGGGCGGCTCGGCCTGTTCGACGAGGACGGCGACTACGAGCCGCTGCTGCTGGACTGGCGCGCGCCCGCCGCGCGGCCGTTCTACCTGGCCACCGCCGCCTCACCGGAGGGCGTGCGGCGCCGCAGGCACATCCGCACGCTGAGCCGCAAGGTCGTCGGCCTCGACGACGAAATCCTCGACCTGCGCGCCGTCGACGGGCAGCAGGCCGACCTGGGCCTGGCCGGCGAGGCCGCCCTGCTCGCCGCCCTGGAGCGCAAGCGCACGGGTGAGATGAGCGACATCGTCGCCACCATCCAGGCGGAGCAGGACGACATCATCCGCGACGACCTCAGCGGCGTCGTCGTGGTCCAGGGCGGGCCGGGCACCGGCAAGACCGCCGTGGCCCTGCACCGGGCCGCCTACCTCCTCTACACCTACCGCCAGCAGCTCGCCTCCCGCGGCGTGCTCGTGGTCGGGCCGAACAGCACGTTCCTGCACTACATCGGCCAGGTCCTGCCGTCGCTGGGCGAGACCGGGGTGCTGCTGTCCACGATCGGGCAGCTGTTCCCCGGCATCCGGGCGCGCGGCGCGGACAGCCGCGCGGCGGCCGAGGTCAAGGGCAGGCTGGCCATGGTCGACGTGCTCACCAGGGCCGTCGCCGACCGCCAGCAGGTGCCGGAGGAGCGGTTCGAGGTCGCCTTCGACGACGACGTACTGGTGCTCGACCGCGCCGTCGTCGAGCGGGCGCGCGACAAGGCCCGGCGCACCCGCCGCCCGCACAACCTGGCGCGCCGCGTGTTCGTCGACGCGATGCTGGACGCGCTGACCGAGCGGGCCGCTGTGCGCATGGAGGTCGACCTCTTCGAGGGGGTCCCCGACATCCCGCTCGCGGAGGGCGAAGACGCCGACGCGCCCGTGCTGGACGCGGGGGACCGGGTGGAGATCCGCAAGGAACTCGCCGAATCCGAGACCGTCGCCGCGGCGATCGACGAGCTGTGGCCGAAGATCACCCCGCAGCGGCTGCTGCGCGACCTGTTCGCCGAGCCGGACCGCCTGCTGTCCGCGTCCGGGGGGCTGCTCTCCGACGACGACCGCGCGGCGCTGAAGCGCCCTGCCCGCTCGCCCTGGACGCCGGGCGACGTGCCGCTGCTCGACGAGCTGGCCGAGCTGCTCGGCGAGGACGACGAGGCCGAGCGCGCCGCGCGCGAACGGCGCGAGCGCGAGGAGCGCGCCTACGCCGAAGGTGTGCTCGACATCATGGACCAGGACGAGGAGCTCCTGGACGAGGACCAGATCAACATCGCCGACATCCTGGACGCCGAGCTGTTCGCCGAGCGGCAGGAACGCAGCAGCCACCTGACGGCGGCGCAGCGCGCGGCCCGCGACCGCACCTGGACGTTCGGGCACGTCATCGTCGACGAGGCGCAGGAGCTGTCCGCGATGGACTGGCGGCTGCTGATGCGCCGCTGCCCGAGCCGGTCGATGACCGTCGTCGGCGACGTCGCCCAGACCGGCGCGCCGGGCGGCGCGTCGTCGTGGCGGGACATGCTCGGCCACTACGTCGGGGACCGCTGGCGGCTGCGTGAGCTGACCGTCAACTACCGGACCCCGGTGGAGATCATGAACCGGGCCGCCGAGGCGCTGCGCGAGGTGGACCCGGACCTGCGGGTGCCGACGTCGGTGCGGGAAACCGGCGTCGAGCCGTGGCGTGCGCCGCTCGGCGAGCGCCCGCTGGCGTCCATCGTGGACGAAGAGGTGGCGGCCGCGGACGGCGGCACCGTCGCGGTGCTGGTCCCGGCGGCCAGGCTGGGCACGGTCCGGTCCGAACTGGACGGTCACGGCGACGCGGTGTCGGTGCTCACCGTCGCCGAGGCCAAGGGGCTCGAGTTCGACGGCGTCGTGGTGCTCGCGCCGGAGGAAATCGTGGCGGAGTCGCCGCGCGGCTGGAACGACCTCTACGTCGCCTATACCCGTGCCACGCAACGGCTCGGCATCTTGTACTCCGCCGGACGGCCGACGTCAACGCCCGGTTAAGGTGTCGCCATGCGTAACGCTGGCAAGATCGTGCTCGCGGCGGCAGCCGCCCTCGCTCTCGGGGCCTGCGCGCCCGACCAGGACCCGTCTTCCTTCCCGCCCGGTGGCGGCCCGACCTACCCGGCGCCCGAGCCGGCGGCGGCGTCCGCGAGCGCCTCGGCGGGGCACGACACGGGCAGCGCCGCGCACGAGTGCACCGCGGACGACATCACCGTGACCGGTGACTTCGGCGCCAAGCCGACGATCACGATCCCGGACACCTGCAGCGCGCCGACCAAGCTGCTGACGAAGGACCTGAAGCCGGGCACCGGCGCCACCGCCCACGCCGGCAGCACGCTGCAGATGGACTACGACCTGGTGACCTGGTCGGACAAGGTCGACCAGCAGAACTCGTTCGGCTCGGCGCCGTTCTCGTTCGCGCTGGGCGAGGGCACCGCGATCCCGGGCTGGGACCAGGGCCTGGAGGGCATCAAGCAGGGCGGCCGCCGCCTGCTGGTCATCCCGCCGGACCTGGGCTACGGCGCCCGCGGCAACGGCCCGATCAAGCCGAACGAGACGCTCGTCTTCGTCGTCGACGCCGTCCAGGTCGCCGGCTGACGCTCGGTGACAGCCGCGGGGGAGCCGGGCCGGCGGCAGGGTCCGCTGGCGGATGAGTGACCCCGGGCTCTGCCTGCGGCAGTCGGCCTCGTCCGGGTGATGGCCGGGCTGTCGGGCCACGGGCCGGGTAGCGGGCCTTGCCCCGCCGCGGACGGTGGCCGCGAGCGCGGCTGAAGAGTGGTCGGCGCCCGGGCGCCGACCGGATCGGAGTCTGACGGATGGACGTCCGCGGAGCGGTCGCGGTGGTCACCGGTGCCTCGTCGGGCATCGGGGCGGCCACCGCGCTCCGGCTGCACGAGGCCGGTGCTCGCCTCGTGCTGCACGGCCGGGACGGCGACCGGCTGGACGCGCTCGCGGAGCGCACCGGCGGGATCACCGTCCGCGCCGACTTCGCCGAGCCCGGCGCGGTGGAGGCCGCTGCGGAGGAGATCGCCGCGCGGGCCGGCCGCGTGGACGTGCTCGTCAACAACGCCGGGATGGGCTACGCCGGGCCGGTGTCCGGGATGTCCGGTGCCGACGTGCGGCGGTTGCTCTCCGTGAACCTGGCCGCGCCGGTCGAACTGACCCGCGCCCTGCTGCCCGCGCTCCTCGACCGCCCCCGGTCGGTGGTGGTCTTCGTCACGTCCATTGCCGGCCGGGCCGGGGTGGCGGGGGAGTCGGTGTACTCGGCGACCAAGGCGGGGGTGGACGTTTTCGCCGAGAGCCTGCGGCTGGAACTCGCCGGTACCGGGGTGCGGGTCGGGGTGGTCGTGCCCGGGGTGGTGGACACCGAGTTCTTCGCCCGCCGCGGCCGTCCCTACCAGCGGCGCAGCCCCCGGCCGGTGCCCGCGGACAAGGTCGCCGCGGCGGTGCTGGCGGCGATCACGGCGGAACGGGCCGAGCAGTACGTCCCGCGATGGCTGAGGTTGCCAATTGCGGTGCGGGGGACCGTGCCCGCGGTGTACCGTGCACTATCTGCCCGGTTCGGGGGTTCGGCTGAGTTCCCGGAATCTTTCCGCCACTGGAAGCGCTGACAAGTGACGTGTTAGTCCCGGTATTCCTCGGATTCGCCGCGGCGTTCCTGTTCGCGGCGTCAGCCGCGCTTCAGCGACGCGCGGTGATCGAGGTTGCCGACAGTGACGTCGACGGGCGCGCCGCGCGGCATCGCGTCCCCGTACTGTGGCTGATCCGCAAGCTCTTGCGCAAGAGGGTGTGGCTCGCGGGATGGGCCACGAACCTGTTGGGCTTTTTCAGCCAAGCCGCCGCGCTGCACTTCGGCTCGATCGCGCTCGTGCAGCCGCTGCTGGTCACCGAACTGCTCTTCGCGCTGCCGATGGCCTCCGCCGCGATCCGCCGCTGGCCGCCGCTGCGGGACTGGCTGGCCGGGCTCGCCATCACCGGCGGCGTGGTGGTGTTCCTCGCGGTCGAGGGCACCGCGCCGCTGGGCGGGTCGCCTGACCAGGGCCGCCTGCTGATCGCGGTGCTGATCGCCGCGGCCACCGTCGTCACCCTCGTGCAGGTGGCCCAGAAGCGGGGCCCGCTGATGCACAGCGCGCTCATCGCCACCGCGGCCGGCATCTGCTACGCGATCAGCGCGGCCATGATGAAGGTGACCACCGACCTGCTGTTGAACGAGGGTGTCGCTCACACGGCGCTCACCTGGCCGGGGTACGTGCTGGCGCTGTCGACCTTCTCCGGGCTGCTGCTCGGGCAGCAGGCTTACGGGTCGGGTTCGCTGTCCGCGGCGATCGCCGTGATGTCCATCGTGAACCCCGCCGCCAGCTATTTCCTGGGGCTACTGGCGTTCAACGCGACGCTGATGACCTCGCCGGGCCCGCTCGCGGCGACCGCAGGCGCGGCCCTCCTGCTGATCCTCGGCGTGTTCGGGCTCGCGCACTCGCCGAGCGTGCAGGCGGAGACGACCCGGTCGGCCCAACACGGGGTTTATCCGGGAAGTGGTAAATTCTCGGGAACCGTTCCATCTCGGTCCCGTTCTTCGGACTCCTTCGCTCAGGATTAATTCAGGTAGCCGGCGTAGGTTTCGGGACCGGCGGGCGGTGGAACCTACAGAGCCTGTCGAGAGTGCGCTGCCCCCGCGCACCCCAGGCAGACCCTTGGAGGCTGGAACCCGTGCACCACCGAGCGTCGTCCGGCGACCGCCATTTGGTGATCGAAATACCGCACCTGCGGAAAACGATCAAGGATGCGGCGATTCTGTTGCTGGAAACGGTCGTCATCCCGTCGGTTCTGCTGGCGTTGTTGTTGCATTTCGTCGGCCTGGTTCCCGCGTTGTGCGCGGTTCTCGGCTGGGCGGCGTTCGTCATCGGCGCGCGGCGCCTGATGAAGCGCGACATGCCCCGCACGTTGCTGCTCTGCACGGCGATGCTGGTCGGACGGGCGGCGTTCGCGCTGGTCACGTCCAGTGCGGTGGTGTACGTGCTGCAACCGGCCGTCGGCTCGGTGCTGATGTTCCTGATCTTCGTCGGCAGCGCGATGATCGGGCGCCCCATCACGGCGCGCCTGGCCAAGGACTTCGTGCGGCTGCCCGCGGAGCTGTTCAAGCACCGCACGGTGAACCGCGTGTTCATCGAGGTGGCGCTGCTCTGGGGCGGCTCGCGGCTGATCGACGCCGCGATGACCATCGGGTTCCTGCACTGGGGCGTCGAGGCGGGCCTGATGTCGCGCGGCATCCTCAGCGGGCTGCTCACCGCGCTGACCGTCGCGGCCTGCGTGGGCCACGGGTGGCGCAAGCTCCGCCGCGACGGCGTGACGCTCCGGCTGGCCGGCCGCCACAGCCCCGCACCAGCCGCCGCCTGACCCCTCCTACCCGCGAGTCCCAGGCTGGAGCGCGCGAGTCCCACACTCCCGGCCGCGAGTTCTGCGTTCGCGCTCGCGAGGTTTCCGTTCGGGTGCGCCGTCAGCGTGAGCCTCGAGCGTGCGTGAGTTTCGCGCTCACTGGGGGAGCGGCCCGGTGGCTCAGGCAGCCGCGCCGGGGCCGGGCAGCAGGTCGACATCCCCGGCGTGCATCGCCTCGCCGCAGTGGTCGCAGCGCAACCCGGCGCCGCTGACCTCGCCGCACGCCCGGTGCCGGTACACCACCGGCGGCCCCGCCTCGCCCGCCAGCCACCGGTCGCCCCAGTGCGCCATCGCCATCAGCACCTCGACGAGCTCCGCGCCCCGCTCCGTCAGCACGTACTCGTAGCGCGGCCGCCGGTCATAGGGCCGTCGCTCCAGCACACCACGCTCCACCAGGTGGTTCAGCCGCTCGGTCAGCACCTTCCGCGAGATGCCCAGATCGGCCTGGATCTGGTCGAACCGGGTCATCCCCGCCCACACGTCCCGCAGCACCAGCGGTGACCACGGTTCCCCGATGACGTCGAGCGTGCGCGCGATCGAGCACGCCATCCCGCCGAAGTTCGTCCGCTGCACGGCCCCGAGTCTACCAATCGGGGTTCCCTGAAGGAACTCATACTGCTACCGTCGGAGTCTCTTGAAGGAACTCTGGGAGGAGCAACCGAGATGAGCAAGGTCATCGCCGCGCACGCGGTCTCCGTCGACGGCTTCATCACCGGCCGCGACCCGCGCCCCGGGCACGGCCTCGGCGACGGCGGGATGCTGTTCGACTGGTACTTCGACGGCGGCACCCCGAGCGGCGTGTTCGACGGCTTCCGGCTGAGCGAGCCCAGCGCCCGGGTGTTCGACGCCCTCGCCGGCCGGGTGGGCGCGATCGTCGCCGGGCGCAACACCTACGAGGACTCCGACCGCTTCGGCGGCGGCAGCCCGCACCCGAAAGCGCGGCTGGTCGTCCTCACCCACCGGGAGGCCCCGGAGATCACCGAGCGGCAGACCCTCGTCACCACCGGCGTCGAGGACGCGATCGCCAGAGCCCGCGAGGCCGCAGGCGGCCGGGACGTCGGCCTCATGGGCGGCGGTGTGGTGACCTCGGCGCTCGCCGCCGGCCTCGTCGACGAGATCGTCCTCCACCAGGTCCCTGTCCTGCTCGGCGCGGGCAGGCGGTTCTTCGGCGAGCTGCCCGCGCACGTGCGGCTCCGCCTGGTCGAGGCCGTCCCGGCGCCGGGGGTCACGCACCTGCACTACGCGGTCGAGCGGTGATTCGCGCGAGCGCCGCGGCCACGAAGCGTGGTATATGACGGTGTGCTCACCGTCGGTTCCACCTCACGGTCCCCGGTGGTCCTGGACGCCCGCGCGGCGGCCGTCCAGCGTCCGGGCTGGTGGGGTGAACTGCTGCTCGGGATCGGCCTGTTCGGGATCTACCTGCTGGTCGAGGCGTTCCCGCTGCCGGGCCGCGAACCGCGGGCGCACGCCAACGGCGAGGCGCTGCTGGCGTTCGAACGCTGGATGCACCTGGACTTCGAACTGCCGGTCAACCTGTGGCTCGCCGACCAGGGCTGGATCCGCGTGTTCGCCAACTACGAGTACGCGATCACCTACATCGCGAGCGCGATCATCCTGCTGATCTGGGTGCACGCCCGCCACCCGGTGCACTACCGCTCGGTGCGCAACAGCTTCGTCTGGCTCAACCTGTTCGCGCTCGCCTGTTTCTGGCTCTACCCGGTCGCGCCGCCGCGGATGCTCGAGGGCGCCGGGTTCGTCGACACCGTGCGGCTCGGGCACACGTTCCTGTCCTGGGGCTCGCCGGCGTTGCAGGGCGCCAACCAGCTGGCCGCGATGCCGTCCCTGCACGTCGGGTGGGCGCTGTGGGTCTCGGTGGTCCTGGCGCGCATCCGCGGCGGCTGGGCCGTGCAGATCGTCAGCGCGGTGCACGTCGCCATCACGTTCGCGGTCATCATCGCGACCGGCAACCACTACTGGATCGACGCCGCCGCCGCCGTGGTGTTCATCGCCGCGGCCACCTGGATCGCGCAGGTCGCCCGGCCGGTCGACCGGGTGCCCGCCTCCGACACGTTCTTCCTGCACGTCGAGACCCCGGCCTACCCGCAGCACGTCGGCGGGCTCATCATGCTCGACACCACCGCCAACCCCGCCGGGCCGACCCGGGAGTGGGTGCAGCAGGCCATCCGCGACAAGCTGCCCGAGATGCCCCGCTACGCGCAGCGCCTGTCGGACTACTCGCCATGGCGCCGCCAGCACTGGGTGCCGCACCCGGACATCGACTGGGACTGGCACGTCCCCGACTTCGACCTGACCCGCCCGGACGGCACGCCCGGCGGCATGGGGGAGCTGCACAAGCTCGTCGCGCGGTTCCAGAGCGAGCCGCTGCCGCGGGACCGGCCGCTGTGGCGGTTCGCCGTCGTGCGCGGCGTCGAGGAGAACACCGCCGCGGTGATCTCGCTGGTGCACCACGCCGTCGCGGACGGCATCGGCACGATCAGCCTGATGCTGGAGCTGTTCGACTCGCCGAGCCTGCTCGACGGCCTCAACGAGACCCGGCGGCCGAACGCGCTGCAGAAGGCCGCCGCGGGCGCCGTCGGGCTGGCGCAGCTGGCCACCGACGGGCGGCCCAAGACGCGGCTGCCCGCGGGCGACCCGCCGGACCGCCGCTACGCCACCCTGCAGATCCCGCTCGACGACGTGCGTGAGCTGGCGCGCAAGCACGGGGTGCGGGTCACCGACCTGCTGCTGGGCGGGGTGGCCGGCGCGCTGCGGCGCGTCGCGGTGGCGCCGCTGCCCGAGTCGATGCTGACCTCGGTCACGTTGATGGCCGCCGAGCCGCGGCCCGGCGCCGAGGGCAACGTCACCGCCGCGGTCATGGTGGACATCCCGCTGGGGGACATGCCCGAAGCCGAGCGGCTGAAGCGGATCGCCAGGGCCACCAAGCGGTTGCGCACCGGCACCCGGGTCGTCGCGTCCCGGTTCGTGCAGCACACGCTGGCCGGGCTGATGCCGGCGTTCTTCCACCGCTGGTTCGCGCGGACCGTCTACAACGAACGGTTCTTCAACGGCACCGTGTCCAACATGCCCGGTGCCGCGTGGCAGGTGGACTTCCGCGACTTCCCGCTGCGCACGGCGTTCGCCATCATCCCGCTCGCGCCGGGCACCCCGTTCACCATCGGCGTGCTCGGGTGGTACGGATCGTTCTCGATGAGCGCCACGGTCGACGCGACGCTGGTGGACAGCGTGGACGGCTTCCTCGCCGAATTCCGCGCGGTGCTCGCGGAACTGGCCTGAACTACACGTCGCCGGGGTCCGAGGTGCCCCAGGCGAGGGCGAGCGTGAGGCGGCGGCGGTTGTCCGGATCGTCCAGGCTCTCGCCGAACAGCTCACGCAGCTGGGTCATCCGGTAGCGCACCGTCTGCGGGTGGATGTGCAGTTCCTCCGCCATCGCGCGGCGGTCGCCGAGGTGCCGCAGCCAGCAGGCGAGCGTCTCGCACAACCGCTTGCGCGTCACCGGCCCGAGGTGCGCCAGCGGGGCGAGGCACTGGTGCCGCATCGCGTCGAACAGCTTCGCGTCACGGTGCACGATGATCGAGTCCAGGTGCTCGTCCACGAACACCGGGTCGTCCTCCAGCACGTGCGTGCGGCGCAGCTGCGCGGCCAGCTCGGCGACGTGCATGCTGGCGGGCAGGCGTTCCAGCGGCACCGCGTGCCCGACCACCGCGCCCGCGCCCCGCAGCGCCGACGCCAGCCGCTCCCGCCGCTGCGGCCCGTCCGGATCGGGCACGATGGCGCAGACCAGCCGCTGCCGCCGGACGTGCAGCGACGAGTTCCCGAGCCGCCCCAGCAGTGCGCTGCCGACCGGGTTGTCCGGCTCCACCAGGACGACCGCCGCCTGCCGTGGCAGCGGCCAGTCCACCCGGGCCGCGGCGTCGCGGATCGCGGCGGAATCGGAACGGTCGGACAGCAGCATGTCCGCGAGCTCGTCGCGCAACCGCTCCCGCATCGCGGCGGATTCGGACTGCTCCAGCACGTAACCGCGCGCCGACGCCGAGGACAGCTGGTCCACGAAGATGAACACCGCCTCGGCCAGCGAGGCGAACATGTCGGAGGGGACACCGACCTCGAGCGCGACCTCGGCGACGTGGTGCCACGCCACCCGCGCGCCGATCTGGTACGCCGACAGCAGGCTCGTCAGGTCGCGGCCCTGCTGCCACTGCGCCCGCCCGATCTCCTCGAACAGCGGCTGCTCGCCGAACCGGTCCGCGCCCTGGTCCGCGATGCCGGACAATTCCGCGATGTCCCATTTGGCCATCCGCAGCAGCCGCTGCAGGAACATGTTGGCGGAGACCAGGACCTCGTCCCGTTCGGTGACGATGAACTCCGCGTAGTCCGGCCAGTGCTCGTTGAGCAGCCGCGCCACGTCGTCCAGCATGCGCGGCAGCCGTTCCGAGGTCGCCTTCGCCAGATCGGCCAGCGTGCCGTCGCTGGTCTCCGTGCGTCTGCCCGTCATCTCGTGGACCCCCACTCGCCTGCCCGCGTGCCGTCCATCGTCCGGGTCAATACTGTCAGCTCGTGACAACCGTGGCTTCTCCATTTTTGTTTCCGGAGCGAAGAATTGACCGCGGCCGCGGAGTGATTATGAGGCGATGGCTCCCGCACCCCCTGGTCCCGGCACGGTCGGCGACCGCGTGCTGCGTGAAAAGGAACGGGCCGAGAACTTTCCGGTAGCACTGCGGATACTTCCCCGTGACCTGCGCGCGGACCTGGTGGCGGTGTACGACGTCGCGCGTGTCATCGACGATCTGGGTGACGAGTCAGCAGTCGAGGACCGCACGCCCGGGTTATTGCGATTCCAGCGCGATCTGGAACGTGCCTTTCAGGGGGATCAACCACACGAACGGGTATTGCGTGATCTTCTTCCCGCGATTCACCGGCGCGATCTGGAACTCGACCCGTTCAATCGCCTGGTGCGGGCGAACCTCCAGGACCAGCGCGTCGCGTCCTACGCCACGCAGGCCGAACTGGAGGACTACTGCGTGCTCTCCGCCGATCCGGTGGGCCGGATCGTGCTGCGTGTCTTCGGTGTGCGCGACCCCGTCGCCGAGCGCCTGTCCGACCGGGTGTGCACCGCGCTGCAGCTGATCGAGCACTGCCAGGACGTGGCCGAGGACCGCCGCAACGGGCGGGTGTACCTGCCCAAGGCCGGCCTGGCCGCGTTCGGCGCGACCGAGGCCGACCTGGACGCCACCACGACGAGCCGGCCGGTGCGGCTGGCCGTCGCCGCCCAGACCGCCCGCGCGCTCGACCTGCTCACCGAGGGCGCGGCGCTGCTGGACCGGCTGCACGGCTGGGCGCGGCTCGCGGTGGCCGGCTACGTCGCCGGGGGACTGGCCACCCTCGACGCGCTGCGCCGCGCCCGCTGGGACGTCCTGGCAGGCACCCCGCGCCCGCGCAAGACCGACGTCCTGGCGCACCTGATCGCCCTGCTGGTGCGCCCGTCCGCCCATGTCCGACGGATCCGGGAAGGTGGTCGGCTCAGATGACCACGATCGAACAGGCCTACGCCACCTGCGAGGACATCACCAGGACGGAGGCCCGCAACTTCTACTGGGGCATCCGGCTGCTCACCCGTCAACGCCGCTCGGCGCTGTGCGCGGTGTATGCGCTGGCGCGGCGCGTCGACGACATCGGCGACGGCGACCTGCCGGTCGAGGAGAAGGCCGCGCAGCTGGAGATCGTGCGCAAGGAGCTGGCCGCGCTGGACCGCAGCACCGACCCGGTGATGGTCGCGGTCGCCGACGCCGCCCACCGCTACCCGGTGCCGCTGGAGGCGTTCGAGGAGCTGCTCGACGGCGTCTGGATGGACATCGAGGGCCGCCGCTACGGCACCTTCGACGAGCTGACCGAGTACTGCCGGTGCGTTGCCGGGTCGATCGGACGGTTGTGCCTGGGCGTGTTCGGGCACAAACCGCACCCGCAGGCCGCCCGCTACGCCGACGCGCTCGGCATCGCCCTGCAGCAGACGAACATCCTCCGCGACATCCGCGAAGACCTCCTGAACGGCCGGATCTACCTGCCGACGGAGGACCTCGACGCGTTCGGCGTCGAGCTGCGGATCACCGACGGCGCGCTGGCCGATCCGGACGGCGGCCTGGCGAACCTCATCCGGCACAGCGCGGCCCGCGCCCGCGAGTGGTACGCCGACGGCATGCGGCTGGGCCCGCTGCTGGACCGCCGCAGCGGCGCGTGCTGCCTGGCGATGGCCGGCATCTACCGGCAGCTGCTCGAACGGATCGCCGACGACCCCGCCGCGGTGTACGACAAGCGGCTTTCGTTGTCCGGGCGGGAAAAGCTGGGCGTCGCGGTCCGCGCGCTGGGCGGGCGGGCGGCATGAGGCAGCGGGTCGCGGTCGTCGGTGGCGGTCTCGCCGGGATCACCGCGGCCCTGCGCTGCGCCGACGCCGGGCACGAGGTGACGCTGCTGGAGTCTCGCGGCCTGCTGGGCGGCCTGACGCACTCGTTCACCCGCGACGGCCTGCACGTCGACAACGGGCAGCACGTGTTCCTCCGCTGCTGCACCTCGTACCTGGACTTCCTGCGGCGGCTCGGCGTGATGGACCGCGTGCACCTCCAGCCGCGCCTGGAGATCCCGGTGCGCTCGCCGCGGCTGCGCCGCCCGGTGTGGCTGCGCCGCAACCCGCTGCCCGCGCCGCTGCACCTGGCGGACTCGGTGCTGCGCTACACCCCGCTCGGTCTCGGCGACCGGATGCGCTTCGCCGGCGCCGCGCTCGCGCTGAAGTCGGTCGACCCGGCCGCGCCCAGCTCCGACCGGCGCACGTTCGGCGAATGGCTGTCCGCGCACGGGCAGAGCCGGGACGCGATCACGAAACTCTGGGACCTGGTGGGCATCGCGACACTGAACGCCCCCGCGGAGCGGGCGTCGCTCGGCCTGGCCGCGACCGTCTTCCAGGTGGGCCTGCTGACCGACGCCGACGCGGCGGACATCGGCTGGGCGACCGTCCCGCTGCGGCGGCTGCACGGCGAGCCCGCGCTGGCCCGGCTGACCGAGGCGGGCGCCACCGTCCGGCTCAACGCCAAGGTGACCGGGCTGTCCCGTGCGCACGGCTGCTGGCGGATCGGGACCGACGAGCCGGTCGAGGCCGACCAGGTCGTGCTCGCCGTGCCGCCCCCGGTCGCGG
This sequence comes from Amycolatopsis sp. 3B14, assembly GCF_050958625.1. NCBI lineage: Bacteria > Bacillati > Actinomycetota > Actinomycetes > Pseudonocardiales > Pseudonocardiaceae > Amycolatopsis > Amycolatopsis sp. 3B14. The sequence goes on from NZ_JBHZEN010000067.1 coordinate 25,190, forward strand.
CGAAACTGCTGCCCGAGGGCGCGGTCCGGCTGCCCCCGGACTTCGCCGGTGAGCTGGGCAGCTCGCCGATCGTCAACGCGCACGTCGTCCTCGACCGCCCGGTCACGGACGAGCCGTTCTTCGCCGTCGTCGACTCGCCGCTGCAGTGGGTGTTTGACCGCACCGCCTCGGCCGGTCTCGACCGTGGCCAGTACCTGGCGATCTCGCTGTCCGCGGCCGAGGAGGAGATCGACCTGCCGGTGCGGGCGCTGCGGGAACGCCTGCTGCCCGCGCTGCGCGAGGTGCTGCCCGCCGCCCGCGGCGCGGAGGTGCTCGACTTCTTCGTGACACGTGAACGGCACGCCACGTTCCGTCCCGCGCCGGGCAGCGCGGGACTGCGCCCGCAGGCCCGCACCCGCGCCCCGGGGCTGGTCCTGGCGGGCGCGTGGACCGCCACCGGGTGGCCGGCGACCATGGAGGGCGCCGTGCGCAGCGGTGAGGCGGCCGCCCAAGCCGTGCTCGGGGTCTCCACAGGGGCGCCGGGCCGATCGGAAGGGATACCCGCATGACCGCTGTACTCGATTCCCTGCAGCAGGGCAGGCAGGCCGTCCTGCCCGCGATGCGGGCCGCCGTCGACCGGCTCGACCCGGCCAGCCGCGCCATCGCCTACTACCACCTCGGCTGGACCGACCTGGACGGCAACCCGACCTCCGGCGGCGGCAAGGCCGTGCGTCCCGCCCTGGCGCTGCTGTCCGCCGAGGCCGCGGGCGCGCCCCCGGCCACCGGGCTGCCCGGCGCGGTCGCGGTGGAACTGGTGCACAACTTCTCGCTGCTGCACGACGACCTGATGGACGGCGACACCGAGCGGCGGCACCGGCCGACCGTGTGGGCGGTGCGCGGCGCGGCCAGCGCCATCCTCACCGGCGACGCGATGCTCGCCCTGGCCAACGAGGTCCTGCTGGACGCCGAGGGACCGGGCGCGGTCGCCGCGGCGCGCCTGCTGTCCGAGGCGGTCGGCGAGCTGATCCGCGGCCAGGTCCTCGACGTCGCCTTCGAGCAGCGCGACGACGTGAGCCTCGACGAGTGCCTGGACATGGCGGGCGGCAAGACCGGCGCGCTGCTGTCCGCCAGCTCCGCGATCGGCGCCGTGCTCGCCTGCGCGCCCGCCCGCACGGTCAGCGCGCTCGCCGAGTTCGGCGCCGACCTCGGCCTGGCGTTCCAGCTCGTCGACGACGTGCTCGGCATCTGGGGCGAACCGTCGGTCACCGGCAAACCGGTGCACTCCGACCTGCGGGCCCGCAAGAAGAGCCTGCCGGTCACCTACGCCGTCACCCACGGCGGCGCGCCCGGCCGGGAGCTCGCCGCGTGGCTGACCGACGGCGACGTCGCCGACGACGCGGCCGTGCGCCGCGCCGCCGACCTGGTCGACCTGGCAGGCGGCCGCGCGTGGGCGCTGGAGGAAGCCCACCGCCGGATGGCGGCGGGACGGCAGAAGCTCGAGGACGCCGAGGTCCCGGGACGGGTGCGCGAGGAACTGCTGGCCCTCGCGCGGTTCATCGTGACCAGGGAGGCCTGAATGACGCAGACCGCTGACCCGGCGGCGAGATCCGCCGCCGGCGCCGCCGAGACGCTGGACCGCGCTGTCGCCCACCTCAAGGGGCTGCAACGCGACGGCGGCTGGTGGAAGGGCGAGCTGCAGACCAACGTGACCATGGACGCCGAGGACCTGCTGATGCGGGAGTTCCTCGGCATCCGCACCGCGCGCGAGACCGAGGAAGCCGCGCGCTGGATCCGCTCGCAGCAGCGCGCGGACGGCACCTGGGCCACCTTCCACGGCGGCCCCGGCGACCTGTCGACCACGCTGGAGGCGTGGGTCGCGCTGCGGCTGGCCGGTGACTCGCCGGACGAGCCGCACATGCGGCGGGCCGCGGAGTTCGTCCGCGCAGGCGGCGGAGTCGAGGCCAGCCGCGTGTTCACCCGGATCTGGCTGGCGCTGTTCGGGCTGTGGTCCTGGGACGACCTGCCGAACATGCCGCCCGAGCTGGTGCTGCTGCCGTCCTGGGTGCCGCTCAACGTCTACGACTGGGGCTGCTGGGCGCGGCAGACCGTGGTGCCGCTGACCGTGGTCAGCACCCTGCGGCCGGTCCGCCCGCTGTCGTTCGGCATCGACGAGCTGCGCACCGGGGTCAAGCGCGGCGGCGGGCTCGTCGCGCCGTGGACCTGGTCCGGCGCCTTCCACTACCTCGACAAGGCCCTGCACCTCTACGCCAAGGTCGCGGTCAAGCCGGTGCGGGAGTTCGCGATGCGGCAGGCCGCGGAGTGGATCCTGGCCCGGCAGGAGGCCGACGGCGGGTGGGGCGGCATCCAGCCGCCGTGGGTGTACTCCCTGCTCGCGCTGCACCTGCTCGGCTACTCGCTGGACCACCCGGCGATGCGCGCGGGCCTGCAGGGCCTGGAGGGGTTCCTGATCCGCGAGGAGACGCCCGAGGGCACCGTGCGGCGGCTGGAGGCCTGCCAGTCGCCGGTGTGGGACACCGCGCTGGCGATCACCGCGCTGCTGGACGCGGGCGCGCCCGCCGACGACCCGCACGTGCTCAAGGCCGTCGACTGGATGCTCGGCGAGGAGATCACCGTGCGCGGCGACTGGGCCGTGCGGCGGCCCGGCCTCGACCCGGGCGGCTGGGCGTTCGAGTTCGCCAACGACCTCTACCCGGACACCGACGACACCGCGGAAGTCGTGCTCGGCCTGCGCCGCGTCGCGCACCCGGACCGGGAGCGGCTGTCCGGAGCGCTGGACCGCGCCGTGGCGTGGGTGACCGGCATGCAGTCCCGCGACGGCGGCTGGGGCGCGTTCGACGCCGACAACACCCAGGAGCTGACCACCAAGCTGCCGTTCTGCGACTTCGGCGCGGTGATCGACCCGCCGTCCGCGGACGTCACCGCGCACGTGGTCGAGATGCTGGCCAAGGAAGGCAAGGCCGGCAGCCGGGAATGCCGCCGCGGCGTGAAATGGCTGCTGGACCACCAGGAGCCCGACGGGTCGTGGTTCGGCCGCTGGGGCGCCAACTACGTGTACGGCACCGGCGCCGTCGTGCCCGCGCTCGTCGAGGCGGGGGTCCCGGCGTCGGCCACCGCGATCCGGCGTGCGGTGCGGTGGCTGGCCGAGCACCAGAACGCCGACGGCGGCTGGGGTGAGGACCTGCGGTCCTACCGCGACCCGTCGTGGGCCGGGCGCGGTGAGTCGACCGCGTCGCAGACCGCGTGGGCGCTGCTGGCGCTGCTCGCCGCGGGGGAGCGGGACTCCGAGGTGACCGCGCGCGGCGTCCGGTGGCTGGCCGAGACCCAGCGCCCCGATGGCACGTGGGACGAGCCGCAGTTCACCGGCACCGGCTTCCCCGGCGACTTCTACATCAACTATCACCTGTACCGGCTGGTGTTCCCGGTGACCGCGCTCGGCCGGTACCTGGAACGGTCATGAGCGGCGTCGTGGTCGCGCCGATGCGCGTCGAGGCTTCCGCGCTGCGGACGCCGGGCCTGGTCGTGCTGCGTGGCGGGATGGGACCGCGCCGCGCGGCGGAATCGGCCCAGCGGCTGGCCGCGGCCGGGCGGCCGGTCCTGGTCGCCGGGGTCGGCGGGGCGCTGGTGCCGGAGGCGCGGCCGGGCGACCTGGTGGTGGCGACCGAGATCGACGGCCCGGACGGGCGGGTGCCGCTGCACTCGGCGCCGGTGCTCGCCGCGGCGTTGCGGCGGCTCGGGTTGACCGTCCACCTCGGACCGATCGCGTCCGCGCCCTCCGTCGTGGACGGTGCGGAACGGGCCAGGTATGCGCGGAACGGCGCGCTGGCCGTCGACATGGAGTCCGCGGAGTTCGCTTCCCTGGCCGGCCCGGTCGCGGTCGTGCGGGCCATTGTGGACACCCCGGACCAGCCGCTGTGGCGGCCGGGCACGGTGCTGCGGGGCCTGACCGGCCTGCGGTCGCTACGGGCCGCGGTCCCCGCGCTGCGCGAGTGGTGCGAGGCGGCGGGGGAGGGCGAACTGCTGCTCGCCAGCCCACGCTCGTTCTGCGCCGGCGTCGAACGCGCCATCGAGATCGTCGAGCGGGCGCTGGAGCGGTACGGCGCGCCGGTCTACGTGCGCCGCCAGGTGGTGCACAACGCGCACGTGGTGCGGCGGCTGGAGGCGCTGGGCGCGGTGTTCGTGCAGGAGGTCGAGGAGGTGCCGCGCGGCGCGACGACGGTGCTGGCCGCGCACGGCGTCGCCCCGGTCGTGCGCGCCGCGGCGGAGGCACGGGACCTGCGGGTGATCGACGCGACCTGCCCGCTGGTGATGAAGGTGCACACCGAGGTCAAGCGCTACACCGGCCGCGGTGACACGGTGTTCCTCATCGGGCACGCCGACCACGAGGAGGTCGAGGGCACGGTCGGGGAGGCGCCGGAGCGGATCGTCGTGGTCGAGGACGCCGAGGCGGCCGCGCACGTGCGGGCGCCCGAGGGCGGCGTGGCCTACGCGATGCAGACCACACTGGCCGTGGACGAGGCGGAGGAGATCGCCTCGGTGCTGCGCTCGCGGTTCCCCGGCATCGAGGGCCCGCGGCGCGACGACATCTGTTACGCCACCACCAACCGCCAGCGCGCGGTGACGGCGGTGGCCGAGGAGGCGGACCTCGTCCTCGTGGTCGGCTCGGCGAACTCGTCCAACTCGTTGCGCCTGGTGGAAGTGGCGCGGCGGCGGGGAACCCGGGCCAGGCTCGTCGACGACGTGTCCGAAGTGGACCTGCGCTGGCTGGCCGGGGCGAAGCGGATCGGGATCACCGCGGGCGCCTCGGCCCCACCGGACCTGGTGGCGGAGCTGGTGCGGTGCCTTCGCGGGCTGGGCCGGTCGACGGTGACCGAGAGCGCGGAGGCCGTTGAGGACGTGGTTTTCACACTACCCCGGGAGGTGAGCTAGACCATGGGCATGCCATTACGCCAGTCGATCCGGCTGGGTGCGTTCCTGGCCAAGCAGAAGCTGCTGCGCAAGGAGAAGTTTGCGATCCTGGTCGAGCTGGAACCGTTGTTCGCGTGCAACCTCAAGTGCGGTGGCTGCGGGAAGATCCAGCAGCCCGCGCACCTGCTGAAGCAGCGGATGCCGGTGCAGCAGGCCGTGGGCGCCGTGGAGGAGAGCGGCGCGCCGATGGTGTCCATCGCCGGCGGTGAGCCGCTGATGCACCCGCAGATCCACGAGATCACGCGGATCCTGCTGGAGCGCAACAAGATCGTGTTCCTGTGCACGAACGCGCTGCTGCTGCCCAAGCACATCCACAAGTTCAAGCCGCACCGCAACTTCACCTGGATGGTCCACATCGACGGGCTCGAGGAGAAGCACGACGCGTCGGTGCGCAAGGAGGGCGGTTTCCAGGCCGCGGTCGAGGCGATCCAGCTCGCGAAGTCCAAGGGCTTCAAGGTGATGACGAACACGACGTTCTTCAACACCGACACCCCGCAGGACGTCATCGACGTGCTGGACTACCTCAACGACGTGGTCAAGGTCGACAACATGCAGCTCTCGCCGGGGTACGCCTACGAGAAGGCCCCGGACCAGGAGCACTTCCTCGGGGTGCAGCAGACGCGGGAGCTGTTCTCCAAGGCCTTCGCCGACGGGCGCCGCAAGAAGTGGCGGCTCAACCACTCGCCCGTGTTCCTCGACTTCATCGAGGGCAAGCGGGACCTGGAGTGCACGCCGTGGGGGATCCCGTCGTACTCGCTGCTGGGCTGGCAGCGGCCGTGCTACCTGCTCGACGACGGCTACGCCAAGACCTGGCGGGAGCTGATCGAGGAGACGGAGTGGGACAAGTTCGGCCGCGGCAAGGACCCGAGGTGCGCCAACTGCATGGCGCACTGCGGCTACGAACCGACGGCCGTGATCGCGACGACGAGCAGCCTGAAGGAGACGATCCGCGCCGCCGTGAGCGTGTAGGTCTTCCGGCCCCGCCTCCTCGTCGGGGGGCGGGGTCAGCTCTCGAAGAACTGGTGGTCCACGGCGATGCGCCCGTCCGCGGCGAGGGTCAGGATCTCCAGCCCGGTGCTGCGCGCCTGCCCGGTGCCGTCGACGAGCTCCCAGTTGAACTTGACGGTGTCGCCGAGCTGGTCGGTGTTCCCGCGGGCGGCGAGCGTGACGCCGGCGGGCGCCAGGAAGTCCTCGTGGCCGCGGCGTACGCGCTGTTCGATGGCGGCGTGACCGCGGGCCGCCAGGACCGCTCGGTCAAATCCGAGGGCCGTTGCCCGGTCCCGCATCTCCCGGGGCGGTTGCAGCAGGTGCACGCCGTCCTCGGACCACAGCAGCTCGATCAGCTTCCGGCGCGCGCTCGCGTCGGTTTCGTTCCACAGCGCGACATAGCGTTCGACGAGATCCATGGTGGCAGCTTCGCCGCAGCCGGGACCGCGGACAATTCCCGCGCGGGTATCAGGGGCGCGCCGCGGCCCACTCCGGGTAGCCGTCCTCCAGTCGGGCCGCCTGGCGGCCGGCCGCGGTCAGCAGCCGGACCGCTTCGTCCGCGTAGACGCAGTACGGGCCGCGGCAGTAGGCGACCACCTGGGCGCCGTCCGGGACCTCCGTCAGCCGCGTCCGCAGTTCGCCGATCGGGATCGACACCGCGCCCGGGATGTGGCCCGCCGCGAACTCCGGGGCCGGGCGCACGTCGAGCACCACCACATCGCCGTCGCGGAGCCGCCGGTCCAGTTCGTCACGCGTGATGGTGTCCAGGCCGGACCGGTCGCCGACGTACTCCTCGGCGAGCCGGGCCAGGCCCTCGACGTGCTGCTCGGCCGCCGCGCGCATCGCCAGCCACAGCTGCGCCACCGCGGCGCCGGCCAGCGAGTAGAACACCCGCGTGCCCTCCCGGCGGGTCCGCACCAGGCCGGATCGCAGCAGCCGCTGCAGGTGCTGGGAGGTGTTGGCCACCGACTGGCCGATCTCGGCGGCGAGCTCGTCGACCGGCCGCTCACCCTGCGCGAGCACGTCCACCAGCTCCGCGCGCCGCCCGCTGGCCAGCGCCTTCGCGGTCTCGGCCAGCGCGTCGTACAGCTCGCTCTTCGCGGCTCGATCACCCATGCGACCAGCATATTCAAGAGAACTCTTGACAAGCAACACAGCACGGGTCTCTTATTCAAGAAGACACTTGAACAAGCGCGGAGGTGCGCGATGACCACCGGCGTGGACACCCGGGCCCTGGAGACCCGGGTCAAGCGGATGTACGAACTGGTCACGATGGAGCCGCTGCGGCCGCGCGGCCGGCCGGCCGTCGCCGACATCGTCAGCGAACGGCCGCTGCCGGAATCCGCGGTGTGCAACGCCGACCCGTGGGCCTCCGGCATCGGCGGCGCCACTCCACGGGACCACTACCGCGACGCCGCGCGAGCTACGGCGTGCGCAGCGTTTCCGAGCTGGCAAGCAAACCCCGGCGGTGACCGATCATGTCCACTGTAGACGTCCTGCCGCTCGTGGACGAAGGGCTCGGCAACTCCGCCTACCTGGCCGACCTCGGTGACGGCCGGGCGCTGGTCGTCGACGTGAGCCTGGACCTGCGGGCCGCCCGGCGCGCGGCCGCGCGGCGCGGTCTGCGGCTCGCCTTCGCCGCCGACACCCACCTGCACGCCGACTTCGTCTCCGGCGCCCGGCAGCTCGCGGCCACCGACGGCGCCCGCGTGCTCGCCTCGGCCGCGGGGCGCCGCGAGTACCGCCACGACGGCCTGCGCGACGGGGACGAAACCGACCTCGGCGGGCTCCGCCTGCGCGCCCTGTTCACCCCGGGCCACACCCACGAGCACCTGTCGTTCCTCCTGCTCGACGGCGCCGCCCCCGTCGGTGTGTTCACCGGCGGCTCGCTGATCGTCGGGGCCGCCGCCCGCACCGACCTGGTCCACCCGGCCCTGACCGACGAGCTGGCCCGCCGCCAGTACGCCTCCCTGCGGCGGCTGGCGAGCCTGCCGGACGAGGTCGCGGTGTGGCCCACCCACGGCGCCGGCTCGTTCTGCTCCGCGCCGCCGGGCGCACGCCGCACCAGCACCATCGGCGCCGAGAAGGCGACGAACTCGTTGCTGCGCGTGGAAAACGAGGACGCCTTCGTCGCCGCGCTGCTGGGGTCGCTCGGCAGCTTCCCGTCCTACTTCCGCGAACTGGCCGACACCAACCGCCGCGGCCTGGTCCTGCCGGGCGATCCGGTCCTGCCCGGCCTCGACGTGGACCGGGTGCGCGCGCTGGCCGCCGACGGTGCGGTGGTCGTCGACGCCCGCCCCGCCGCCGACTTCGCCGCCGGTCACGTGCCCGGTGCGCTGTCGATCCCGCTGCGCCCGGCGTTCGCGTCCTGGCTCGGCTGGCTCGTGCCCGCTGATCGCCCGATCGTGGTCGTGCGCGGCGGCGACCAGGACCCGTCCGAAATCGCCTGGCAGGCGGTCAAGATCGGCCGCACCGGCCTGGCCGGCGAGCTCGACGGCGGGCTCGCCGCGTGGACCGCGGCCGGGCAGCCGGTGCGGCGCACGCCGGTCGTCACGGCCGACGGGATCGGCGGGCGGCCGGTGCTCGACGTGCGCCAGGACGCGGAGTTCGCCGCAGGCCACCTGCCCGGCGCCCGGCACCGCGAGCTGGGCCGCCTCGACGGGCGCGAGCTGCCGCGGGAACCGCTGGTGGTGATGTGCGGCCACGGTGAACGGGCGATGAGCGCCGCCAGCCTCCTCGAACAGGCCGGCCACCGGGACGTCTCGGTGGTGCTGGGGGGCGGGCCCGCGGACTGGGCCCGCGCGACCGGGAAGGCGCTGGTGACCGGCGCGTGACGGTCCGGCTGGGCCTGCGGGCCAACCTCGCCCAGTTCAGCCTCCTGGTCGCGGTCAACGCCCTCGTCGGCGGGGTGCTGGGCCAGGAACGGACCGTCCTGCCGCTGCTGGCGGGCCCGGTGTTCGGCCTGACCGGCTACACCGTCCTGCTCACCTACGTGCTCGCGTTCGGCCTCACCAAGGCCGCCGCCAACTACCTGGCCGGCACCCTGTCCGACCGGTACGGGCGCAAACCCGTGCTGCTGGCCGGGTGGCTGATCGCCGTGCCGGCGCCGGCGCTGCTCGCCCTCGCCCCGGACTGGGGCTGGATCGTCGCCGCCAACGTCCTGCTCGGCCTCAGCCAGGGGCTGACCTGGTCGACCACCGTCATCATGAAGATCGACCTCGCCGGCCCGCGGCGGCGCGGCCTCGCGATGGGACTCAACGAGGCCGCCGGGTACGGCGCGCTGGCGATCACCGCGGCCGCCACCGGCTACCTCGCCGCGCGCCACGGTCTGCGCCCCGCCCCGTTCCTCCTCGGCGCGGCCTATGTCGCGCTGGGCCTCGGCCTGACCGCGGTGTTCGTGCGGGAGACGCGCGGCCACGCCCGCTTCGAGTCCCGCGGCCACGCCGCCGGGGGAGAACTGAGCGGCTGGGCCGTGTTCGCCCGCACCAGCGTGCGTGACCGCGCGTTGTCCGCGGCCAGCCAGGCCGGGATGGTCAACAACCTCAACGACGGCCTCGCGATGGGCCTGTTCCCGATCCTGTTCGTCACCGCGGGCCTGTCCGTGGCCGGCGCCGGCGTGCTCGCCGCGCTCTACCCCGCGGTCTGGGGCGCCGGGCAGCTCGTCACCGGCCCGATGTCGGACCGCTGGGGCCGCAAGCACCTGATCACCGCGGGCATGCTGGTGCAGGCCGCCGCGCTCGGGCTGACCGCGCTCGCCTCCGGCTTCGCGACCTGGGCGGTGGCGATGGTGCTGCTCGGCGCGGGCACCGCCATGGTCTACCCGACGCTGCTCGCGGTGGTCGGCGACGTCGCCCATCCGGCGTGGCGGGCCCGTGCCGTCGGCGTCTACCGGCTCTGGCGCGACAGCGGATTCGCGGTGGGGGCGGTGGTGTCCGGGCTCGCCGCCGACCTGTGGGGCGTGCGGGCGGCGGTGGCGGTCGTCGCCGCGCTCACCGCCGCCTCCGGCATCGCGGTCGCGATCCGCATGCCCGAAACCCACCCCGCCTGACCTACGGGATCAGCAGCACCTTGCCCGTGGTGCGGCGGCCCTGCAGGTCCTCGTGCGCCTTCGCGGCGTCCGACAGCGCGTACTTGGCGCCAACGCGGACCTTGAGCGCGCCCGAGGTGACCGCCTCGAAGAGCTCGTTCGTGCGCCACTCCAGCTCGTCGCGCGTGCGCACGTAGTGGGCCGACGTCGGGCGCGTCAGGTAAACCGAGCCCGCCGCGTTCAGCCGCTGCGGGTCGACCGGCGGGACCGGCCCGCTCGCCGCCCCGAACAGCACCAGGAACCCGCGCACCCGCAGGCTCGCCAGGCTTCCGTCGAAAGTGGACTTGCCGACCCCGTCGTACACCGCGGCCACACCTTCGCCGCCGGTCAGTTTCCGGACCTCCTCGGCGAAATCGACCTGGTCGTACCGGATCACCTCGTCCACACCGGCCTCCCTGGCCAGCGCCGCCTTCTCCGCGGTCGAGACCGTGCCGATCACCCGCGCGCCACGCGCCTTGGCCAGCTGCGTCAGCAGCAGCCCGACGCCGCCCGCGGCCGCGTGCAGCAGGATCGTGTCGCCCTCCTGCACCTCGTACGTCGACCGCACCAGGTAGTGCGCGGTGACGCCCTGCAGCATCGTCGCCGCGGCGGTCTCCAGCGACACGCCCTCGGGCACCGCGACCGCGGCGCTCGCCGGGATCCGGGCCTGCTGCGCGTACCCGCCGAGCACGCCCTGCCACGCCACCCGGTCACCGGCCGCGAAGCCCGTCACGCCCTCGCCGGCCGCGACGACCGTTCCGGCGCCCTCCATGCCCAGCGTCACGGGCAGGTCGATCTTGTAGATCCCGCTGCGCTGGTAGGTGTCGATGTAGTTCACGCCCGCGGCGGCGACGTCGACCAGCAGCTCACCCGGCCCGGGATCGCCGACCTCGACCTCACCGGCCTCCAGCACCTCGGGTCCGCCGGTCCGCCGAATCTGCACTGCCGTGGGCATCGCCTGTGTCCTCCTGACGTGGTCGGGTTCACCTCGCACAACCGGGTGGGTCGCGCGGATCTTCCCTAAGATGCCGACATGGCTGAAGAGACCGAGGCACCGGCGCCCACCGCCAAGCAGCTTACGACCGCCCGCCGCTTCGTCGCCGAGCACGGCAAGCCGGCGAAGGCCGTCGTGGAGAACATCGGCCGCGCCGGGGCGCGCGTGGTGCTCGTCGGCCACGACGGCGCGATGGGCGACGTCGTCGTCCCGTCCGTGGCGACCGGGCAGAAGCTCGTCGAGGCCGTGGCGGATCTGGAACCGGCCGAGTGGGACGCCGAGACCGTCAACTCCACGCAGATCGGGCCCGGCCACCGTCGCCGGATGGCCGGGCACGCCCTGTAGGAACTAGGAAGCGGGTTCGAGCCGCTTCGCGGCGAGGCGCTCGGCGCGCGGCCACCGCACGTCGCGCGCCCAGCCCAGCTTCTCGAAGATCCAGATCAACCGCGCGGACACGTCCACCTGCCCGCGCAGCACGCCGTGCCGGGCGCACGTCGGGTCCGCGTGGTGGGAGTTGTGCCACGACTCGCCCATCGACAGGATCGCCAGCGGCCAGAAGTTCGCCGCCTTGTCCCGGCTGGCGAACGGCCGGTCGCCGATCATGTGGCAGATCGAGTTCACCGACCACGTCACGTGGTGCAGGAACGCGATCCGCACCAGCCCGGCCCAGAAGAACGCGGTCACCGCGCCCCACCACGACCAGCTCAGCAGCCCGCCGAGCAGCGTCGGCAGGCCCAGGCTCAGCACGATCCACAGCCAGAACAGCCGGTTCACCACGCGCAGGTCGTCGTCGGCCAGCAGGTCCGGCGCGAACCGCTCGTAGTTGGTCACCTCGCGCTGGAACATCCACCCCATGTGCGCGTGCCAGAAGCCGCGCAGCAGCGCCGCCGGGCTGGTGCCGAACAGCCAGGGGGAGTGCGGGTCGCCCTCGCGGTCGGCGAACGCGTGGTGGCGGCGGTGGCTGGCCACCCAGAAGATGACCGACCCCTGCACGGCCATGCTGCCCGCGATCGCCATCGCGACCCGCAGCGGACGACCGGTCTTGAACGCGCCGTGCGTGAAGTACCGGTGGTAGCCCACCGTCACCCCGAGGGTCGCGACGACGTAGAAGAACACCGCCAGGCCCAGGTCGAGCCAGGTCAGGCCCCAGCCCCACGCCAGCGGAACGGCGGTGATCAGGGCGAGGAACGGGATCAGCAGGAACGCTTTGAGCACGATCATCTGACCGGAGGACCGGCGATGCGAGATCAGCGGTTTCGTCATGGGCGGCAGTAACCTCTCTTTCCGGCCCCACCGTACGGAGCCGTCTTGGCGAATACCCCCCTCGGGCGTTACTACCGCATGACGGGCGGCGGAACCCCGCCCCAGCCGCGGTCAGCTGCGGGTCGCGGTCAGCTCCGGTTCGCGCGGCGCCGGGCCTGCCGAGGTGACCGGCCCGCGATCGCGGGAGCCGCACCACAGGGCGGCCGTCGCCACGATCACCAGCGCCGACCCGAGGACGTGCAGCGACACCAGCGCCTCCGGGATGCCGAGGGCATATTGCACCGAACCCAGCACGCCCTGCGCCAGCGCGACCACCCACACGATCGCGTAGCGCCGCCACAGCGCGGCCGGGGTGCCGCCGCGCATCAGGACCAGGCCGAAGACCGCGAGCACCAGCAGGTAGCAGACCAGCAGTCCGCCGTGGACCTGCGCGAGGACCTCGATCGGCGCGTCCAGCCGGTGGGTCTCCGGGTCGCCGCCGTGCGGGCCGGCGCCGGTGACCGTGGTGCCGGCGATCAGGATCGCCCACAGCGCCACGACGAGCGTGACCAGCAGCTGCTTCGCCGCCGGCGGGATGAGCCAGCGGGCGGGCTCGTCGCCCTCGTTGAACGCGCGCAGCAGCAGGACCGCGAGCCACACGAGCGGGGTGGAGGCGAGGAAGTGGATCGCGACCGTCCACCACTCGAGCTTCGCGAGCACCGTGATGCCGCCGACCACGGCCTGCAGCACCACACCGCCGGGCATCGTCCAGGCGAGTTTCACCAGGCGCTTGCGCTCGGGGTGGGCGATCTGCACGCGCCACGCGGCGAGCACCGCCAGCGCGGAGACCAGCACCACCACGACGGTGAGCAGCCGGTTGCCGAACTCGATCCACTGGTTGAGCGTGTCGAACTCGGGGTGCGCGACCGGCACCATGCTGCCCGGGAAGCACTGCGGCCAGGTGGGGCAGCCCAGGCCCGAACCGGTGACCCGGACGACCGAGCCGGTGACCCCGATGCCGGCCTGGGCCACGATCGCGGCGACGGCGATCGCGCGCTGCACCGGGCGCGACGGGTAGGGCAGGCGGGCGATCAGGGAGCTCAGGGCCACAGCAACATCCTAGAGTTATGTCAGTTTTGTCGTTTTCGCGGCCACCGCTGCCGCCAGCACGCCCCACACGGCGAGCACGAGGACCGGGCCGACGGCGAATTGCCCGTCGACCAGCGCCGCCCGCAGACCTTCGGCCAGCGCGCCGGAGGGCAGCAGTTGGATGACGGTCGCGGCCGCCGACGGCAGCGTGGACGGCGCGAGCAGGATGCCCCCCGCGAGCAGCAGCACGAACCACACGATGTTGGCCAGCGCCAGCACCGCCTCCGCGCGCAGCGACCCGCCGAGCAGCACCCCCAGCGCGCCGAAGCTCAGCGTGCCGAGCACCAGCAGCAGCACCGCCTCGGCGATGCCCGCCGGCGACGGGCTCCAGCCGAGGAACGCGGCGACCACGCCGAGCACCACGACCTGCAGCAGCACCACGACCAGGGCCGCGACGATCCGGCCCGCGACCAGCAGCCAGCGCGGGATGGCGGTGGCCGACAACCGCTTCAGCACGCCGTAGCGGCGGTCGAAGCCCAGCGCGATCGCCTGCCCGGTGAACGCCGACGACATGACCGCGAGCGCGAAGATCCGCGGCGTCACCCAGTCCGCTTTGGACACCCCGTCCAGGTCGCCCGCGGGCAGGATGTCCAGCAGCGTCAGGCCGATCAGCAGGGCCAGCGGGATGAGCAGGGTGAGCAGGATCTGCTCGCCGTGCCGCAGCGTGAGGCTGGTCTCCAGCTTCGCGTGGGTGAACAGCATGCGCGCGCGGCTGCCCGCGCCCGGCGCGGGGGTGAAGGTGCCGGCGGGGAACCGGGCCGGTGCGGTCACGAGCGCAGCTCCCGTCCGGTCAGCTCGAGGAAGACCTCTTCCAGGTCGCGCTTGCCGACGTGCAGCTCCTCGGCCAGCACGCCCTGCTGCGCGCACCACGCCGTCACCGTGGACACCACCTGCGGGTTCACCTTCCCGGAGACCTGGTAGCTGCCCGGCGCGGACTCCTTGACGTGGTAGCCCTCGGGCAGCGCGGCGGAGAGCAGGTCGGTGTCCAGCCCGGCGCGGGCCTTGAACCGCAGCTGCGCGGTGTCGGCGTCGTCGGCGGTCAGCGCGCTCGGCGTGCCCTCCGCGATGACGCGGCCGTTGTCGACGATCACCACGTCGTCGGCCAGCGCCTCGGCTTCTTCCATCAGGTGCGTGGTGAGCAGCACGCTGACGCCGTCGGCCCGCAGCGCGCCCAGCAGTTCCCACACCAGGCGGCGGGCCTGCGGGTCCATGCCCGCGGTCGGCTCGTCGAGGAACACCAGCTCCGGCCGCCCGACCAGGGCACAGGCCAGCGACAGGCGCTGCTGCTGGCCGCCGGAGAGGCGCTTGAACGGGGTGCGGCGCGCGGGGGCGAGGCCGAGGACGTCGAGCAGCCACGCGGGGTCGAGCGGGTTGGCGGCGCACGCGGCGACCAGGCCCAGCATCTCGCCGGCGCGGACGCCGGGGTAGGCGCCGCCGCCCTGCGGCATCACGCCGATGCGGGGGCGCAGCGCGGCGCCGTCGCGGACCGGGTCCAGGCCCAGCACCCGCACCGAGCCGGAGTCGGCGCGGCGGAAGCCCTCGCAGATCTCGACCGTGGTGGTCTTGCCGGCGCCGTTGGGACCGAGCAGCGCGAGCAGGCGCCCGCGGTCCATCTTGAGGTCCAGGCCGTCGACCGCGGTCTTCGAGCCGTACCGCTTCACCAGCCCGGTGATCTCGACGGCAGGTGTGCTCACGACTGTCAAGCGTACGACCTCGGCTCAGGCCACCGGCTGCGGATCCCTCTTCAGCAGAAGAGGTGCCCTGCGCCACACGACGACCATCGCGACGGCGACGACGAGAGCCGCGGCCAGGTAGGCCTGCGGCACCACGAACGAGCGGCCGTCGAACGTGCTGCCCGGCGGCGCGGCGAGGAAGGCCAGCGCGACGCTGGCGACGCTGGCGGCGACCCGGAACCGGGAGGTGCCCGCCGCGGCGGCGAGCGGGATGACCGCCCACAGCAGCCACCACGGCTGCATCGCGACGTGCAGCATCATGAACGCGCCCAGCGACACGCCGAGGCCGATGATGGGCCGGTAGCGCCAGCGGAAGCTGTCCCAGAGGAACTTGGCCGTGATGAGCCCGGCCAGCGCGGTGCCGGCCAGCTGCAGGATCGACACCAGCGCGTTGGTGTGGTTGCCCAGGCCCAGCGCGATGCCCAGGACGCCGCCGAGGTTGGCCAGCTCGGCGGTGGGGGAGATCCAGCTGCGCACCAGGCCGGGCGTGCCGAGGGCGCCGACCCAGCCGAAGCCGAGCCCGGTGCCCAGGCACACGGCGACCATGACCGCGGCGAACACGCCGGTGACCAGCGCCGCGGCACGCAGCAGGTCGGTGATGCGGCCGTGCCAGCGGCGGGCGATCATCACGCCGAAGAAGCCGAGCGCGATGATCGCGTTGATCTTCACCGCCGCGCCGAGCGTGATGACGGCCGCGCCGAGCACGATGAACAGGACCTCACCGCGCGCCAGCGGCGGCGCCGTGTCGCCGGTGACCCGCACCGGGAGGCGGCGGATGCCCAGCTCCAGGCCGGCGACCATGAGGCCGATGCCGAGTGCCTCGTTGTGCGCGCCGGCGACCAGGTGGAACAACACGAGCGGGTTGGCCGCGCCGAGCCACAGCGCGGTCGCCGGTTCGACGCCGAAGCGCTGCGCCAGCCGCGGCAGGGCCCAGATGATCAGGGCGACGCCGGCCAGCGCGAGCGCGCGCTGCAGAAGCACCCCGGCGACGATGTTGTCGCCGACGACCGCGGAGATCCAGCTGCCCAGCTTGAGGAACAGCGGGCCGTAGGGGGCCGGGGTCTCCCGCCACATGTTGGACACGCCGCTGGTGAGCGGGTCGGCGACGCCGAGGGCCTGCGCCGGGCCCAGTGAGTAGGGGTCCATGCCGCGGTGCACGATCTCGCTCTGCGCGAGGTAGCTGTAGACGTCGCGGGAGAACAGCGGCGGGATGAACATCAGCGGCGTCAGCCACATGACGAGGGTGCGGGTGAGCTGCGCGCGGGTGGCGAGGCGGGCGCGCCCCGGCCGCGCGAACCGGCCGAGCAGCAGCCAGCCCACGACGAGCATGCCCATGCCGGCGAAGCAGATGGCCAGCGAGACGGTCGGGATGCGGGCGAACAGGCGCAGGACGGGGATGTCCTGGACCGGGTTCAGCACCGGAGCCGCCCCCGCGCCCAGCGAGCCGAGCGCGAGCAGCAGGGCGCCGATCGTGCCGAGGCGGCGGACGATGTCGAGCGCGCGCAGTTCCCGCTGCTCCAGCGGCCCGGCCTCGGGGGGCCGCACCGGGGACAGCGGTACCGCCACCGCACCGCCACCGGTGCTCTGCTCGCCCAATGCCACACACAGAGGGTATCGACGCCGTGAAGGGCGCTCGTGAAGGGCGGTGGCCCGGGTTGATCATGACCGCGGCCCGGAACCCCGGGTCCACCGCCGCCACCCACCCGAGCGACCCGCCGTCATCCGCGAATCCGCCGTCGACCAGCGCGGTCACGTGACTCCGGTCACCGGCAGCCGACCTGTCTTTGCCTCCCCGCCCGAAATACGACACACTTATGTTGTGAAAAACAGCGGGCCCACCCAGCACCAGGACGGCGCGAGCCGTCCCGCTGCCGTGGTGCCCGCACAGGCCACCCCGGAAGGGCGGACTCGCCACGAGGTCGCCCGCCTCCTGCTGGAGGACGGCCCCATGACGGCGGGTGTCGTCGCCGAGCGGCTGGGCATCAGCCCGACCGCCGTGCGCCGCCACCTGGACGCCCTGGTCGCCGACGGGGAGGCCGAGACGCGGGACGCGCCCCGGCGCGGACCGCGTGGCCGGGGCCGCCCGGCCAAGCTCTTCCTGCTCACCGAGACGGGACGGGCGCGGTTCGGGCACGCCTACGACGACCTCGCGGTCGCCGCCATCCGGTTCCTCGCCGAGCACGCGGGCGAGGACGCGGTGCGGGCGTTCGCGGAGCGCCGGGTGGCCGCGCTGGTCGAGCCGCACCGGGCCGCGGTCAACGCGGCCGACGGCCCCGCGCACCGGGCGGAGGCCCTGGCCGCCGCCCTGACCAGGGAAGGCTACGCTGCGTCCACCCGCCAGGTGGGTGCATCGGCCACCGGTGCCGGCGCGCAACTGTGCCAGCACCACTGCCCGGTCGCCCACGTCGCCGCTGAGTTCCCGCAGCTGTGCGAGGCGGAGACCGAGGCGTTCGCCAAGCTGCTGGGCACCCACGTCCAGCGGCTGGCGACCATCGCACGCGGTGACGCCGCGTGCACGACACACGTCCCTGCGGAAAATCCGCCGGGTCTGCAAGCGAAAGCTCCGGACGGAGGGGAACGCGAATGACTGCCGCTGCCGAGCAGCGCAATCCCACCACGACGCCGCTGTCCCAGGAAGAGACCATCGAGTCCCTGGGCAACTACGCGTTCGGGTGGGCCGACCCGGACGCCGCGGGCGCCAGCGCCCGCCGCGGGCTGAACGCCGACGTGGTGGCTGACATCTCCGCGAAGAAGAGCGAGCCGGAGTGGATGCTCGAGGCGCGCCAGAAGGCGCTGAAGCTCTTCGAGCGCAAGCCCATGCCGAACTGGGGCGCGGACCTGTCGGGCATCGACTTCGACAACATCAAGTACTTCGTCCGCTCCACCGAGCAGCAGGCCGCCAGCTGGGACGAGCTGCCCGAGGACATCAAGAACACCTACGACAAGCTGGGTATCCCGGAGGCGGAGAAGCAGCGCCTGATCGCCGGTGTCGCGGCCCAGTACGAGTCGGAGGTCGTCTACCACAAGATCCGCGAGGACCTCGAGGCCCAGGGCGTCATCTTCCTGGACACCGACACCGGCCTCAAGGAGCACCCGGAGCTGTTCCAGGAGTACTTCGGCTCGGTCATCCCGGCCGGTGACAACAAGTTCTCCGCGCTGAACACCGCGGTGTGGTCCGGCGGGTCGTTCATCTACGTGCCGCCGGGCGTGCACGTGGACATCCCGCTGCAGGCCTACTTCCGGATCAACACCGAGAACATGGGCCAGTTCGAGCGGACCCTGATCATCGTCGATGAAGGTGCGTACGTCCATTACGTGGAAGGCTGCACCGCGCCGATCTACAAGTCGGACTCGCTGCACTCGGCCGTCGTCGAGATCATCGTGAAGAAGGGCGGCCGCTGCCGCTACACGACGATCCAGAACTGGTCGAACAACGTCTACAACCTGGTCACCAAGCGCGCCAAGTGCGAAGAGGGCGCGACCATGGAGTGGATCGACGGCAACATCGGCTCCAAGGTGACGATGAAGTACCCGTCGGTCTTCCTGATGGGTGAGCACGCCAAGGGCGAGGTCCTCTCGATCGCCTTCGCGGGCGAGGGGCAGCACCAGGACGCGGGCGCGAAGATGGAGCACCTGGCGCCGCACACCTCCTCGACCATCGTGTCGAAGTCGGTGGCGCGCGGCGGCGGCCGCACCTCCTACCGCGGCCTGGTCAAGGTCGCCAAGCGGGCGCACCACTCCGCCTCCACGGTGAAGTGCGACGCGCTGCTGGTCGACACCATCTCCCGCTCGGACACCTACCCCTACGTCGACATCCGCAACGACGAGGTGTCGATGGGCCACGAGGCCACGGTGTCCAAGGTCTCCGAGGACCAGCTGTTCTACCTAATGTCCCGCGGTCTCACCGAGGACGAGGCCATGGCGATGGTCGTGCGCGGGTTCGTCGAGCCCATCGCGCGCGAGCTGCCCATGGAGTACGCGCTCGAGCTGAACCGCCTGATCGAACTGCAGATGGAAGGAGCCGTCGGCTGACATGACGGTGGCTGCTGAAAACACCGCCGCTGCTGCGGAGGCCGTCGTCCCGGCGGCCTCCCGCGCGGAGCGCTTCACCGGGTACGACGTCCAGGCTTTCGAGGTCCCCAGCGGCCGCGAGGAGAACTGGCGCTTCACCCCGATGAAGCGGCTGCGCGGGCTGCACGACGGCACTGCCACGGCCTCCGGCGAGGTCAAGGTCGACGTCGACGCCGCCCCCGAGGTGCGCGTCGAGACCGTCGGCCGCGAGGACGAGCGCCTCGGCCAGGCCGGCGTCCCGAGCGACCGGATCGCCGCGCAGGCGTACAGCTCGTTCGCCGCGGCGACTCTGGTGACGCTGCCCAAGGAGACCAAGGCGTCGAAGCCGACCGTGCTGCGGCTGACCGGCCCCGGCGAGGGCAACACCGCCTACGGCCACGTGCAGGTGCGCGCCGAGGCCTACGCCGAGGGCGTGGTCGTGCTCGACCACCTCGGCTCGGGCACCTACGCCGACAACGTCGAGTTCGTCGTCGGCGAGGGCGCCAAGCTCACCGTGGTCAGCGTCCAGGACTGGGCCGACGACGCGGTGCACGTCTCCGAGCAGCACCTCCGGCTCGGCAAGGACGCCACGGTCAAGCACATCGTGGTCACCCTGGGCGGCGACCTGGTGCGCGTCTCGCCGACCGCGACGTTCGCCGACCGCGGCGGCGACGTGGAGATGCTGGGCCTGTACTTCGCCGACGCCGGGCAGCACCAGGAGCACCGCCTCTTCGTCGACCACGCGGTCCCGAACTGCAAGTCGAACGTGATGTACAAGGGCGCGCTGCAGGGCGACGACGCGCACGCGGTGTGGATCGGCGACGTGCTGATCCGGGCCGCGGCCGAGGGCACCGAGACCTACGAGCTCAACCGCAACCTCGTGCTCACCACGGGCGCGCGCGCCGACTCGGTGCCGAACCTGGAGATCGAGACCGGTGAGATCGCCGGCGCCGGGCACGCGAGCGCCACGGGAAGGTTCGACGACGAGCAGTTGTTCTACCTGCAGTCGCGCGGGATCGAGGAGGAGCAGGCGCGGCGTCTGGTCGTCCGCGGGTTCTTCCACGAGATCCTGATGAAGATCGACGTTCCCGAGGTCCGCGAGCGCCTGGCCGAGGCGATCGAGGCCGAACTCGAAGCCGTCGGCAGCTGAGCCACTCCTTCCACCACGAGAGACAGAGACGAAAAAGGGCCATGGCCACACTGGAAATCAAGGACCTGCACGCGAGCGTCAACACCGACGAGGGCGCCAAGGAGATCCTGAAGGGCGTCAACCTGACGATCCGCTCGGGTGAGACGCACGCGATCATGGGCCCGAACGGCTCGGGCAAGTCGACCCTGTCCTACGCCATCGCCGGCCACCCCAAGTACGAGGTGACCTCCGGCGAGGTGCTGCTGGACGGCGAGAACGTGCTCGACATGTCGGTTGACGAACGCAGTCGAGCGGGCATCTTCTTGGCGATGCAGTACCCCGTCGAGGTGCCGGGCGTGTCGATGTCGAACTTCCTCCGCACCGCGGCCACCGCCGTGCGCGGCGAGGCGCCGAAGCTGCGCCACTGGGTCAAGGAAGTCAAGGACGAGATGGCCAAGCTGGAGATCTCGGCCGAGTTCGCCGAGCGCAGCGTCAACGAGGGCTTCTCCGGCGGTGAGAAGAAGCGCCACGAGATTCTGCAGCTGGCGCTGCTCAAGCCGAAGATCGCGATCCTGGACGAGACCGACTCCGGCCTGGACGTCGACGCGCTGCGGATCGTCTCCGAGGGCGTCAACGAGTACAAGGCGAACAACGAGGTCGGCGTCATGCTGATCACGCACTACACGCGGATCCTGCGCCACATCACCCCCGACTTCGTGCACGTCTTCGCCGACGGCAAGGTCGTCGAGTCCGGCGGCAAGGAGCTGGCGGACGAGCTGGAGGAGAACGGCTACGTCAAGTACACCGGCAAGAAGGAAGCCGCGGCGGTCTGACGTTGTTGTACCTCCCGAACTGACACCGCGAGAGAGGAGTTGGCGCGCATGACCACCACAGCCGCGGCCAACACGCCTTTGGACGTCGCTGCGCTGCGCGCCGACTTCCCCATCCTGTCGCGCACCGTGCGCGACGGGAAACCCCTGGTGTACCTGGACTCCGGCGCCACCTCGCAGCGGCCCACCCAGGTGCTGGACGCCGAGCGCCGGTTCCTGGAGACCTCGAACGCGGCGGTGCACCGCGGTGCGCACCAGCTCGCCGAAGAGGCCACGGACGCCTACGAGTACGCCCGCGCCCGCACCGGCGAGTTCGTCGGCGCGGACCCGGGCGAGCTGGTGTTCACCAAGAACGCCACCGAGGGCATCAACCTCGTCGCGTACGCGATGAGCAACGCGGCGACCGCGGGCCCCGAGGCCGAGCGGTTCCGCATCGGGCCGGGCGACGAGATCGTCATCACGGCCATGGAGCACCACGCGAACCTGGTGCCCTGGCAGCAGCTGTGCCAGCGCACCGGCGCGACGCTGCGGTGGTTCGACCTGACCGACACGTTCCGGCTGGACCTGTCCAACCTGGACGAGCTGGTCAACGAGCGCACCAAGATCGTCGCGTTCGCGCACCAGTCCAACGTGCTCGGCACGATCAACCCGGTCGAGCCGATCGTCCGCCGGGCCCGTGAGGTGGGCGCGCTGACGCTGCTGGACGCGTGCCAGTCGGTGCCGCACTTCCCGGTCGACTTCCACGCCCTCGGCGTGGACTTCGCGGTGTTCTCCGGGCACAAGATGCTGGCCCCGTCCGGCATCGGCGTGCTCTACGGGCGCCGCGAGCTGCTCGAAGCGATGCCGCCGTTCCTCACCGGCGGGTCGATGATCGAGCTGGTCACCATGGAGCGCACCACGTTCGCGCCGCCGCCGCAGAAGTTCGAGGCCGGCGTGCCGATGACGTCGCAGGCCGTCGGGCTCGGCGCCGCCGTGGACTACCTGACCGCGATCGGCATGGATCGGGTGGCCGCGCACGAGCACGCGCTCGTCGAGGCCGCGCTGGCCGGGATCGCCGAGATCCCCGGTGTCCGGCTGATCGGTCCCGGGGACAGCGCCGACCGGGGCGCGACCGTCGCGTTCGTCGTCGACGGGGTGCACCCGCACGACGCCGGCCAGGTGCTGGACAGCCTGGGCATCGCGGTGCGCGTGGGTCACCACTGCGCGTGGCCGCTGCACCGGGTCTGCCAGGTGCCCGCCACCGTGCGGGCGACGTTCTACCTGTACAACGATCTGTCCGAAGTGGACGCGCTGCTCGGTGGTGTCCGCGAGGCGCAGAAGTTCTTCGGGGTGGCGTAGGTGAACCTGGAGAGCATGTACCAGGAGATCATCCTGGACCACTACAAGAACCCGCACGGCCACGGCTTGCGGGAGCCCTTCGACGCGGAGTCGTTCCAGGTGAACCCCACCTGCGGCGACGAGATCACCCTGCGGCTGAAGGTCGAGGGCGACAAGGTCGCCGACGTCTCCTACGAGGGACAGGGCTGCTCGATCAGCCAGGCGTCCGCGTCGGTGCTGACCGATCTGGTGACCGGTCACACCGTGTCGGAGGCGCTGTCCACGATGGACACCTTCGTGGAGATGATGCAGAGCCGCGGCCAGATCGAGCCGGACGAGGATGTGCTGGAGGACGCGGTCGCCTTCGCCGGGGTGTCGAAGTACCCGGCGCGGGTGAAGTGCGCCCTGCTGGGCTGGATGGCGTTCAAGGATGCGCTGACCCGCACGAACGGAGCCGAGAAGTGACCGAGGAGCAGACGCGCGAAGGCCGCACCGCGGAGGACCTGCCCGAGCAGGCGCAGCCGCCTGCCGCGGACGTGGCCAAGATCGAGGACATCGAGGAGGCCATGCGGGACGTCGTCGACCCCGAGCTCGGCATCAACGTGGTCGACCTCGGGCTGGTCTACGACATCCGCGTGGAGCAGGACAACACCGCCACGATCGACATGACGCTGACGTCGGCGGCCTGCCCGCTGACCGACGTGATCGAGGACCAGACGGCCTCGGTGCTGGTCGGCCAGGCCGGCGTGGTGAAGGACTTCCGGATCAACTGGGTCTGGATGCCGCCGTGGGGCCCGGAAAAGATCACCGACGACGGCCGGGAGCAGCTCCGGGCGCTGGGCTTCACCGTCTAGATCTGGATTTTCACCCGCGGAGCACCGCCGCCGCACTCGGGACGCCCTCCGGGGAACTCGAGCTGCGCGGCGGTGTTCTGCGTTGTGGGGCTCTCGCACCCGCTAGTCGTGATGTTCAGGGAGGTTGGTCAGCCGGGTGAGAGGTGGCTTGCCGCCGGTTGAGCTGGACATCAACATGGATCAGTGAGCCGGGGTGATCGTGTTCGTAGCGGCGCAGCGGCTCGCCGGTGACCCGGTCGATCCGGGAGAGGCGGTTGATCCGGCAGCGCACCTGCACCGCGTGCACGGTGGAGGCGGGCAGGCCGAGCCGGCCGGCGATCTGGACCGGGCCCAGCCGGTGGCGCCAGCGCAGCCGCACCATCGCCCGCAGTAGGTGCTCGGGGGTGCGGGCCGGGCTGTGCAGTGGGCGTGAGCTGCGGTCAGCCATCCCGGCTGGGCCTTCGTCACGGTAGCGCTGCGCCCACTTCGCGGCGGTCTTGGCGGCGACCATGAACATCTCGGCCGCTGCGGTGCAGGTCCAGCCTGTCTGCACGACAGGCCGTCACCGGTCACCTCGAATCGGAACAACGTCCCTGGACATCACAGCTAAACCCGCACCGTTGCCTGCGGTACGCCGCCTCCGCAGTCCGGGCCGTTCGGGTACACCAGCTGGGCGGCGGTGGTCTGTGTCGTGCGGTCCAGCTCGGCACCGGACGCGTCGGTCAGGACCACCGTGATCTCGACCGGCCCTTCACGCAGGTCGGCGACGTCGACGAACGCGTACCAGCCGCCGGTCTCCACCACCCGCGCCGAGCAGCTGTCGTCCGGGCCGGCGCCGGTGCAGCCCTGCGGTTCGGCGGCCGTGGCGCGGTGCAGGTCCGGCCGCCAGGTGCGGCAGTCAGCGCCCCAGCAGGCGGTCACCTCCGCGCCCGCGACGTCCGGCCGGGGCGCCACGTCGAGACTGATCCCCGGCATCGCACCGATCATCGTGCAGGCCCGCTCACCGCCCGCTGACCCCTCCGACGCCCCGCACGCCGTCAGCACAGCCAGCCCGAGCGCCAACACCGGCAACATCCGCATGCTTCCCAGACGGACCACGCGGCCCGCCGGTTGCACACCTACCCGGCGCGGCTCAATCCCACCGGACCGGCGGGTCGTTGCTCCGGCAGCGCGTGCCGCGAACGGCCGCGCAGCACCTCGACCCGCTCGGAGCCCGGGCGGCCCAGCACCCAGCTCGACCCCGGCACCGACTTGGCCTGCTTCTTCAGCGGCGCCAGCAGCCGCGACGCCTCGCGGTAGGACTCGATCGTCGCCGTGGCGCAGACCAGCGTCGCCAGCGACACGGTCACCGGCATGCCCTCCGCGGTCCACGGCGTGTCCAGCAGCGCGCCCGCGATCGTGCCGATCTCGTCCACGTCGCAAGCGATCAGGAAGTCGTCACCGCCGACGTGGCTCACCACCATCCGCGGCAGCCGCGACGCCAGGTCCGTCAGGGTGCGCCCGATCGCGCGGATCAGGTCGTCCCCGGCGGCGAAACCGGCGTTGTCGTTGACCGCCTTGAACGAGTCGACGTCCAGCCACGCCGCGACGAACGCCTCCCGGCTGCCGATCCGCCGGTCCACGTCCCGCGCCACCGTGTCGCTGCCCGGCAGCCGCGTCAGCGGGTTCAGCGCCGCCGCCTCCTCGACCTTCGCCTCGGCGACCCCGCGCACCACCTCGGTCACCAGCACCACACCGAGGCAGCGGCCCGCGTCGTCGACCACCACCACGTCGTCGCCGGTGCGGCCCCAGTCCGCGTCGGTCACCAGCTCCAGCAGCTCCAGCGCCCCGGCGTCGGCGTGGATAGTGTGCGGCGTGTCCGCGAGCCGCTCCGCGCTGCGCTTCGCGTGCAGGGCGTGCCCGTACGGGCCGGTGACCGACACCAGGAACCGGGTGCGGTCGATCGACCACCGCGGCCGCCCGTCGTCGTCGATCCCGACGATGCCGCTGGGCGCGTCGCCCGCGGCCAGCGCGGTGCGCACGTCGTCGCAGGTCGCGTTGTGCGGCAGGGTGCTCGCCGGGCGCAGGAAGTCCCGCACGCGCGGCGTGGTGAGCGGCCCCGGCGTGAGGCGCTCCTCCGGGTCCGGGATGGCCGGGGTCAGCAGGTGCCCCAGGTGGACCCCGTCCCGGGCGGGGGCGAACAGGTTGCCCTGAGCGATGCGCACCCCCAGACGGCGCACCGCTCCCAGCTGCGCCTCGGTCTCGACCCCGGTCGCCACCAGTCGCGCACTGGTGCGGGCCGTGAAGTGCAGCAGGGACTCGACGACCGCGACCGAGCCCGCGTCGCCGGGGAGGCCGCGCAGCACGCTGCGGTCGAGTTTGAGGACGTCCACCGGCGCCGCCGCGAGCATCGCGAACGGCAGGTCGCCGCGGCCGAGACCGTCCAGCGCCAGCCGGAAACCCAGCTCGCCGAGCCGGTGCAGGCCGGCGAGCAGCTGTTCGGGCCACACCGAGCAGAACGGCGGCCCGACCTCCAGCACCACCTCGCGCGGCCGCTTGCCGACACGGGCGAGGGTGTCGAGCAGGGGATCCACCGCGGGCGCGGCCGCCGTGGCGGCCGTGATGTTCAGGTGCAGCGGCAGCAGCGTCTGCTGGTCGGCTTCCGCGCGGACGGCGTCGCACGCCAGTGCGATGTCGGTCTCGACGAGCCGCCGCTCGCGGCGCGCGGTGTCGAGCAGTTCGTGCACGGACCCCTCGGCGGGGCGGGCCAGCGCTTCGAGCGCGACCATGCCGCCGGTGTTCAGGCTGTAGAGCGGCTGGAAGGCGAACCGGACTGGGCGCACGGACCGATCTTCGCTGGTGAGGTGGCCGGTTTGAAAGAGATGTCGACTGATGTTCACCTGCGGGGCGGGCAGCGTACTCCCGCGGGGGTACGAGCGGGACAGATACGGTGATGCGCATGGAACCCGATCCGCGGACGCTACGCCGGGAGAACGCCAGCGAACCGGCGTGGTCCGACCTGGCCGACAACCCCTTCCGGGCCGACCGGGACCGCATCGTGGTGTCGCCGTTCTTCGCCCGGCTCGGCGGCGTGACCCAGGTGGTCAGCGCGGCCGGGTCCGGGCTGCTGCACAACCGGCTCACGCACAGCCTCAAGGTCGCCCAGGTCGCCCGCGCCATCTCGCAGCGGCTGCTGTCCTCGGTGGACTCCGCCGAGCTGATCGGCAAGCTCGGCGGGCTCGACCCGGACGTCGCCGAGGCCGCCGCGCTCGCCCACGACCTGGGGCACCCGCCGTTCGGGCACCTGGGGGAGCAGGTGCTGGACCGCATCGCCCGGCACCGGTTCTCGCTGCCGGACGGGTTCGAGGGCAACGCGCAGACGTTCCGGATCATCACCACGACCGACGTGCGTGGCCCGGCGGCGGTCGGGCTCGACCTCACCGCGGCTGTGCGGGCGGCGGTGCTGAAGTACCCGTGGGCGCGGCTGCACTGGCCCGACCCGCACCCGGCCGCGATGCGCATCCCGCCGCGGGGCGCGGCGGAGCCGGACGAGGCGCCGGGCACCGGGTCGAGCAAGTTCTCCGCGTACTGCACCGAGCTGGACGACGTGGTGGCCGCGCGCAGGCCGTTCGCCGGGCGGATCGAGCCGTGGCAGCAGACCGTCGAGGCGTCCGTGATGGACACCGCCGACGACCTCGCCTACGCGATCCACGACATCCAGGACTTCCACCGCATCGGGGTCCTGCAGCACGCCCCGGTGGCCGCCGAGCTGGGGGAGTGGCTCGATCACGCGGTAGAGCTGGCCGGCCTGGACAACGCGACGCTCGCCGCGCAGATCCGCCGCCCCGGCCGTTCACTGGAGCAGCTGCGGCGGCGCATGCACGCCAAGGACGCGTGGATCGTCGACGACGACGCCTTCGCCCACGCGGTGTCGCGAATCCGCGCCGAGCTGGTCGACGGCCTGCTGGCGGAGCCGTTCGACGGTTCGATCGAAGCGGAGCAGGCCACCGCGGCGTTCTCCGCGCGGTGGACGCACCGGCTGGTGGACGGCGTGATCGTGCTGCCGTCACCGTCCAGCCGGGCCGGGCACGTGTCCCTGCGGACCGCACAGTGGCACGAGGTGCAGGTGCTGAAGTTCGTGCACCGCCGCTTCGTGCTGCTGCGCCCGGAACTGGCCCTCCACCAGCGCGGACAGGCGTCACTGCTCACGACGCTGGTCGACGCGCTCGACGCGTGGCTCGCCGACCGGGACGAGGTGTCGCGGTTGCCCAGGCGCCTGCACGACCTGGTCGAGCTGGCGCAGTCGGAGTTCGAGGACCTGGCCCGGAACGCACCCGAACTGCTGGTCGGAGCGACGGGCGAGCCGGTCGCGGGCGCCGACGCCGTGCGGGGACTGGCCAGGGGGAGGGCGGTGATCGACTTCGTGTCGTCGCTGACGGACAAGCAGGCGGTCAGCCTGCTCGACGCGCTGTCCGGCCGATCCGGCCAGCCCTGGTCGGACAGCTTCGTGCTCTGAGCAGCACACCGCCAACCAACGCAAGCCGGCAACGAAAAGCAAGCGACTACCCCAACCAGACCTTCAGGGAGAGGGGGCGGGGGTGGTCGAAGGTGACCATTCGGCGCCGTGAGGCGCAGTTTCCGCGCGACAGCGCGGGGTGAGTCCCGCCACCGCACCGAAAATCGCTGGACGGTGATCCGTACACTGGGTTCCGTGGACGTCCAGTTGGAGTAGCTCCGGGCCGCCTGTCCGGCAGGCCCGTCGATGCCACCCGTCCACCCCCGCTATCCGGGAGTTCTCTTGATCACGGCCACCGGCCTCGAACTGCGCGCCGGGTCGCGCATTCTGCTTTCCGACACCACCCTGCGCATCCAGCCGGGCGATCGCATCGGCCTGGTCGGGCGCAACGGCGCCGGCAAGACCACCACCCTGAAGGTCCTCGCGGGCGAGGGGGAGCCCTACGCGGGCGAGGTGCGCCGCGGCAGCGAGCTCGGCTACCTGCCCCAGGACCCGCGCGAGGGCGACCTCTCCGTCACGGCCAAGGACCGCGTCCTGTCCGCCCGCGGTCTCGACGCCCTGCTGCGAGACATGGAGAAGGCCCAGACCGCCATGTCCGAGCTGGTCGACGACGCCGAACGGGACAAGGCGATCCGCCGCTACGGCCGCCTCGAGGAGCGCTTCGCCTCGCTGGGCGGGTACGCCGCCGAGAGCGAAGCCGCCCGCATCTGCGCCAACCTCGGCCTGGCCGACCGCGTCCTCGCCCAGCCGCTGCGCACCCTCTCCGGCGGTCAGCGCCGCCGCGTCGAGCTGGCGCGCATCCTGTTCGCCGCCTCCGACGTGGGCGCCTCCGGCCGCTCGGACACCATCCTGCTGCTCGACGAGCCGACCAACCACCTCGACGCCGACTCGATCAACTGGCTGCGCGGCTTCCTCAAGGGCCACGAGGGCGGTCTCGTGGTGATCAGTCACGACGTCGAGCTGCTGGCCGAGGTCGTCAACAAGGTCTGGTTCCTCGACGCCACCCGCGGCGAGCTGGACAACTACAACATGACCTGGAACCGCTACCTGGAAGCGCGCGCGACCGACGAGAAGCGCCGCCGCCGCGAGCGGGCCAACGCCGAGAAGAAGGCCGCCGCCCTGCAGGCCCAGGCCGCGAAACTCGGCGCGAAGGCCACCAA
Organism: Amycolatopsis sp. 3B14; assembly: GCF_050958625.1. Lineage (NCBI taxonomy): Bacteria > Bacillati > Actinomycetota > Actinomycetes > Pseudonocardiales > Pseudonocardiaceae > Amycolatopsis > Amycolatopsis sp. 3B14. The sequence continues at coordinate 54,140 of NZ_JBHZEN010000067.1, forward strand.
GGCCGTCGCGGCGAAGAACATGGCCCGCCGCGCCGAGCAGATGCTCGCGAGCCTGGACGACCAGCGCCAGGCCGACAAGGTCGCGCACATCAAGTTCCCGGCCCCCGCCCCGTGCGGGCGCACCCCGCTCACCGCCGAGGGACTGTCCAAATCGTACGGCTCGCTGGAGATCTTCACCGGCGTCGACCTCGCGATCGACCGCGGCACCAAGGTCGTCGTGCTCGGCCTCAACGGCGCGGGCAAGACCACCCTGCTGCGCCTGCTCGGCGGCATGGAGAAACCCGACACCGGCAGCGTCGAAGCCGGCCACGGGCTGCGCCTCGGCTACTACGCGCAGGAACACGAGACGCTGGACCACGACGCCAGCGTGTGGGAGAACATCCGCCACCTCGCCCCCGACACCGGCGCGCAGGAGCTGCGGAACCTGCTGGGCTCGTTCCTGTTCACCGGTGAGCAACTCGACCAGCCCGCAGGCACCCTCTCCGGCGGCGAGAAGACCCGGCTCGCGCTCGCGGGCCTGGTGTCCAGCGCTGCCAACGTGCTGCTGCTCGACGAGCCGACCAACAACCTCGACCCGGCCAGCCGCGAACAGGTGCTCAATGCCCTGCGCAGCTACACCGGCGCCGTCGTGCTGGTCACCCACGACCCGGGCGCGGTCGAGGCGCTGGAGCCCGAACGCGTGATCCTGTTGCCCGACGGCACGGAGGATCACTGGTCGGATGATTACTTGGAACTCGTCCAGTTGGCGTGAGGTAAACAAAGGCTCGATTGCTTAGTTGGACTAGGCAACCACCTTGAATGGCGCAATTTTTCCGCCATTGGGCAGGTTTTTCGCCCGTCGTCTGGCAAATTCCCGGTTCGTGTTCGATCATTGCGTGACGAGGCCCACTGTGGCCTGCCAACGCGATCTGGTGGAAGGCGGAACGACGTGGCTGACCTGAAGAAGGGCGCGCGGATCACCGGCAGTACGCGTGACAAGCTGGCCGCTGACCTGAAGAAGAAATACGAGAAGGGTGCCAGCATTCGAGCCCTGGCCGAGTCGACCGGACGCTCGTACGGCTTTGTGCACCGCGTGCTTTCCGAATCCGGTGTGCAGTTGCGCGGACGCGGCGGGGCGACGCGCGCTAAGAAGAAGTAGGCCGGGCACCTCCGGCCTCGGCGCGGCGGAAGCACAACATCGCACCGAGGAGCACGCACGGGTACACCAGGTACCCGAAGCGCGTCGCGGGCGTCAGGAGCGTGAACGCTCCCAGCCCGACGGCGATGCGCCACAACGCGTCCGACCCCGCCACGGGCGGACGCCGCAGCAACCAGACGAGGATCGCGGCAGCGGCGCCCGCGAGCAGGACGAACGCGGCCACTTTCCCGGCCGGTCCGGTACTGGCGATGAGATAGCCCGGCAGCGGGCTCGCCGCCGGTGACGTCACCTGGCCCAGGCCGGCCGGGAACCGGATCACGTGCTCCACGAAGGCCCGCGGGTTCACCAGGAACACCGGGATGTTGAGCACCGCGCACGCGACCACCGTCGTGGTGAGGAAGCGCGCCAGGGCCCTGCCGCCCAGGCGGGCGAAGACGAGCACGGCCAGCACCACCGCGGCCGGTGCGACGATGAGCTTCGCGCTGATCACCAGCGCGAGGACGATCCCGCTCGCCGCCGGACGGTCCCGGGCCGCGAGCGCGGCGGCGACGAGCATGAGACCGACGATCGCCAGGTCCGGCCCGGCGACCGCCCAGGTCAGCGCGGTGAGCGGGCACGCCATCGCGAACTGCGCCGCGCGTACCGGAACCCGCGGCGTCCGGGACAGCCGGATCGTCAGCCACGCGCACACGCACGCGGTCAGGGCGAACACCAGCCGCGCGTCGGTGAGCGCGTCGGCCACCGGGCTCCCGCCGAACAGGGCGCGGGGCAGCCCGAACACGGCCATGACCGGGCCGTAGGGCGTGTAGTCGTTGACCTCCGGCGCGCGGGTGAGCGCCTCGACGTCCACGTACGGCGTGCCGTTGTCCAGCAGCAGGCTCGCCGACCGCTCGATCACCCACACCTCGGGCTGGGCGCTCCAGGAGAACGGCGTGTTCAGCCAGTCGGTGCCGGTGAGCCGCCGGACCACCAGGACCGTCAGGGGCAGCAGCATCGACAGCACGCCGATGCCGGCGATCCCCACCCAGCGGGAGCGCAGCAGCCCGCCCTGCCGGCGGGTGGCGATCAGCCAGCCGGTGTGGGCGGTGGCGAAGCCGTAGCCGAACGCGGCGCACGAGCCCCAGATGCGGAAGCCGTAGAACTGGTTGGTGAGGGCCAGCGCGATCGCGTAGACGGTGCACCCGAGGTAGAAGACCAGCTCGACGGTCAGCGGGTGCGCGGCGAGCAGGGCCCGCCAGCGGTCGAGGGCGGCGGCGGGGACCGGCCGGCGCACCTCGGTGCGCTCAGTGGTCATCGCGGGCCGCCGGGTGGTCTCGCACCGGTTTCGTCCCTCCCCATGGGCAAAGGTTACCGAGGGCGGAATCGCGGGCAACGCCTGGGAAGCTTTTGGTGACCTTCCGCGTTGACCTCTGCGTCTTCGGGGTAGACATCAAGTAATGTCGAACTTTTAGGGTGGGCGGCGTGGACAACACCTGGTCGTTGATGAGTTCGGCGATGCGCGCGGCGAACGCGCCGAAGGGCCTCGCGCCCGGAACCGTGCGGCGGGTCGCGCGCTTCGCCCGCCCGTACTGGCGCAGCCTGCTGGTCTTCCTGGCGCTGACCGTGGTGTCGGCGGTGATCGCGGTCAGCACGCCCGTGCTGGCGGGCAAGGTCGTCGACACGATCGTCGGCGGCAAGGACGCCGGCCTGGTCGTGCTGCTGGCCGTCGTCGTGGCCGGGCTGGCGATCGCCGACGCCGGGTTCGGGCTCGTCGAACGCTGGCTGTCCGCCCGCATCGGCGAGGGACTGATCTACGACCTGCGCCGCGCGGTGTTCGAGCACGTGCAGCGCATGCCGATCGCGTTCTTCACCCGCACCCGCACCGGCGCGCTGGTCAGCCGCCTGAACAACGACGTGATCGGCGCGCAGCGCACGTTCACCGCGACCCTGTCCGGCCTGGTCACCAACGTGATCCAGCTGGTGCTCTCGCTCGCGGTCATGGTCACCCTGTCCTGGCAGGTGACGCTGCTGGCGCTGGTGCTGCTGCCGGTGTTCGTGCTCCCCGCGCGCCGCATCGGCCGCCGGATGGCCGACCTGCAGCGCGAGTCGGCCCAGCTCAACGCCGGGATGACCACCCAGATGACCGAGCGGTTCTCCGCGCCGGGCGCGACGCTGGTGAAGCTGTTCGGGCGGCCGAAGCGGGAGGTCGAGGACTTCGGCGCCCGTGCCGGCCGGGTGCGGGACATCGGCGTGCGGACCGCGATGCTGACCCGCTGGTTCATGACCAGCCTGACCCTGGTCTCGGCCCTCGCGACGGCCCTGGTCTACGGGCTCGGCGGCTGGCTGGCGATCCGTGGCCAGCTCGCCCCGGGCACCGTCGTCGCCCTCGCGCTGCTGCTGACCAGGCTCTACAGCCCGCTGACCGCGCTGGCCAACGTCCGCGTGGACGTGATGACCGCGCTGGTGTCGTTCGAGCGGGTCTTCGAGGTGCTCGACCTGGATCCGATGATCACCGAGAAGCCGGACGCCCGCGCCGTGCCGGAGGGTGGCGTGTCGGTCGAGTTCGACGACGTCCGCTTCGCCTACCCGGCCGCCGACAAGTACTCGCTCGCCTCGCTGGAGGAGGTGTCCACACTGGACACCCGTGGCGGCGAGGAGGTCCTGCACGGGATCAGCTTCCGTGCCGAACCGGGGCAGATGGTCGCGCTGGTCGGCTCGTCCGGAGCGGGCAAGTCGACGATCGCGTCGCTGCTGCCGCGCCTCTACGACGTCGACTCCGGCGCCATCCGGCTGTCCGATGTGGACGTCCGCGACTTGGCCTTCGCCGCGATCCGGGACACCGTCGGTGTGGTCACCCAGGACGGGCACCTGTTCCACGACACCATCCGCGCCAACCTGGAGTACGCGCGGCCGGGTGTCGCGGAGGAGGAGATCTGGGACGCGCTGGAGCGGGCGCGGCTCGCCGAGCTGGTCCGCAGCCTGCCCGACGGGCTGGACACGCTGGTGGGGGAGCGTGGCTACCGGCTCTCCGGCGGTGAACGGCAGCGGCTGACCATCGCCCGGCTGCTGCTGGCGCACCCCAGGGTGATCGTGCTGGACGAGGCGACCGCGCACCTGGACTCGGAGTCCGAGGCGGCGGTCAGCGAGGCCCTGTCGCACGCGCTGGAAGGCCGGACCGCGCTGGTCATCGCGCACCGGTTGTCCACCGTGCGGGCGGCCGACCAGATCCTGGTGGTCGAGGCCGGGCGCATCGTCGAACGCGGCACCCACGAGGAGCTGCTCGCCGCGAACGGCCGCTACGCCGACCTCTACCACACCCAGTTCGCCGAGGAGCCCGCCGCGGCGGCTTAGCGGAGGGCGGGCACCCGCGGGCGGTAGTGGTCCAGCAGCGCGGCGTTGGCCGCGTCGCCGCCCTCGACGTTCGAGCTGCGCCACAGCGGCACCTCGACGCCCTCCCGCCGGGCGCTGTCGAAGACGTGCGCCAGCACCTCGTTCCACAGGAACACGTTGAGCAGCGAGGACAGCGCCACCGTGCGCGGGTCGTCCGCGGGGAAGGCGGCGTCGCCCGGCCGGACGCCGGTGTCGAGCACGACGTCGGCCTGCTCCAGCAGCGTGCTGTGCGAGCGGCGCGGCGCCGCCTCGACCGACGCCCGCGAGGTCACCGCCACCACCGGCGCGCCCGCCGCGCGGGCGGCCTCGGCCAGCTCAACCGGGTAGGGGTTGACGCCCGAGTTGGAGAACACGAACACCACGTCGTCCCGCCCGGGCGCGCGCTCGGCCAGCACCTCCGCGGCCAGGCCGGACCGCCGCTCGGCCGCCGTGCTGGCCGCGGCGCCGTGCAGCGGCAGCAGATCCGGGTGGTACAGCGGGTACACGCAGGCCAGGCCGCCCGCGCGGTAGAACGTCTCGGCGACCGACGCCAGCGAGTGCCCGGCGCCGGCGGTGAACACCAGCGCATCCGCCCGCACCGCGCCCAGCACCAGCGCGGCGGCCCGCTCGATCTCCCTGCGGTTGCGTTCGCCGGCCTGCTGCAGCGCGCCGGCGACCAGATCGTTGATCATGCGCCCGACCCTAGGCGGCGGACCACCCCGTGCGGGTGGTCGGCGGAAGAATCGCCCCGGGCGCGGTGTTGGCACCTGGTGTGAGCGATCCGGTGCTGACGACCTGGCGCGCCCGCGGACCGGTGCGGGCGGTCGTGCTCGTCCTGCACGGGGGCGCCGAGAACGGCCTCAACGTGGTGCGGCCGTGGGGGCCGGCCTACCTGCGGATGGTGCCGCTGGCGCGGCAGATCCTGCGGGCCGGGGCGCCGCACGGGGTGGAGGTGCGGCTGCTGCGCAACCGCGTGCGCGGGTGGAACGACCCCGACCTGCACCCGGTGGCCGACGCGCGGTGGGCGCTGCGGCGGATCCGGGCCGAGCGGCCGGACGTGCCGGTGTTCCTCGCCGGGCACTCGATGGGCGGCCGCGTCGCGTTGCGGATCGCCGACGAGCCGGAAGTGCGGTCGGTGCTGGCGCTGGCCCCGTGGACGCCGATCGGCGAGCCGGTCGAACCGGTGACGGGCAAGACGGTCGTCATCGCCCACGGCACGCGTGACCGCATCACCCGGCCCGCGGAGTCCTTCGCCTACGCGGAGCGCGCCCAGGCGGTCGCGCGGCGTGTGGTGCGGATCGAGGTCATGTCCGAGGGGCACGCCATGCTGTACCGGCCGGGGGTGTGGAACCGGCTGGCCCGCGAGTTCGCCCTGGACGCCGCCGGTGTGGCCCCGCTCACGGCCTGGTCGGTGCGCCCCGACCAGCGGCTTCGCCTGCCCGGGTAGCACTGCGCAACCCTTTCGGGGTGCTGCACGTCCTGATCGATGACGTTTGCGGTTCACTAGGGGCGTCCTAGGGCCGGTCGATCGGGGAACGGTGATGGCGTGACGAACCAGGGTGGCTATCCGCCGCGCGTGCCGCCGCGCGGCCCGCGACAGCACCAGCCCGCGCAGATGATGCCGTTGCCCGGCCGCGAGGGCGCCTACCGCCAGCCACCGCCGCGCCGCCCAGGACCGCCGCCGACGCGGGCCATGCCCTCCCGCGGCGACGTCCCGCCGCCCCCGCCGCCCGCCGCGCGCCGTCCACGCCGCCGGTTCGGCCCCGGCAAGGTGCTGCTCACCCTGCTGTCGGTGTTCGTGCTGTTCCTCGCCGGCGTGTGGGTGTACCTGGAGTTCTCGATCAACCGGGTCGCCGCGCTGGAGGACTACGAGGGCCGCCCCGCCGCGGGCGAGGGCACCAACTGGCTCATCGTCGGCTCGGACAGCCGCGAAGGCCTCACCGCCGAGGACGAGCAGCGGCTGGTCACCGGCGACGTCGAGGCCGCCGGCGGCGGTCAGCGCACCGACACGATGATGATCGCGCACCTGCCGGACAACGACACCAAGCCGACGCTCGTCAGCCTGCCGCGCGACTCCGAGGTCGCCATCCCCGGCCACGGCACCAGCAAGATCAACGCGGCGTTCTCGATCGGCGGCGCGCCGCTGCTGGTCAAGACCGTCGAGCAGGCCACCGGGCTGCGCATCGACCACTACGCCGAGATCGGGTTCGGCGGGTTCGCCAACATCGTCGACGCGATCGGCGGCGTCGACATGTGCGTCGACAAGGAGATGCACGACACCGTCACCGGCATCACGATCCCGGCCGGGTGCCAGGAACTCGACGGCGCGCACGCGCTCGGGTTCGTCCGGATGCGGCACAGCGACGCGACCCCGCGGTCGGACCTGGACCGGGTGGAGAACCAGCGCAAGTTCATCGGCGCGCTGGTCAGCCAGATCTCCAGCCCCGGCACCCTGCTCAACCCGTTCGACGTGTTCCCGCTGCTGGGCGCCGCGCCGGACGCGCTGACCATGGACGAGGGCGACCACCTGCACAACCTGGTCGGGCTGGCGTGGGCGATGCGGGGCATCTCCTCGGACGGTGTGCTGTCCACGACGGTTCCGGTCACGTCCGGCTCGGCGGAGCACTGGGACAAGACGAAGTCGAAGCAGCTGTGGGACGCGCTGCGCAACGACACGGTGGTGCCCGACAGCGCGATCATGACCTAGTCGCGCAGGAAGCCGCCGGGATCGGCTTTCCCAGCGGCCGACAGGCTCACCAGGATGTCGCTCAGCGTGAAGGTGCGCTCCAGCGCCTCGTGCAGGATCTTCAGCTGAGCCCGGATCTCCTCCAGCTGCTCGCGGGGCCGGTGCTCGGCCAGGTAGCGGGCGATCTCGGCACGCGCCCGCGGCGTCAGCGGGTCCCGCAGGTCCAGCGCGCCGGGCGATTCCAGCGGTCGGTCCGGCCGGGCCATCAGGCCGGCCAGCCGCCCGACGGGATCGGTGACCGGGTCCGGGCCGGGGAAGAGCCCGAGCGCGCGCGGATCGGGCAGCGCCGGGCCGGCGAGGACCATCCGCAGGTGGTCGATGCGGCTGAACTTCTCCCACATCCCGTTCTTGAGCCGTCCGTACGCCTGCGGGTCGAGGGCGGCGAGGCAGCCGCCGAGACGGGTCATCTCGGAGTTCAGGCCACGCAGGTCGGCCGCCTGCTGCCGGGCGGCGGCGTGCAGGCGGCGCACCCAGGACGTCTGCGCGCGGACGTCTTCCTCGCTCATCGTGGCGGTGTTTTCCAGGAACCCCAGCAGGTAGTCGCCGTTGTCGGCGATGCGGTGCGCACGCAGGTAGAGCACGAACAGTTCGGCGCCGAGCGAGTTCAGCTTGGCGTCCTTGCGGGCGGTCAGCGCCTTGGGCGTGATCGCGAGGACGGCGTCCAGGATCGCCCGGAAGAACTCCAGCATGCGTCGTGCATACCGGAAAAGTCCCGTGCGGGCCACGACCCCGGCGAGGATGATCGGGGGATGCAGATCCCTGCGGAGACCCTCTCGGACGGGGTGATCCTGCTGCGCCGGTGGTGGGCCGGCGACGCCGAGCTCCTCCACCGCCTGGTCAACGAGTCCCTGGACCACCTCGCGCCCTGGATGCCGTGGGCGGTGGACGGCTACACCGAGCGCGACGCGCGGGAGTTCCTGACGCTGACCCGGGAAAGCTGGCTCGCGGCGGAGACCTTCGACTACGCGATCGTCGCGCCGGACGGGGCGGTCGCCGGCAGTTGCGGGCTGATGGCGCGCATCGGCCGCGGCGGGCTCGAAGTGGGCTACTGGCTGGCCAAGGCCTACACGGGCCGGGGCTGGGCCACCCGCGCGGCGCGCCTGCTGACCGACGAGGCGTTCCGGGTCGGTGCCAACCGGGTGGAGATCGTGCACGACGTCGCCAACCACCGCAGCGGCGCCGTACCCGCCCGGCTCGGCTTCACCCGGCTCGACGAGCGCCCCACCCGCCTCCCCGGCGGAACGGCCGCCACGGGGCGGGTCGCGGTGTGGCGGAAGGTCGCGCCCGGGGGATCGTCGCTGGGCGGCACTCCGCGCGGCGCCGGGTGGATGCGGGGCTGACCGCCGCTGGGCGGGGCGTGGTGTGGAGGAACGCTGCTCGGGGGGCGTCGCTGGGTGGCGGCCCGCGCGGGGTTGACTACCGCTGGGCGGGTCGCGGTGTGGCGGAAGACCGCGCCCGGGGGGATCATCGCCGGGCGGCACCCCGCGCGACGCCGGGTGGATGCGCGGTTGAGCGCCGCTGGGCGGGTCGCGCATGTGGCGGACGGCGGAGCCTGGTGATCGTCGTTGGGCGCCGCCCCGCGCGGCGGCGGGTGGATGCGGGGCTGACCGCCACGGGGAGTTGCCCTGCCTGCGGCCGGGCGTCGCGGGCGGTGGAGCAGAACCGGGGACCGCGACGGGACGCGGTAGCCGAAAAAACACGAGCAGTGACGACATCTACACTGATCATCACACGTTCGGCCGGTAGACAAGTCTGTCCGGGCGTGATGGCGTGGCATGACTTCGGGGCGGATCCGGCCCGGGGTGGGCTTGTCGGCGCCCGGACCGGGCCTGACCTGGCCCTTGTCGTTCTCCGGAAGAGGTGGAGCGTGTCGGAACCTGGTGCCGCACCAGGGTTGGCGGACGTGGCCCGGCGCTGGGCCGCGCGGTTGGCTGACACGGACGGAGTATCACTTCCCCCGGACGAGCTCGCGCAGCTCCTGCACGACTTCGCGCGCACCGCGGTCGCCGAGGCCGAAGCGGCCCGCGACGCCGCCATGCGCCGCTTCACCACCCTCTACAGCACCGCTCCCGTCGGCATCGCGATGGCCGACCCGGACGGCCGGATCGTCGAGGTCAACAAGGAGCTCGGCAAGTTCCTCGGGCACAAGCCGGACCGCCTGCGTGGCCGCCGCCTCACCGAGCTCGGCTTCGACGACCGCGACCGCGAGAAGCTGGCCGCCGGTCTGGCCGAGCTCGCCGAGACCGACCTGGACGAGTTCACCGACCGGGTTCGCCTCGGCCACGCCGACGACGCCGGCGTGTGGGCCGACATCGTGCTCACCCGCCTGCCCGGCGACCGGCCCGGCACCCTCTTCCCGGTGCTGATGGCCTCCGACGCCAACGAGGTCCACACGCTCCAGGAAACGTTGCGGCACCAGAGCATCCACGACTCGCTCACCGGCCTGTCCAACGCGTCCCGCTTCCGCACGCTGCTGGAGTCCGCGCTCGGTTCGTCGGCGCGCGGTCAGGTGGCGTTGATCTACCTGGACCTCGACGGGTTCAAGGTGGTCAACGACGGGCTCGGCGCCGGTGTCGGCGACGCGGTGCTGCGTGGCGTGGCGAACAAGCTCAAGGAAGCGTTCACCGGCCACGACGCGCTGGTGGCGCGCCTGTCCGGGGACGGGTTCGCGGTGCTGCTGCGCGGGGAGCTGACCACGTCGGGAGTGATCAGTCTCGTCGAGACCGCGCTGGAGGACCTCGCCGAGCCGATCTACATCGGCGAGCACGGCGTCGGGGTGAGCGCGAGCGCCGGGATCGTGGTGCGCGACGTGCGCGACGGCGGTGTCGAGGACATCGAGCGCGCGGCGGAGATCGCGCTGCACCGCGCCAAGGAGGCAGGCAAGGCGCAGTGGATGCTGTTCGACCCGGAGCTCGACGCGCGCGACCGCGCCCGCTACCGGCTCGGCGCGGAGATCGCCGGCGCGCTGGAGAACGGGCAGTTCGAGCTGATCTACCAGCCCACCGTCAAGCTGGCCAAGCCCGACGAGATCGCCGCGGTCAACGCCGGGCTGCGCTGGCACCACCCGGAGCTGGGTGAGCTGCCCGCCGAGGAGTTCTTCCCGCTGGCCGAGACGACCGGCATGACGATCCCGCTCGGCAAGTGGCTGCTGACCGAGTCGTTGCGGGCGACCGCGCGCTGGCGCGAACGCTACGGCGAGGCCGCGCCGGACGTGTGCATCCGCCTGCCGAACCGGCTCGCGATCGAGCCGGACCTGGTGGCGCTGGTCAAGGAGCAGCTGGACCGCAACGAGCTGCCGGCCAGGGCGCTGCGGTTGTGCACGGACAGCTCGTCGATCCTGGACCCGCGCGGCGAGGTGCTCGACTCGCTCACCGTGCTGGCCGACCTCGGCGCGAAGCTGGTGCTCACGGTGCAGGGCTCGGCCGATCTGGAGCTGATCCCGCGGCACCAGCTGTCGGTGCAGCACGTGATCCTCTCCGGGCCGGTCGTCGACGCGCTCGCCGACGGCGAGCCGGAGGTCGCGGCGCGGCACCTGGACCAGCTGGTGACGCGGGCGCGTGAGCTGAAGCTGCGGATCGGCGCGGAGGGTGTGCGCAGCCACGAGCAGGCCGAACGGCTGCGGCGGCACGGCGTGATCGCGGCCCGCGGACCGTTCGTGGCCGACACCGCGACCGGCGACGAGGTGGACCAGCTCATCGAGCAGCACACCGGTGCGGCGGTGACCGGGTGAAGCCGGGGGACGTCGTCCCGGACTTCACGCTGCCGGACGAGCGGGGCGAACCGCGGTCGCTGAGCGGGTTCCTGTCGGCCGGGCCGGTGGTGTTGTTCTTCTACCCGGCGGCGATGACGCCCGGCTGCACCGCGGAGAGCTGCCACTTCCGGGACCTGGCGAAGGAGTTCGCCGAGGTCGGGGCGCAGCGGGTGGGGATAAGCCCGGACCCGGTGGCTCGGCAGCAGGAGTTCAGCGCGCGGCACGGGTTCGACTACCCGCTCCTGTCGGACGCCGAGGGAGAGGTCGCGAGGAAGTTCGGCGTGCGGCGGTCGTTCGGCCCGCTGCTGACGAAGCGGCACACGTTCGTCATCGACACCGACCGGCGCCTGCTGGAAGTCGTCAAGAGCGAACTGAGGATGTCCGTGCACGCCGACAAGGCGCTGGAAGTGCTGCGGGCGCGCACCCGCTGACCGCGGCGGCGGGCCGCGGGCAGCCCCGGTGACCCGGGAGGTTGCCGTTGCGGCCGTGGGACCGTTGACCGTGGTCCCGCGCGGTGGTTTCCGGGGCGCCGGGTCGGGGTGGTAGCCGGCCGGCGGCTGCGGAGGAAGTGCGCGGCCGTGGTCGGGCTGCCGCGCGACGCGGGGGCGGTGGTCCGGCCGGGCCGCGGGGCAGCCGCCGAGGGCGGCGAGACATGCGGTGGTCTGGCAAATCGCCGGTGCGGCGATGCGACCCGCTGGCCGCGGTCCCGCGCGGTGGTTTCGGGGCGCCGCGTCGGTGCGACAGCCGGCCGGCGGCGGAGGAAGTGCGTGGCCGTGGTGGGGAGGGCTGCCGCGCGCCGCGGCGGTGGTCCGGCCGGGCCGCGGGCAGCCGCCGAGGGCGTGGCAGGCGGTGGCTTGGCAGGCTGGCGGGCGTGGCGCGGCCGC
>NZ_JBHZEN010000068.1:0-125266 GCF_050958625.1 Amycolatopsis sp. 3B14
GGGGCGGAGCCGCTGGCGGGGCGGCCTGCCTGGCCGCGCCCCCACGAGGGGCGTGACAGGCGTGCACGGCACGTGCCGGCGCACGCCGGCCTGCCTGAGCGCGGCGGAGCCGATGGCATGCCGGCATGCCTCGGCGGGGCGAAGCCGCTGGCGGGGCGGCAGGCCTGGGCGCGCCCCGCGAGGGGTGGGCGGGCGTGCGTGGCACGTGGCGGCGTGCGCCAACAGTCGCAGGAGTGCACCGGCACTAGCGGAGGTCCGCGTCAGGGCAGTACTTCCGCAGGGGTCAGCTGGGCTTGCAGCTCGTCGTGGTAGGAGCCGACCCGGGCGTAGACTCCGGGCTTTCCTGGCTCGGCACAGCCTTCGCCCCAGGAGACGACTCCCACGACCCGTCCGGCGGCCACCAGTGGGCCTCCCGAGTCGCCCTGGCAGGTGTCCACCCCGCCCTCCGGGTAGCCGGCACAGACCATCGCCTCGGGGCTGTACTGCTGGGGGTACGCCTTCGTGCAGTAGTCGTCACTCGTGACGGGCACCGTCGCCTTCAGCAGGACGTCCGACGAATCGCCCATCGGCTCGGTGTTGCCCCAGCCAAGGATCGTCGCCTCGGTGCCGGCCTGGTAGCCGGGATCGTCCTTCGTCGCCAGTGGCAACGGCTGCGCGGTCAACGGCTGTGTCAGGGTCAGCAGCGCCACGTCGTAGCCCTGCGTGGCGTCTTTGAACTGGGGATGCACCCACACGTGGGACACAGTGGACACCGTCCCGTCCCGGCCGCTCAGCTGCGTCCGTCCACTGACGACTCGCAGCGACGGCGTGCTCTCGCCCTGCGCGCAGTGCGCCGCTGTCAGCACTTTGTCCGCCGCGACCAGCGTCCCGCCGCAGAACTGGAGGCCGGTGGCATCGGTCAGCGCCACGGTGAACGGGTACTCCGCGATGTTCGCGGGCTTGCCACCGACGATGCCGGGCTCCGCGTGCGCGGCCGGCACGCACACACACGCGGCGACCAAACTCGCGAGAACCACGATCGAACGGGTGAAACGGCGGACTGCAGGGATCATTACCAGCTCCTTCGGCGCCCTGGTGAACGGTGTCGCAGTCCAGGATTGCGCGTCGGGAGGGTTCTACACATCTACCAAAAGACAGAAATTTCGCGGACAGGTCGGGCCCGGTAGGTGGAGCATACCTACCGGGCCCGAGTGTCCGCGCTGTCCGGCCACAGCCAGCGCGAGCCGGTTTTCCCCGTCAGGAGAGGGAAAACCGGGGTCCTCTCGACACAAACAGACCTCTAGACCAGATCCGTCAGGTAGCGCGCGTACGCGCCGGTGGTCAGGAAGTTCGGCAGCTTCTCGCCGAGCGCCGTCTCGACGAAGATCTCACGCGCATCGTCCAGTTTGGCCTCCGGGCCCAGGTCGGCCCGGATCGACGCGAGCTCCTCGTCCAGCATGGTCCGGACCAGCGAATCCGTCACCGCCGTGCCGTCGTCGAGCTTCGTGCCGTTGCGGATCCACTGCCACACCTGCGCCCGGGCGATCTCCGCGGTCGCCGCGTCCTCCATCAGGCCGAAGATCGCCGCGGCGCCGGTCCCCCGCAGCCACGAGTCCACATAGCGCAGAGCGACGTTGATGTTGGCACGCACACCCTTTTCGGTGACTTCGCCGCCGGCGCTGGCCACGTTCAGCAGATCCTCGGTGGTCACCGAAACGTCCTCGCGCGTCCGGCCGAGCTGGTTCGGCCACCCGCCCAGCGCGTCGTCGAAGACCTCGCGGCAGACCGGCACCAGACCGGGGTGCGCCACCCACGAGCCGTCGAAGCCGTCGCGCGCCTCGCGTTCCTTGTCCTGGCGGACCTTCTCGAACGCCAGCGCGTTCGCCTCCGGGTCCTTGCTGGGGATGAACGCCGCCATGCCGCCGATCGCGTGGGCGCCGCGCTTGTGGCAGGTCCGGACCAGCAGCTCGGTGTAGGCCCGCATGAACGGCGCGGTCATCGTGACCTCGGCGCGGTCGGGCAGGACGAAGTCCGCACCCGCGTCACCGAAGTTCTTGATGATCGAGAAGATGTAGTCCCACCGGCCCGCGTTCAGGCCTGCCGCGTGCTCACGCAGCTCGAACAGGATCTCGTCCATCTCGAACGCCGCGGTGATCGTCTCGATCAGGACGGTCGCCCGGATGGTCCCCTGCGGGATGCCCAGCTCCTGCTGCGCGAGGCGGAACACGTCGTTCCACAACCGCGCCTCGAGGTGGTTCTCCAGCTTCGGCAGGTAGAAGTACGGCCCGCTGCCCCGCGCCAGCAGCTGGCGCGCGTTGTGGAACAGGTACAGCCCGAAGTCCACCAGGCTCGCCGAAACCGGCCGCCCGTCGATGCGCAGGTGCTTCTCGACCAGGTGCCACCCACGCGGGCGAACGACGATCGTCGCGGGGTTGTCGCAGATCGTGTAGCGCTTGCCCGATTCGGTGGTGAAGTCGATGTCGCGCCGGATGGCGTCGAACAGGTTCAGCTGCCCGCCGACGATGTTCGACCAGGTCGGCGAGGTCGCGTCCTCGAAGTCGGCCAGCCACACCTTCGCGCCGGAGTTCAGCGCGTTCACGGTCATCTTGCGGTCGGTCGGTCCGGTGATCTCCACGCGCCGGTCCTCGAGGCCGGGCGCCGCGGGCGCCACCTGCCAGGAGTCGTCGTTGCGGATCCAGCGGGTCTCCGGCCGGAAGTCGAGCACCTCCTCACCGCTGGCGAGCTTCTCCCGCCGCAGCCGCCGCTCGTCGAGCAGCTCGCGCCGCCGACCGGCGAACTCGTTGTCCAGCCGCGCGATGAAGGCCAGCGCCGCCGGGGTGAGGATCTCGTCGTACCGCTCGCCGGCCGGGCCGGCGACCTCGATCTGCGAGGTGAACCTGTGGGACATGGCAAGCCTTCCTGGAGGGGCCGCGAGCGGCCAGGGCGAGCGCGCCCTGGCCGCTCGCGACTTCTTCTAGAACTGGGCTTCTTCGGTGGAGCCGGTGAGCGCGGTGGTCGAGCTCTCCGGGTTCAGCGCGGTGCTGACCAGGTCGAACCAGCCGGTGCCGACCTCGCGCTGGTGCTTCGTGGCGGTGTAGCCCCGCTCCTCCGAAGCGAACTCGCGCTCCTGCAGGTCGACGTAGGCGGTCATGCCCTCGCGGGCGTAGCCGTGCGCCAGGTCGAACATCGAGTAGTTCAGCGCGTGGAAGCCGGCCAGCGTGATGAACTGGAACTTGTAGCCCATGTGGCCCAGCTCGCGCTGGAACTTCGCGATGGTCGCGTCGTCCAGGTGCTTCTTCCAGTTGAACGACGGCGAGCAGTTGTAGGCCAGCATCTGGTCCGGGTACTTGGCCTTGATCGCCTCGGCGTACTGGCGGGCGACCTCCAGGTCCGGCGTGGAGGTCTCCATCCACAGCAGGTCGGCGTACTCGGCGTAGGCCAGGCCGCGGTCGATGCAGGGCTCGATGCCGTTGCGGACCTTGTAGAAGCCCTCGGAGGTGCGCTCGCCGGTGATGTACTTCCGGTCGCGCTCGTCCACGTCGCTGGTGATCAGCGTCGCGGCCTGCGCGTCGGTGCGGGCGACGACCAGGGTCGGCACGTTCAGCACGTCGGCCGCGAGGCGGGCCGCGTTCAGGGTGCGCTCGTGCTGCTTGGTCGGGATCAGCACCTTGCCGCCGAGGTGGCCGCACTTCTTCTCGGACGCGAGCTGGTCCTCCCAGTGCACACCTGCGGCGCCGGCGGCGATCATGCCCTTCATCAGCTCGAACGCGTTCAGCGGGCCACCGAAGCCGGCCTCGGCGTCGGCGACGATCGGCGCATACCAGTCGATGTCGTTGTTGCCCTCGGCCCAGTTGATCTGGTCGGCGCGGCCCAGCGCGTTGTTGATGCGGCGGACGACGGCCGGGACCGAGTTGGCCGGGTAGAGGCTCTGGTCCGGGTAGGTCTGGCCCGCGAGGTTCGCGTCGGCCGCGACCTGCCAGCCGGACAGGTAGATGGCCTTCAGGCCGGCGCGCACCTGCTGGACGGCCTGGTTGCCGGTCAGCGCGCCGAGGGCGTGGACGTAGTCCTCGGTGTGCAGCAGGTTCCAGAGCTTCTCGGCGCCGCGACGGGCCAGCGTGTGCTCCTCGACGACGCTGCCCCGCAGCTTCACCACGTCGGCCGCGCTGTAGGAGCGCTTGACACCCTTCCACCGGGGGTCCGACGCCCACTGCTGCTCGAGCGTCGCGGCTTCCTGCTGCAACTCGTTGGGCTGCTCTGCCATGGGAGTTCTCCACCTTTGCGAACTTTGCGATGACTCGCTTGCTTGGAACGACCATGACATGCGCTGCGCAAACACCGCCAGCGCTCCAATTTGCCAATTTCTGCAAATTTTGGCGTAGCATGTTGTGAAGGTTGCGAAACGAGGTTTCGCAGCCGCTGCAAAGTTCGCCGACTGAATCGGTCACGTGATCGGTGCGGTCGGGAAAAGATCCTCGGGAAGGGCCTGTCGTGGAGAAGACTTTCGCCGGCGCGAAGCTGCGCCACCTACGCGAGAGCCGGTCGATGAGCCAGGCGGACCTGGCCAGGTTGCTGGAGATCAGCCCCAGCTACCTGAACCAGATCGAGCACAACTCGCGTCCCTTGACCGTTCCAGTGCTGCTGCGCATCACCGAGGCGTTCGGGGTCGACACCGAGTTCTTCGCCAACAACGACACCAGCCGCCTGGTCGCCGACGTGCGCGAAGCGCTGCTCGACGAGGCGCTCGGTGTCGAGGCCACGACCAGCGAGCTCAACGAGCTGGCCACCAACCTGCCGACGATCGCGCAGGCATTGGTGCGGCTGCACCGCAGCTACCGGGCGGCGGTGGAGAGCACGGCCGCGCTGGTCACCGAGAACGGCATGGGCCCGCACGGCAGCGCCGCCGCGCCCCTGCCCCACGAGGAGGTCCGCGACTTCTTCTATGAGCGCGAGAACTACGTCGCCGAGCTGGACGAACGCGCCGAGCGGATGGCCGAGGACATCGGCCTGCGCCGCGGCGGCGTTCACAAGACTTTGCAGGACCGGCTCGCCGACCACTACGGCGTGCAGGTGACCAGCGAGGGCATCGACGAGGCCGCGGGCGAGCAGCACCGCTACTCCCCCGACTCGAGGATCCTGCGGCTCGCGCCGAGCCTGCGGGTGGGCCAGCGGGCGTTCCGGATGGCTTCGCAGATCGCGTTGCTGGAGTACGACGACCTGATCACCGAGCTGGCGGATTCGTGGGCGTTCTCCGGCCCGGCGGCCCGGTCACTGGCGCGGGTCGGCCTTGCCAACTACTTCGCAGGCGCGCTGATCCTGCCCTACGGCGCGTTCCTGTCCATGGCGGAGACCTTCCGCTACGACATCGAGCGGTTGTGCGACCACTTCGGCGTCGGGTTCGAGACGGTGTGCCACCGGCTGTCCACCCTGCAGCGGCCCAAGCGGCGCGGCGTGCCGTTCTCGTTCGTGCGGGTGGACCGCGCGGGCAACATGTCGAAGCGGCAGTCCGCGGCGGGCTTCCACTTCTCCCGCGTCGGCGGGTCGTGCCCGCTGTGGAACGTCTACGAGGCGTTCAGCTCGCCGGGCAAGATCCTCACCCAGATCGCGACGCTGCCGGACGGCAAGAGCTACTTCTGGATCGCGCGGACGGTCTCGCGCAACATCGGCGGCTACGGCAGCCCGGGCAAGATGTTCAGCGTCGGCCTCGGCTGCGAACTCCGGCACGCCGGGCGGCTCGTCTACTCGACCGGTCTGGACCTGGACGCCAAGGCGGCCGCCACGCCGATCGGCATGGGCTGCAAGGTGTGCGAACGACCGGCCTGCCCGCAGCGGGCGTTCCCGACGATCGGCAAGCAGCTCACGGTCGACGAGAACACCAGCACCTTCGTCCCGTACCCGGCGGTGCCCAAGGGATAGCGTGGGCGCATGACGACGCTCTTCCGGATCCTGGCCGTCAGCGGGAGCACGCGGGCGGGCTCGACCAACTCGGCGATGCTCGCCACCGCGCAGGCGATCGCGCCGGAGGGCGCGGTCGTCGAGGTCTACGACGGGCTCCGGTCGTTGCCGCACTTCGATCCGGACGACGACCGGGACCCGCTCCCGGACGCCGTCGCCGACCTACGGGGACAGCTCGAGGAAGCGGACGCGGTGCTGTTCTGCACGCCGGAGTACGCCGGCGCGCTGCCCGGGTCGTTCAAGAACCTGCTCGACTGGGCGGTCGGTTCGGACGCGATGGGCGGCAAGCCCGTGGCGTGGATCAACGTGTCGTCGTCGATCACCGGCGCCGCCGGGGCGCACGAGTCGCTGCGGACCGTGCTGGGCTACCTGGGCACGCGGATCGTCGAGGAGGCCTGCGTGCACATCCCGGTGCCGCGCGAGGCGATCGGCGCGGACGGTCTGATCGGCGACGAAGCCATCCGCAATCGGGTGCGTGCGGCGCTGACCGCGCTCGCGACCCGCTGAACCCGGTGGCCAGCCCCTCGCCCACCACCACCCTCAATGGAGCCGCTACGCGGCGCTAGCTTTGTTCGAGGGTCTTCTGCAGCGCCTTGTTCGCCTTGCGGGCCATGTCGGCGATGGCCTCGCGGCGTTCGGCGTCGGCTTCGTAGTCGGCGCGGCGGTCGCGCACCACGCGCGCCGGGGAGCCCACCGCGATGCCGTAGTCCGGGATGTCGCCGCGCACCACGGCGTGCGCGCCGAGGACGCAACCGCGGCCGACGCGGGTGCCGCGCAGCACCGAGACCTTCGTGCCGATCCAGGTGTCCGGCCCGATGCGCACCGGGGTCTTCACGATCCCCTGGTCCTTGATCGGCAGGTTGATATCGGTGGTGACGTGGTCGAAGTCACAGATGTAGACCCAGTCGGCAACCAGGGTCGCCGCGCCGAGCTCGATGTCGAGGTAGCAGTTGACGACGTTCTGGCGCCCGAAGACCGCCTTGTCGCCGATGCGCAGCGAACCCTCGTGGCAGCGGATCGCGTTGCCGTCGCCGATGTGGACCCAGCGCCCGATCTCCAGGCGGCCGTAACCGGGGCGGCAGTGGATCTCCACGTCCTTGCCGAGGAAGACCATGCCGCGCAGGATGATGTGCGGGTTCGCCAGCCGGAACTTGAGCAGGCGCCAGTACCGCACCAGGTACCAGGGGGTGTAGGCGCGGTTGCGCAGGACCCAGCGCAGCGAGTCGGCGGTCAGGAACTTCGCCTGACGAGGGTCGCGCCGGGCGCGGCGCCAGGCCTGCACCCGGGACAGCACCGGCGATCCCCACATCGATGTCATAAGTTGACAGTATGCCGACTCCGTTGATCATCGATACCGACCCGGGCGTGGACGACGCGTTCGCGATCGCGCTGGCCGCGCTGAGCGAGGACGTCGAACTGCTGGGGGTCACCACGGTTTTCGGCAACGTCCCGCTCGAAGCGACCACCCTCAACGCGCGCCGGGTGCTGGCGCTGTGCGGGCGCGCGGACGTGCCGGTCGCGGCCGGCGCCGCGCGGCCGCTGGTGCACGCCCAGCTGCAGCGGGCCAGCCACGTGCACGGCTCGGACGGGCTGTCCGGGCGGTCGGCCGCGCTGCCCGAGCCGGTCCGGGCGCTGGAGCCGGGCGGCGCGGTGAGCCTGCTGGTTTCGCTGCTGGAGGCGGCCGCGGAGCCGGTCACGATCGCGCCGATCGGCCCGCTCACGAACATCGCGCTGCTGCTCGCGGCGCACCCCGAGGTGCGGGAGAAGATCGCGCGCATCGTCGTCATGGGCGGCGGGCTGGCCGGCGGCAACACCACCGGCGCGGCGGAGTTCAACATCTGGAGCGACCCGGAGGCGGCGCGGCGGGTGCTGGTCGAGGAGCCGGTGCCGTGCGTGCTCGTGCCGATGGACCTGACCTACCGGTGCGCGGTGGACAGCACGTGGCTCGGCAAGCTGGCCGCGTCCGGGCCCATCGGCACCGCGCTGGAAGCGCTGACGCCGGACTACCTGGCGCACTACCGCAAGGCGCTCGGGTGGGACGGGATCGTGCTGCACGACGCGGTCGCGGTGGCGGAGGCGATCCGGCCGGGGATTCTGAAGACGGCGAGCTATCCCATCGAGGTGGAGTGCTCACTGGGCCCCGCCCGCGGCGCGACGCTGGTCGACCGGCGGCGGCAGGCGCTGCGCGCGGACGCGGAAGGCGACGTCGCGCCGGGGCGCGTCGAGGTGGCCGTGGACACCGACCTGGAAGGCCTGCGGGGCTTCATCCTGGAGCGGCTGACACAGGCCTGACAGCCCCGGGGGCCGGTCGTCAGCGGGCGAGCCTCGCCCTGGCCTCTTCGGTGAGCGGCGCGAAGAAGTTGACCAGGTTGCCGTCGGGGTCGCGGAACAGCAGCGAGCGGTTGCCCCACGGCATGGTCGTCGGCTTCTGCACGATCTCGGGGACGACCGCCAGCGACGTCAGCCGTTCGTACGCCCGGTCCACGTCCTCGACGAGGAACTCGAGGATCGCGGTCCGGTTCGACTCGGGCACGGCCGCCCCGGGGCTGAACAGCGACATCGTCTCGGCGCCGCCGATCGCGAGCGTGCACGAGGAACCGGCGAACTCGGCGAACTGATCGGCGAGCCATCGCGCCCGCAGGCCGGTCACCTGCTCGTAGAACTCGGCAAGGCGTGCGACGTCGCTGGTGATGACACGGACGGAGACGAGCTGCACGGCGGGTCCTTTCTGCACTTCTGGGAGGGACACCGGCCACGCTAGGGGCGATAGTGGACAGGATCCGCCCGGTATTGCGAGGATCTTCGGGTGACCCGGCCGATCGCCCGTGTGCTGGCCCTGCTGGAGATCCTCCAGAGCGGCGGGCCCCGGACCGTCGCCGAGCTCGCCGGTCGGCTCGACGTCGACGAGCGCACCGTGCGCCGCTACGTCGATCACCTCCGCGACCTCGACGTCCCGGTCCGCACGGTGCGCGGACGGCACGGCGGGTACCGACTGTCGCCCGGCTACCGGATGCCCCCGCTCATGCTCACCGACGAGGAAGCGCTCGCCGTTCTGCTCGGTCTGGTCGCGGGGCGGCGAGCCGGCCTGATCACCACGTCGGTCGCGGCCGCGGAGAGCGCGGCCGCGAAGATCCGCCGGGTGCTGCCCGGAGCCGTCGGGCGGCGGCTCGACGCGCTGCTGGAGATCGCCGGTTTCACCGCGCCGCCGCGACCGGCGCTGACGGCGGAGGCCGGGGTGCTGCTCACCGTCGCGGAGGCGGCGCGGGATCGCCGGCCGGTCGAAATCGCTTACACCGCGGGCCACGGCGGCGCCAGCGAACGCGTCGTCCACCCGTACGGGGTGGTGGCGCACTCCGGGCGGTGGTACCTGAGCGGCTTCGACTCGGCCAGCGGGCAGGTGCGCACGTTCCGGATCGACCGGATCGGAACCGTCGAAATGGGCGCGGGAACGTTCGACGTGCCGGCGGGTTTCGATCCTGCGGAACGGGTGCTCAGCGCCCTCGCCGAGACGCCGTACGAGCACGAGGTGTCCGTGCGGATCCGGTCGACGCCCGAACGGATCCGCTCCGTCTTCCCGCCGTCCGTCGCGTCGCTGGAGACGATCCCCGACGGTGATCCCTGGGTGCGGGCGCGGATCCGGGCGCAGCGACTCGACTGGATACCGCCTCTGCTCGCGGCGCTCGACCAGCCGTTCGTCGTCGAGCAGCCCGGCGCCCTTCGCGATCTCGTCAGAGCACTGGCGGATCGGCTGGCCCGCCACGCCGAAGCGGGACCGGACGACTGATCACCACAAGCCGGTCAGGGGTGCGCGGGGTGCGGGATGCGCACGGCGGCCAGGCGCTTGTTCCGGGCGGAAGCGCTTTCCCCCACCTTGGACACGCTCGTGCAGCGCGGGTACGTCAGGCCCGGATCCGGGTCGAGGATCTTCTCGCACGTGACGGAGTGCTCGTCCGCGCCGAGGAAGAACCGCAGGCTCGTGCCCGGCCGCACCAGGACGTGGGACAGCCGCACGTCGTGTTCGTCGCGGTCCTCGCCGAGGCCGAAGAACGGGTCGGCGTAGCGGACGCCGTCGGCCTCGAAGTGGTGCTCCGCGCCGTCCGCGTCGAGCGCCTCGGCGAGCACGCCGAGCGTCACGCTCGCCGGGATCACCAACCGCCACCACTGCGGCGGCTTGCGGCCGGTCACGGTGACCTTCAGCTGGTACACGGCCAGCTTCACGGTTTCCGCGAACGCCCGCAGCTCGCGCCGCAGCGCCGTCGCCTCGGGCTCGAGCGCGTCGAGCCCGCCGCGGTCGCGCACGTAGTGGTAGGCCTCCTCGACCCCGCTGCGTTCCCGCGCCGACAACGCGTATTCGGTGACCAGCCGCCGTCGCTCCGATTCGGACAGACCCGGCCCGTCGTCCCACATCTCCAACATCGCGGCGGCGTGCGGGCGCACGTTGCGGTACCCCAGGGCGACGTGCCAGGCCGGCAGCACCTCGTCGCCGAAGCCGGCGACCACCTCGATCGCCGCGACGCGTTCGACCGGTGATGCGAACTCCGCGGCGTGCAGGAGTTGCGCGGCGCCGTCGACCGGGCGCCTGCCCTCGAACCAGCGCAGCGCCTGCCGCCAGGCCTCGTCGGCGGGCAGCGGCGCGAGACGGCCCAGCAGCTGGGCGGCGCGCAGCCCGGGCGTGACCGGGCGCGGTTCCCGAGCGGCCCACTCGTCGAGCGCCCACTGGCCCAGCGGCGTCACCTTCCGGTCGGCGTCGAGAGCGCCGAACTCGGTCAGCACGTCCAGCGCCGCGTCGAGGGGGAACAGGTCCGTGCCGCCGAAGCTCGACGCGACCGCGTCCCCGTCCTCGCTGCCCTTGAGCAGCCGGTGCACCGAGAACACCAGGTCGTCGAGCAGCGGGCCGTTGGCCAGCGCGGTCAGCACCGCGCGGCACATCGCGAACGCACCGCGACGGCGCGGGTCGGCCGACTCCGCGCGCAGGACCGCGTCCAGGCCCTTGAGCCACAGCTGCGCCGGATCGTCGTGCGGCGGGCGGGCGACCGCCTGCGCGACGCCGACCTCGATCAGCCCCGCGCCTTCCGCGGCCACCCACGGCCGGTGGATCGTGACGACGTCCGCGGCCGAGCGGACCTTCTCGCCGACCTCGACGCCGAGCACCCCGGCGACCGAGGGGACGTCGGCGGGACGCAGAACTCCTTTGGGGGTAACGGGTCTCCCGTCGCCGACCCAGCTCGCCAGCGCCCTCGTCCGGGACAGCGCTGGGCACTGACTCGCCAGTGTGGAGATTCCGGTACTCACCCGCAGGACTTTAGCGAGGGCGCCCCGTTACCCGGACGGGTGTTTCCGTCCACAGTAGAGATGTCGATTTGTCGATCATGTGCCGCGGGCTAAGCTCGGCCCGGTGAGCGATCTCAGCCTGACGGTCCTCGGCTCCGCCACGCCGTACGCCGAGCCGGGCAACCCGTGCTCGGGCTACCTGGTCTCCAGCGGTGAGACGCACGTGTGGCTCGACTCGGGCCCCGGCACGCTCGCCGAGCTGCGCCGCCACACCGGCCTGGACCGGCTCGCCGCCATCTGGATCTCGCACCTGCACGCCGACCACTGCGCCGACCTGCTCACCGCGTACTACGGCGCCCTCTTCGCGGACGTCGAGCTGCCCGCGCCGATCCCGCTGTTCGGCCCACCCGGGATCGCCGACCGGCTGGCCGGTTTCCTGACCAACGGGCCGTCGCGCAGCCCGGTCGAGCGGGCCTTCGCCGTGCAGGAGCTGTCCGACGGGCACCGGGCGGAGATCGGCCCGATGACGTTCACCGCCGCGGCCGTCGAGCACGGCATGCCCGCGTTCGGTGTGCGCATCGAGGCGGGCGCGGCTTCGCTGGCCTACTCCGGCGACAGCGCGCCCTGCCCGGCGGTGACCAGCCTGGCCAAGAACTGCGACGCGTTGCTGTGCGAGGCGGACGGCCCGGCGCCGTCGGAGGCGCACCACACCCCGGAGGACGCGGGCGAGGCCGCGGCCGGCGCGGGAGTGCGGAGGCTGATCGTCACGCACGTCGGGCCATTCCTCACGCCGGGCGATGCCGTCACCCGCGCTGCGGCGCGCTTCGAAGGGCCGGTCGCGTACGCGGCTCCCGGCGCCGTCTTCCACCTGCCCTGATCGGCTGGGCGAACACTCCCGTTTCTCCCGTTCGGGAAATTAGTGAGCGTTGCTAATAGCTCTCAGTCAGAGCTACCGTGGACGACGTGCGAGAACTGGCCGAGAAGCTGATGACCACCACGGCCGCGCTGCGGCGGGTCGTCCGCAGGCGCGTGCGGGACACGCTGCCGCACGCGCCCCTGCGCCCGGCGCAGGCCGAGCTGCTCCGCGTGGTCGACGAACACCCCGGGATCGGCGTCGCCGCTGCTGCTCGTGCCCTGCACCTGGCCGGGAACTCGGTCAGCACGCTCGTCAACCAGCTCGTCGACGCCGGGCTGCTGGACCGCCACGTCGACCCGGACGACCGGCGGGCCGCGCGACTCGAACTCACCGGCGCGGCGCGGGCCCGGCTGGACAACTGGCGCCGCACCCGCACCGCCTTCGTGGCCGAGGCGATCGCGACCCTGCCTGCCGGGGACCGCGACGCGATCCAAGCCGCTCTGCCCGCTCTCGGCCGGCTGGTCGCCGCGATCCAGGAGGAGAGATGACCACACCCGCGGTGCGCTGCGCCGGGCTCCGGCACGCCTTCGGCGACACGGTCGCCGTCGACGGCGTCGACCTGGAGATCCCGGCGGGCCAGGTCTTCGGACTGCTCGGCCCCAACGGCGCGGGCAAGACCACCACCATCCGCATGATCACCACGCTGCTGCCCGCGAAAGCCGGCGCGATCGAGGTGTTCGGACTCGACGCAGCGCGCCGGAAGATGCGCGTGCGGCGGCTCATCGGCTATGTGCCGCAACAACTTTCCGCCGACGGCGCGCTCAGCGGACGGGAGAACGTCGCGTTGTTCGCCCGCCTCTTCGACGTCCCGCGCCGCGAGCGGGCCGAGCAGGTCGACAACGCCCTGGGCGCGGTCGGCCTGCTCAGCGACGCCGACCGCCCGGCCTCGACCTACTCCGGCGGCATGATCCGCCGCCTCGAACTCGCGCAGGCGCTGGTCAGCGCGCCCCGGCTGCTGATACTCGACGAGCCGACCATCGGGCTCGACCCAGTGGCCCGCTCCAGCGTCTGGGAACGCATCCAGCAGGTCCGCGCCGACACCGGCATGACGGTGCTCGTGACCACGCACTACATGGACGAGGCCGAGCAGCACTGCGAACGGGTCGCGCTCATGCACCGCGGCCGGATCCGGGCCATGGGCAGCCCCGCGGAACTGCGGGCCGAACTCGGTTCGCAGTCCACTTTGGACGACGTCTTCCGCGCCGTCACCGGGGACGCCTTCGACGACGCAGACAAGGGAGGGATCCGGGATGTCCGTGCCGCTCGCCGCACCGCCCGCCGCCTCGGCTGACCCCGGCGCGGTCCGCCGCCTGCTGTCCAGGGTGGGCACGATGTGCCTGGTCGAACTGCAGAAGCTGCGCCGCGACCGCGCGGAACTCCTCACCCGCGCGATCCAGCCCGCACTGTGGCTGCTGATCTTCGGCGAGACCTTCACCCGCCTGCGCGCGATCCCCACCGGGAGCACGCCCTACCTGGACTTCCTCGCGCCTGGGATCCTCGCGCAGTCCGCGTTGTTCATCGCGATCTTCTACGGCATCCAGATCATCTGGGAACGCGACGCCGGCGTGCTGGGCAAGCTGCTCGTCACGCCGACCCCGCGCGCGGCGCTGGTCACCGGCAAGGCCTTCGCGGCCGGGGTGCGGGCACTCGCGCAGGCCGTGATCGTGCTGGTCCTCGCCGCGCTCCTGGGCGTCGGACTGACCGCGAACCCGCTGAAGCTGGCCGGCGCGGCGCTCGCCGTGGTGCTCGGATCGGTGTTCTTCTGCTGCCTGTCGATCGTGATCGCCGGGCTCGTGCTGTCCCGCGAACGGCTGATGGGGATCGGGCAGGCGATCACGATGCCGTTGTTCTTCGGGTCGAACGCGCTCTACCCGGTGGATTTGATGCCCGGTTGGCTGCGCGTGCTCAGCCACGTCAACCCGCTCAGTTACGAAGTGGACGCCCTGCGGGGGCTGCTGATCGGCACCGCGAACCACGTATGGGTGGATTTCGGGGTGCTCGCCGGCTCCGCCGCCGTCGCCATCGCCGTCGCATCCGCCCTGCTCGGGCGGCTCGTGCGGTGAGTTTGCCCGATTCGGCCCCCGGGTAACCCGATGGGCACACATCATCGAATAGAGGGGACAGGCGACATGTCTTTCCCGGAAGATGCCCGCGTCCGGAAATCCGGAATGCAACCCGTCCAGGTGCTCGCCGCGCTGATCGGCCTGCTCTTCCTCGTGCTCGGCATCGCCGGGTTCCTGCGGACCGGCTTCAGCGGCTTCACCAGCAACGAGCACCAGACGATCGTGGGCTTCATGATCAACCCGCTGCACAATCTCGTGCACACGGTCATCGGCGTGCTCGGCCTGCTGTGCGCGGCGGCCTCGCCGTCTGCGCGGCTGTTCGGCTGGATCCTGTTCATCGGGTACGGCCTGGCGTCGGTCTGGGGCCTGATGATCACCGGCGTCATCTCGTCGAATCCGGTGTCCGGTCTGGGCAACCCGCTCAACCTGGACGCCGCCGACAACTGGCTGCACGTGCTGGCCGCCCTGCTGGGCCTGGTCATGGCGATCATGCCGGCGCGCAAGCGGGTGCACGTCGACGACAGCGAGGTGGACACCGCAGCGATGCGGCTGCCGATCACCGACGAGAACGTGCCGGGCAACGCGGACGTCCCGACCCGGCCGGTGCCGCAGCAGACCGCGGCAGAACCGCGGACCGGCCACCACCGCCCGTCGCGCTGGCGGATGCACCGGTCGGGCCGCACCGCGCACTGACCGTCGGGCAGACTGCCCCGCGTGAGCGGAACGGTGCTGGTGCTCGGCGGGCGCAGTGAGATCGGGCTCGCCGTCGCACGGAAACTCGTGGACGGCGGGCGGAAGTTCGTGCTGGCGGCCCGGCGCAGCGGCGACCTCGACTCCGAGGAAGCGTCGCTGCGCCGGGCCGGCGCTTCGGAAGTGGTCCGCGTCGAGTTCGACGCGGACGACGTGGCCAGGCACCGCGAGGTGCTCGACGGGATCGTCGCCGAGCACGGTCCACTCGAGACGGTCGTGGTGTCGTTCGGGATCCTGGGCGACCAGGAGCGGGCCGAACGGGACGCGGCGCACGCGATGGCCGTGATCCACACGGACTACGTCGCGCACGTGAGCATCCTGACCGAGCTGGCGAACCTGCTGCGCGCGCAGGGCAGCGGGCAGCTCGTGGTGTTCTCCTCGGTCGCCGGGGTGCGGGTGCGGCGGGCGAACTACGTGTACGGCTCGGCGAAGGCCGGGCTGGACGGGTTCGCGAGCGGCCTGGCCGACGCCCTGCACGGCAGCGGGGTGCGCCTGCTGCTGGTGCGCCCGGGTTTCGTCATCGGCCGCATGACCGAGGGCATGTCGCCCGCCCCGTTCTCCAGCACGCCGGAACAGGTCGCGACGGCGACGGTCCGGGCGCTGCGGCGGGGACGGGGAGAGGTGTGGGTGCCGCCGGTGCTGCGGCCGGTGTTCTTCCTGATGCAGCTGCTGCCGCGTGCGATCTGGCGACGGATGCCCCGCTGAACAGACCGAAGGCCACTCCCGCCGGGAGTGGCCTTCGCCGCGTCAGGGGGGCGGTCAGCCGCCGAGGAGACCGCCGACCAGGCCGCCCACGGTGTCCAGCAGGCCGCCGTTCTTCTTGGTGGTCGGCTGAGTCGTGCCGGGCGAGCTGCTGGGCTGCTCCGAGGTCGGCTCGGTCGTGGTCTCCGGCGACGTGGTCGCCTCCGGGGACGTGGTCTGGGCGCTGCCGGAGCCGGTCGTCGTGCTCACGGCGGGCGCCGGGGCCGCTTGCGAGGTGGTCGGCGCCGCGGTCGTGCCACCGGCCGTCGACTGGCTGGTGCGCGCCTGGCTGCTCGCGCTGCTGGTCCCGTTCTTCGCGGCCGGCGTCTGGGACTGCGACGACGCGCTGCCCGACGGCGGCAGCTCGGCACTGGTCGAGGTCGGGGTGCTGCTGGCGAGCAGTTGCTGCTGCGGAGCGGCGATCGTGCTGGTCGGCGTGTGGCCGGTGCTCGTGTCCGGGCCGCCACCCGCGCCGCCCGGCGCGGCGGCGTCGTGCAGCTGCCCGGTGGTCAGGGTGCTGACCGCGACCCCGGCCAGCGCCGCCACACCGGCGGCGAGGGCGCCGATGCGGCCCGCCTTGCGCTTGTCCCACCGGCTGCCCGGCTCGCTCTCGCGGCGCAGGATGCTGGCCGCTGGGATGCGCACGGTGGGAGCGTCGGCCATCTCCGGGGTGATGCCGGAGTCGTCGACGGGCTCCTTCGGCAGCTTGATCGCGGTGAACTCCTGCGTGACGCCTTCCCTGCGCAGCAACTCCGCGACGCTGATCCGCCGCGTCGTGGCACTCGGTCGAGTGTCTTTGTCGTCGCTCGTCACGCTGAACCTCTCCAAATCCGCTTACTGCCCGCGACATGATTACTGTTGTTATCAGTTCGTTGCTTCAGGTCGTGATCGAGGTCACAGCCATTAGGCCAAATGTCGTACACACCGTGACGAGTCGATGGCTGAGGCGACCCGATACTGTGAGCCGCATCGCGCAGTTCCGGAGGTGACAGCGTGGCGGGCCGCAACCCCTTGTCGTGGGTGAGCAGCGTGGCGGACTGGTTCGAGCAACGTGGCGTGTACGTGCCGGGCGAGGACAACCACACGGTCGACCCCTGGCGCGACTTCGGCTGGCTGATCGTCGCCTGGCTGGTCGGTTGCGGAACGTTCATCCTCTTCCTCGCGATGGCCGTGTGACCCGGCCGGGGTGAGCGCGATCACGGCTGGTGGCCCGCCGATCACGGATCGGCCACAGCCCGACACCAGGTCCGCGTCAACCCCGCGCCGTGACTCGCACCCGCCCGCGACTAGGGACAGAGTGGAGCGCGCCCGGCGGAAATACCTACCCCGAACGGACCAGCCGGCCGGGCAGCCGAAGATGTGAGGAAGTGGCCCCTGTGCGCACCCCGAGGCACGCGATGGCCGCTCTCGTCCTGGTGGCGGTGACCGCTTGCGGTGCGCCGGCGCAGGTCGAGGGCGGGTCGACGAGCACCGGCGGTGACGTCGCGATCCAGCAGGCGGTCCCCGCGCTGCGCACCCTGGACTTCGGTGGCCAGTACCGGTTCGACGACGGGGTCGCGGTGTCGGTGTCCGCGCCGAAACCGTTCAAGCCCAGCAACAGCGCGTATCCGCGCAGCGACCGGGCGGTGGCGTTCGAGATCATCATCCGCAACGACGGCGACCAGCCGTACCGGCTGTCCGGGCTGAGCGTGTCGGCGACCGTCGGGGACGTCGCGTCGAAGCAGGTCGTGGACTCCACCCAGGGCTACAGCGGCATCGTCGACGCGGGCAAGGACGTGCAGCCCGGGCGCGACGTGCGCGTGAACCTGGCCTTCACCGCGCCACCGGAGCCGGCCGAGATGCGGCTGACGCTGCGCCCGACGGCGACCAGCCCGGTCATCGCCGTGTACTGCGGTCCGGCCTGACCGCCGCCCGGATACGCTCGGGGCATGACTGACCCGCAGCGGCTCACCGCCGGCGACAAGGCCCCCGACTTCACCCTTCCCGACAGCACGGGCAAGCAGGTCTCGCTGTCGGACTTCCGGGGCAGGCACGTCGTCGTCTACTTCTACCCGGCCGCGGGCACGCCGGGGTGCACCAAGCAGGCCTGCGACTTCCGGGACAACCTCGGCGACCTCGACGGCGCCGGCTACCAGGTGCTCGGCATCTCGCCGGACAAGCCGGAGAAGCTCGCGAAGTTCGCCGAAGCGGAGCAGCTGACGTTCCCGCTGCTGTCCGATCCGAACAAGACGGTGCTCACGGAGTGGGGCGCGTTCGGCGAGAAGAAGAACTACGGGCGCATCGTGCAGGGCGTGATCCGGTCGACGTTCGTGATCGACCCCGAGGGCACGATCGTGAAGGCGATGTACAACGTCCGGGCGACCGGCCACGTGGCCAAGCTGCTGAAGGACCTCAAGATCTCCGCCTGACCCCGCTTCCGGCGTGGGCGCAGTGCCGCCCGCGCCGGAACCGCGCTCACATCACCCGGCGGTAGGCCTCCACCAGCTGCTCCTCCGCGTCGTCGAGGTACGCGGCCAGCTGACGCTCCGCCGTGAGGCCGTCGCCGGTGCGCAGCGTCTCCAGGATCTCCCGGTTGCGCTCCAGGTACGGCTCGTGGAACGGCTGCGGGTCGGCCATCACGTGGAACACCAGCCGCAGCTCGGCGAGCAGCCCGCGGACCAGCTCGTCGACCCGTGGGCTGCCGGCGAGCGTGATCAGCGCCTGGTGGAAGTGGATGTTCGCGGTGCCCAGCTCGCGCCAGGCCTGACGCTTCTTCGCGTCCTCCCCGTCGGCGACCGCGGCCTCGACGGCCTGCAGCTTGTCGCCCGGCGGGCTGGTGATCTCCCGCAGCACGGCGCACTGCACGAGTTTGCGCACCTTGTACAGGTCGATGACGTCCTCGACCGACAGGCGCCGCACGAAGACGCCCCGGTTCAGCTCGTGCACCAGCAGCTTCTCGTGGGTGAGCAGCCGGAACGCCTCCCGCAGGGTGTTCCGGGAGACGCCGAGCGCCCCGCCGATCGCCTCCTCGGAGAGCCGGCTGCCGGGCTCGAAGAAGCCCTCGGTGATGCGCCCCCGCAGGATGTCCGCCAGCCGTTCGGCCGTGCTGGTGCGGCCCAGCAACAGGCGGTCGGCTTCGAGCCCGGTGCTGAGGATCGAGCCCATGGACTCGGCGTCGGTGGTCACGCTGGGCCTCCGGTTTTTCAGGGGTCGGACCGTGTAACGGAAACTTAACCAGTCCATCGAAGGACGGTCCAACCTGCGACTTGTTCTACGAAAAGTCTATCCAGACGCTTCGAAGCGGTGTCGATGTTCCTCGAAAGTATTGACGGATCGTTCAACAATCCCTAACTTCATGACCTACCTCACTCCCCTTCGATGGATGGACACCGTGATGACCGCTTCGACTGAGCCCACGGACAAGCGCTCACTGCGCCGCGCGTTCGTGGCTAGCCTGTCCGGCACCACTCTGGAGTACTACGACTTCGCGGCCTACTCCGTGGCGGCCGCGACGCTGTTCGGCAAGCTGTTCTTCCCCTCGGGTGACAGCCTCGCCGGCACCATGGCGGCCTTCTCGACGTACGCCGTCGGTTACCTCGCCCGCCCGCTCGGTGGGTTCATCTTCGGCCGCCTCGGCGACAAGCTGGGCCGCAAGCAGGTCCTGGTGTTCACCCTCCTGCTGACCGGTATCGCCACCTTCCTCATCGGCGTCCTGCCCACCCACGCCGCGATCGGCGGCTGGGCCGCCGTGCTGCTCGTGGCACTGCGGTTCGCGCAGGGTGTCGGTGTCGGTGGTGAATGGGGCGGCGCGGTACTGCTGTCCAGTGAGTTCGGCGATCCCAAGAAGCGCGGTTTCTGGGCCTCGGCGGCCCAGATCGGCCCGCCCGCGGGCAACCTGCTGGCCAACGGTGTGATCGCGCTGCTGGCCGCGGTGATGACCACCGCCGCGTTCGAGTCCTGGGGCTGGCGCATCGCGTTCCTGCTGTCCGGTGTCCTGGTGCTGTTCGGTCTGTGGCTGCGGATGAAGCTGGAGGAGACCCCGGTCTTCAAGAAGATCGCGGAGAGCGGCGAGAAGCCGAAGGCCCCGCTGAAGGAGGTCTTCACCCAGGAGCCGCGTGCCCTGATCGCCGGCATCCTGATCCGCATCTGCCCGGACGTCCTGTACTCGCTGTTCACCGTCTTCGTCCTCACCTACATGACCAGCGAGCTGGGCATGAGCCGCAGCCAGGGCCTGACCGCCGTCATGATCGGTTCGGCGTTCCAGCTGTTCCTGATGCCGGCCGCCGGTGCGCTCTCCGACCGCGTCAGCCGTCGCAAGCTCTACGCGATCGGCACCATCGCCGCCGGTGTCTGGCCGTTCCTGTTCTTCCCGCTGGCCGGCACCAAGTCCTACCTGGCGATCGCGGTCGGCATGGTCGTCGCGCTGGCGATCCACGCTCTGCTCTACGGCCCGCAGGCCGCGATGATCACCGAGCAGTTCTCCGAGCGCCTGCGTTACACGGGTAGCTCACTGGCCTACACCCTCGCCGGTGTCGTCGGTGGCGCTGTCGCTCCGCTGATCTTCACCGCCCTGCTCGACGCGTACGACTCGTGGTTCGCCGTGGCGCTCTACGTCCTGGTGACCGCGATCGTCACCGGCATCGGTGTCGCCCTGAGCCGCCGGGCGCGCGAGGAGGAGCCGGTCGTCACCTCGGCCGACACGGTGGAAGTCGCACGATGAGCGCCCCCGCGACCACCGCCACCATCGACCTGAACTGCGACGTGGGCGAAGGGTTCGGCGCCTGGCGGATCGCCGATGACGAAGCCCTGCTGGACGTCGTGACCGGCGCCAACGTGGCCTGCGGCTTCCACGCCGGTGACCCCTCGACCATGCGGCACGTCTGCGAGGCGGCGGTGAAGCGCGGGGTCACCATCGGAGCCCACGTCGGGTACCGGGACCTGGCCGGGTTCGGCCGCCGGTTCCTCGACGTGGACCCCGTCGAACTGATCGACGAAATCCTCTACCAGCTGGGTGCGCTCGACGCACTGGCCGGCGCGTCGGGCGGCGAGATCGCCTACGTCAAGCCGCACGGCGCGCTGTACAACGCCATCGCCACGCACGAGAAGCAGGCAGGCGCGGTGGCCGAGGCGGTGTGGCAGTACGACCCGACGCTGCCCGTGCTCGGGCAGCCCGGGTCCCGGTGGCTGGCGCGTGCCGCCGAAGCCGGGCTGACCACCATCGCGGAGGCCTTCGCCGACCGCGGTTACTCGCCCGACGGGCGGCTCCTCCCCCGGCGCGAGCCGGGGGCGGTGCTGACCGACGCGGACGAGGTGGCGCGGCGGTGCGTCCGGCTGGTGCGGGACGGCGAGGTGGTGGCCGTGGACGGCACGGTCATCCCCCTCCAGGCGGGTTCGCTGTGCGTGCACAGCGACACCCCGGGCGCGGTGGAACTGGCCACCGCGGCCCGGGCCGCCCTGGTGTCGGCCGGGGTCGAGGTGCGGAGCTTCGCATGAACATCCGGCGATGCGGGGACCAGGCGCTGCTGGTCGACGTCGGGGACACCGGCGGGATCGACGCGGTGCTCGGCCTGTACTCCGCGCTGTCCGACCCTCGTCCCGACGGCGTGACGGAACTGGTGCCTGCGGCGCGCACCCTCCTGGTGCGCTTCGACCCGGCCGTGATCGGCGCCGGTGAGCTGGTGGAGCTGCTGACGGGCACCGAACCGGTGCCCGCCCAGGCGATGCGCGGCGAACTGGTGGAAATCCCCGTGTACTACGACGGCGCCGACCTGGCCGAGGTCGGCAAGCACACCGGACTCGGCGCGGACGGCGTCGTCGAAATGCACACCGCCGCCGAGTACACGGTGGCGTTCGGCGGGTTCGCGCCCGGTTTCGGTTACCTGACCGGGCTGCACCCGAAACTGCACCTGCCGCGGCGGGCCACGCCGCGGACGCACGTGCCCGCCGGGGCGGTCGCCATCGCCGGTGAGTTCACCGGCATCTACCCGCGGTCCTCGCCGGGTGGCTGGCAGCTGGTCGGCCGGACCGAGGTCCCGCTGTGGGACCCGGCCCGCCGTCCGCCGGCCCTGCTGCGGCCCGGCACCCGCATCCGCTTCCGGGAGGTTCGATGATCGAGGTGGTGCGGCCGGGTCCGCTGACCACGGTGCAGGACCTGGGACGTCCCGGACTGGCCGCCCTGGGGGTCGGCCGGTCCGGGGCGGCCGACCGGCGGTCGGCCGCGCTGGCCAACCGGCTCGTCGGCAACCTCGACGGCGCCGCGGTGCTGGAAACCACGTTCGGCGGCCTGGTGCTGCGGTTCCGGCAGGTGGCGCGGGTCGTGGTGACCGGCGCGCCGTGCCCGATCCGGCGGGGCCGCCGCGGTGAGGCGATGAACGCGCCGTTCACCGTCTGGCCCGGCGAGGAGCTGACGCTGGGTGCGCCGACCTCGGGCCTGCGCACCTACGTCGCCGTGCGTGGCGGGATCGGCGTGGACAAGGTGCTGGAGTCCCGCTCGACCGACCTGCTGGCCGGGCTCGGCCCCGCCGCGCTGAGCGAGGGCGACGAGCTGCCGATCGGCGACGACGAGTGCGGCCCGCTGCCCTCGGTCGAGGTCGCGCCGGTGCCCGACCCGGCCGGGTTCGCGCTGACCGTGCGCGTGATGCCCGGCCCGCGGGACGACTGGTTCACCGCGGAGGCGCTGAAGACCTTCGCGACTGCGACCTACGAGGTGACCTCGGAGAGCAACCGCGTCGGCGTCCGGCTCACCGGCCCCGTCCTGGAGCGGGCCCGCGAGGGCGAGCTGCTCAGCGAGGGCATGGTGCCGGGCGCGATCCAGGTGCCGCCCTCGGGGCTGCCGCTGGTGTTCCTCGCCGACCACCCGGTGACCGGCGGATATCCGGTCATCGGTGTGGTGCTGACCGACGACCTGCCGGTGATGGCCCAGGCGCGGCCGGGCCAGACCGTGTCGTTCCGCCTCGTGTCCGCCGATCTCCCGGCGGCCGCCTGATCTCCCGGGAGCCATCCGGCAGGGTGGCTCCCGGGCTCCAAGCTCAGCGCCCCGCCAGCTCCCGCAACGCAGGCAACAACGCCCGCAGGGCGCGGCCGCGGTGGGACGACGCGTCCTTCTCCGCCGGCTCCATCTCCGCCGACGTCCGGGTCTCCCCCTCCGGCACGAAGATCGGGTCGTAGCCGAACCCGTTGGCGCCCCGCGACTTCCGCGTCAGCCTGCCCCGCCACTCGCCGCGCACCACCGTCTCCTCGCCGCCTGGCAGCACCAGCGCGGCCGCGCACACGAAGGCCGCGCCACGGCGCTCGTCCGGGGTGTCGGTGAGCTGCGCGAGCACCAGGTCCAGGTTCGCCTGGTCGTCGCCGTGCCGTCCGGCCCAGCGGGCGGACAGCACGCCGGGCATCCCGTTCAGAGCGTCCACCGTCAGCCCGGAGTCGTCCGCGATGGCGGGCAGGCCGGTGGCCGCGACGGCGTCCCTGGCCTTGGCGACCGCGTTCTCCTCGAAGGTCGCGCCCGTCTCCGGCGCCTCGGGGAACTCCGGCACGTCGGCGAGACCGACCACCTCCAGCCCCTGGACACCCTCGGCCGCGAGAATCCGCCGCAGCTCGCCGAGCTTCTTGACGTTGCGGGTGGCCAGCAGGACGCGGCTCACTTCGAGCCCTTCTTCTTGCCCGTGGCCGGCTCCGGCAGCTCGTACGGGTACGGCTCGGCCAGCGCCGCCGTCTGCAGCCGGGTCAGCTCCGCGCACCCGGTCTGCGCCAGGTCCAGCATCTTGTCCAAAGTGGAGCGCGTGAAGGTCGCGCCCTCGCCGGTGCCCTGCACCTCGATCAGCGTCCCGGCGTCGGTGGCGACGACGTTCATGTCGACCTCGGCTCGCGAGTCCTCCTCGTAGGGCAGGTCCAGGCGCACGCGCCCGTCCACCACACCGACGCTGACCGCGGACACCATCGCGGAAAGCGGTTGCGGATCAGCCAGCCGTCCGGCCGCCGCGAGCCAGGTGACCGCGTCGGCCAGCGCCACGTAGGCGCCGGTGATCGCGGCCGTGCGGGTGCCGCCGTCGGCCTGGATCACGTCGCAGTCGAGCTGGATCGTGTTCTCGCCTAGCGCGGCGAGGTCGATGCAGGCCCGCAGGGAGCGGCCGATCAGCCTGCTGATCTCGTGGGTCCGCCCGCCGATCCGGCCCTTGACCGACTCGCGGTCGCTGCGGTCGTGCGTGGCCGAGGGCAGCATGGCGTACTCGGCCGTCACCCAGCCGAGGCCCGATCCCGTCCGCCACCGCGGCACACCCTCGCTGACGCTCGCCGCGCAGAGCACCTTGGTGTTGCCGAACTCGATGAGCACCGAGCCGGCCGGCCACTGCTGGAATCCCCGCGTGATCTTCACGTCGCGGAGCTGGTCGTCGTTCCTGCCGTCTTTTCGCACCACGCGTGCAGCGTAGAACCCCGCTACTGTGCCTGTTCATGCGCGCCGCCTTCGCGACCCTGCTCGCCTGCCTGCTGTGCCTGACCGCCGCCCCGGCCACCGCGTCCACCACCACCTGCGCCGACACGCTGACCTGCACCACCGAGGACATCAACGGGATGACGATCGCGCAGCGCCTGGAGTTCGTGCGCGCGCTGTCGGCCGGTCCGGCGGCGGAGGTCGTCCCCGGTCACGCGCCGCGCTGGCGCAACATCGAGGGGGTGCTGGAGTTCTTCGCCGACCGCGGGCTGGGCGCGCCGGGCAGCTGGGTGTCCTATGTGGATGCCGGGATCCTGGAGGGCATCGAGCGGGGGATCGCACTGGCCCGCGGGGACAGCACGGACACCTTCGGCAACCCAGGTGCGACCTTGTGGGCGAGCTACCTCACCCGCCTGCGTGACGGGAGGCTGACGGCCCGTTCGGCCCACGACCGCGCGTGGAGCGAGGCCGAGCAGGCCTCCACCGAGTACGGCGTCGCGCTGGCCGAGCGGGCGCACGGCCTCGCCGCCACCCCGGCCGAGGAGCGCTTCTACCAGTTCTCCGAGTTCTACCGCTGGACGCTGCGCAGCCGCCCGATGCTGCTGGACCTGCTGACCCCGCCGGTCGGCCCGGGCGACCAGCGGCAGCTGACGTTCCTCGACTGGTTCACCGACGTCACCAACGACGTGCCCGCCCGCCGCGGCTCGCACCTGGCCTACGACCTCGCCGAGTTCGACGCGCCGGGCGGGACGCTGAACTTCCTGGCCCTGTTCGCCGCCTACGCCGACGCGCTGGCCGAGGACTACCTCCCGGTGTAATTCAGCGCATGTTGACAAACGCGTACCCGCGCGGAGAATTCATCGTAAGGTGAATTAGGGGGTGCGTGATGCGGCGCAGACTCTTCCAGGCCCTCGGGCTCGCGGCCGTCCTGGCGATCGTGGTCCTGACCCTGCGCGACCGCGTCCCCTCGCCAGGGGAGATCGGCTCCGCGCTCCGCCAGGCGGATGCACGCTGGCTGGCGGTGGCGGCGGCCGCCGAGTTCGTGTCGATGGGGATGTTCGCGCGCCAGCAACGGCGGCTGCTCACCGCGTTCGGCGTGACCCTGCAGCGCCGCCGGATCCTGGCCCTGTCCTACAGCCGGTCCGCCATCTCGATCAGCCTCCCCGCGGGTTCGGCGGTGTCCGCCGCCTACGCGTTCCAGCAGTTCCGGGCGGGCGGCGCGGACCGGAAGTCGGCTGCCGCGGTGATGGTGCTCTCCGGCGTGCTCTCGGCTCTGGGCCTGGCGCTGCTGTACGGGACCGGCGCCCTCGCCGCGATCCACCCGGCGGCCGGTGTGGTCCTCGTCGCGGTGTCGGTGCTGGTGGTCACCCTGATCCCCCGCCGCTTCGGCCCGGTGGCGCCCCGGCACTGGCTGCTCGCGCTGGCCGCGGCCACCGCGAACTGGCTCGGCGACCTCGTGTGCCTGATCGCGGCGGCCCGCGCCTTCGGCATCGGCCTCGGCGTGCTCGAACTGGCCACCCTCTACCTCGCGGTGCAGCTCGTGCGGCAGATCCCGCTCACGCCGGGCGGGATCGGCGTCATCGAGGTCAGCCTGCTTACCGGGCTGGTCTCGGCGGGCGCGGCGGAACCGGCCGCCGCCGCGGCGGTGCTCACCTACCGGCTGCTGTCCTGCTGGCTGATCATCCCGATCGGGCTGGCCTGCTGGGCGGCGCTGCGGCGGGCCTCAGACGTCATAGACCGCGCCGCGCTCGACGAGCGCCGCGCCGGGGAAGACCGCCCGCGCCTCGGCGAGGATGGCATCCCGGTCGCTCCAGGGCGCGACGTGCGTGATGAGCAGCCGCTCCACACCCGCGTCCCGCGCCAGCTCGCCCGCCTGCTTGCCGGACAGGTGCACGCCCGGCGGCCGGTCCTCCGCGTCGGTCCAGGACGCCTCGGCCACCAGGACGTCGACATCGCGGACCAGGTCGGCGAGCGCGTCGCAGGGCCCGGTGTCGCCGGTGTAGGCGAGCGTGCGGCCGGCGTGCCGCACCCGTAACCCGAACGCCTCGGTCGGGTGGACCACCGGGATCGCGGTGACTTCGAACGGGCCGATCTTCACCGGCTCGCCGGACAGGGCGTGGAACTCGTAGACGTCGGACAGGTCGGTCTCGGCCAGCTCCGCCTCGTTCGGGGCGTAGGCCATCGCGAGCCGGAGCGGCGCGTTCGCCGGGGCGTGCACCGGGAGACGGCGCGCGGTGGTGTCGTACGGCGGGGCCGGGTGGTAGCGGCGCAGCACGGTCAGCGCGCTGAAGTCCGCGCAGTGGTCCGGGTGCAGGTGCGACAACACAAGCGCGTCGAGGTCGAACGGGTCACGCCGCTGCTGCAGCTCGGCGAACACGCCGTTGCCGAACTCGAGACCGAGCAGGAAACCGTCCGCTTCGAGCAGGTAGCCGGACGCGGGCTGGCCAGGGCCGGGAACACTGCCCGAACAACCGAGGATCGTCAGTCGCACGGGACAACACCCTGCCAGCTCAGGCGCTGATCGGCGAGAGCACGCCGGGTGCGAATCCCATGAAACGCTGCGCGAGCCGGACGAACGGCTCCGGCGAGCCGGTCGCGATGAACTCGTGCTGGGGCGGCGTGTCCCGTTCGGCCAGCATGTCCTGTTCGGTGAGCACGCGGACGACGTCCTTCGCGGTCTCCTCGGCGCTGGACACGAGCGTCACGTCCGGCCCCATGACGATCTGCAGGACCCCGGTGAGCAGCGGATAGTGCGTGCAGCCGAGCACGAGCGTGTCGACCTCGGCGCGCAGCAGCGGTTCGAGGTACCCCTGCGCGAGGCCCAGCACCTGGCGGCCGGACGTGACACCGCGCTCGACGAAGTCGACGAACCTGGGGCACGCGACGCTGGTGACCGACACGTCCCGCGCCGCGGCGAAGGCGTCCTCGTAGGCACGGGAGCGGATCGTGCCCTCGGTGCCGATCACGCCGATGCGACCGGTGTGGGTGGCGGCGACGGCCCGTCGCACGGCGGGCAGCACGACCTCGATCACCGGCACGTCGTAGCGCTCGCGCGCGTCCCGCAGGCACGCCGCGGACGCCGTGTTGCACGCGATGACCAGGGCCTTCACCCCGTCCGCGACGAGCTTGTCCAGCGCGGTCAGCGCCAGTTCCCGCGCGCGTGCGATGGGCAGCGGGCCGTACGGGTTGTGCGCGGTGTCCCCGACGTAGCGCAGCTGCTCGGACGGCAGCTGGTTCAGGATCGCGCGGGCGACCGTGAGGCCCCCGACTCCGGAATCGAACACACCGATCGGGGCCTCACGACTGCTCACGGCTTCGAGGGTACCGCCCGCTTCCGGCCGGCCCGCGCGGCGAACCAGGCCGCGAGGACCCCGCCGAGCGCGCCGAACAGGTGCGCCTGCCACGAGATGCCGGGCTGGCCGGGCAGCACGCCCCACAGCATCCCGCCCCATCCGATCAACAACACCGCGGCGAGCGCGATCTGCCAGAACGCGCGGTTGAACAGCCCGCGTACCAGCAGGTAGGCCAGCCAGCCGAAGGCCAGCCCGGACGCGCCGATGGTGATCGTGCCCGGCTCCGAGGTGAGCCACACGCCGAGGCCGCTGACCAGCCAGATCGTGGCCGTCACGAGCGCCCACCGGGCGATCCCGCTCGCCATCGCGAGAAAGGCGAACACCATCACCGGCAGCGTGTTGGCCAGCAGGTGCGCCCAGCTGCCGTGCAGCAGCGGCGCCCACACCACGCCGTCCAGCCCGCCGAGCGAGCGCGGCGCGATGCCCTCCGCGTCGAGCCGGTTGTCCAGCACGACGTCGACGCCCTCGACGAGGTACAGCAGGGCGGTGAACGCCAGCACCACGAGCGCGGCGGTCATCGGCTTCGCCGGCAGGACGCGCTTCGCCTGGTCGGCCTGGGGTGCGGGCAGCGTGCTCATGACTCCACGGTACGAGCGCCGCGGGCCTGCGGAATCGGGTGAAAACCCTGAATTGACACCGGTATTACCTGGTAGAAACCGCGCTCCGGTTCGCTGGTCCCAGGTGACCACCACTGCCTGGAGGAACACGCGTGACGAGCATCTACGAACAGATCGGCGGGCAGGACGCGCTGATCGCCGTGGTCGACGACTTCTACGAGCGGGTGCTCGACGACGTCGAACTGGCGCCCTTCTTCACGGGCACGAACCTGCCGCGCCTGAAGGGCATGCAGGTCGAGTTCTTCGCCGCCGCGCTCGGCGGGCCCGACGAGTCCCGGGGCCGGTCGATGAAGGACGTGCACCGTGGCCGCGGCATCGCCCAGCACCACTTCGACCTGGTCGCCAAGCACCTCACCGAGTCACTGCTGGCCGCGGGGGTACCGGAGGAGACCACGAACACGATCATCGGCGC
This sequence comes from Amycolatopsis sp. 3B14, assembly GCF_050958625.1. Taxonomy (NCBI): domain Bacteria; kingdom Bacillati; phylum Actinomycetota; class Actinomycetes; order Pseudonocardiales; family Pseudonocardiaceae; genus Amycolatopsis; species Amycolatopsis sp. 3B14. Next base: position 28,459 of record NZ_JBHZEN010000068.1, read on the forward strand.
GGTCGCCCCGCTGTCCGCCGACATCGTCTCGCCGAGCGCCTGAACAGCGAAAACGCCCCTCTCCCAGCCGGGGAGAGGGGCGTTCGCGCGTGGTCCTAGGCCCAGAGCTGCCCGTCGAGGCGCTCGGCGGCCTCGTCCAGCGTGCCGCTGTAGGCGCCGGTGGACAGGTACTTCCACCCGGCGTCGGCGACGATGAACGCGATGTCGGCCTTCTCGCCCTTCGCGGCGACCTTCTCGGCCGTGCCGAGCGCCGCGTGCAGCACCGCGCCCGTGGAGATGCCGGCGAAGATGCCTTCGTGCTCCAGCAGCTCACGCGTGCGGCGCAGCGCGTCGTAGGCGCCCACCGAGTAGCGGCCGTTGAGCACCTCCGGGTCGTACAGCTCCGGCACGAACCCTTCGTCGAGGTTGCGCAGCCCGTACACCAGCTCGCCGTAGCGCGGCTCGGCGGCGATGATCTGCACGTCCGGCTTCTGCTCGTGCAGGTACCGGCCGACGCCGACCAGCGTGCCCGTGGTGCCGAGGCCGCCGACGAAGTGGGTGATCGTCGGCAGGTCCTTCAGCAGCTCGGGACCCGTCGTGCGGTAGTGCGCGTCCGGGTTGGCCGGGTTGCCGTACTGGTAGAGCATCACCCAGTCCGGGTTCTTCTCCGCCAGCTCCTTGGCGCGCCGCACGGCCTCGTTCGACCCGCCCGCGGCGGGCGAGAACACGATCCGCGCGCCGTAGGCCTGCAGCAGCTGCTTGCGCTCGGCGGAGGTGTTCTCCGGCATCACGCACACCAGGCCGTAGCCCTTGAGCTTCGCGGCCATCGCCAGCGAGATGCCGGTGTTGCCCGAGGTCGGTTCGAGGATCGTCGAGCCCCGGCGCAGCCTGCCGTCGCGCTCGGCGGCCTCGATCATGGCCAGCGCGGGCCGGTCCTTGATCGAGCCGGTCGGGTTGCGGTCCTCGAGCTTCGCCCACAGACGCACGTCGTGCGTCGGGGACAGCCGGGGCAACCCCACCAGCGGCGTGCCGCCGAGGGCTTCGAGCAGCGATTCGTACCGGGCCATGGCCTAGCGGGCGCCGCCGGCCACCGCGGGCAGGATGGTGACCGTGTCGCCGTCCTTGACCTCGGCGTCCAGACCGCCGGCGAAGCGCACGTCCTCGTCGTTGACGTAGACGTTGACGAAGCGGTGGAGCTTGTCCTCCTTGACCAGGCGGGCCTTGAGACCGCCGTGGCGCGACTCGATGTCGTCGATCACCTCGGCCACGGTCTTGCCGGCCGCCTCGACCGACTTCTGACCACCCGTGTGCGTGCGCAGGATGGTGGGGATGGACACGGTCACGGCCATGGGTAACTACCTCCGCTTGGGTTTCTTCCAGGTCTGACGTCGGGCTGCCCGGCGTTATTCCGTGATCTCCACGGGCTCTTCGGTGACGACCCCGTCGACGATCCGGTACGACCGGAACTCGTGCGTCTCGGGGTCGCGGGTGGAGACCAGCACGTAGTGCGCGTCGGGCTCGGAGGCGTAGGACACGTCGGTGCGTGACGGGTAGGCCTCGGTCGCGGTGTGCGAGTGGTAGATCACGACCGGGACCTCGTCGTTCGCGTCCATCTCGCGGTAGAGCTTGAGCAGGTCACCGGAGTCGAACTCGTAGAACGTCGGCGAACGCGCCGCGTTCAGCATGGGGATGAACCGCTCGGGGCGGTCGGAGCCCTCGGGCCCGGCGATCACGCCGCACGCCTCGTCCGGGTGGTCCCGGCGAGCGTGGGCGACGATCTCGTCGACGAGTTCACGGCGGATCCGAAGCACGACGGACATCTTACGTGCCGGACACCGGGGGTTCACAGAGTGAGACTGCGCACGCCTGCGCCAGCGCGGCCTGCGTGTAGTGCAACCAGAAGAGCCGGACCTCGTTCTCGGTGACCGGCAGCCGGGTCCAGGCGCCGACCGTCCACCGCGGTTTGCGCACGTACAGGGCGGGGGCGTGGGCGACCATGGTGAACCAGGCCCGCAGCCAGGCGCGGTCCAGGGTGAACACCGTCTGCCCCCGGTAGTTGAGTACCACCGCGCGCACCGCCGCGGTCACGCTCTCCCGCATCGCCGCGCCGTGCCGCTCGCGGAACGCCTTGCTGTCGCGGATGAGCTGGTAGGCGTCCGGGAACAGGTCCTCGTCCCGCAGCCGCCGCCTGCCCCGGTAGCCGGTCTCCAGGGCGGTCAGCAGATCACGGCCGATCGCGTACAGGCACTCGGCGACGTTGGGTGACATCTCGACCAGGACGTGCCCGCCCTCCCCCGGCACGGCGTTCAGGAAGTCCACCTCAGCGCCCCTGCAGCGTCGCGTGCAGGCCGAGCACCTGGAGGTGGGCGACCAGTTCCTCGGCCTGCTCCCGCCCGGCGCACCGGGTCAGTTCCGCGCGCCCGTGCTCGATGACGTCTTCCACGAGTTCGAGTCCGCGCTCGAACGGCAGGCCGAAGACCTCGTGGATCGCGTAGGCGATCGACGGGGAGGAGTTCATGTGGTCGTGCACCACGACCGCCCAGGCCTGCTCTGCGCTCACGGCCATCAGATCGCTCCGTGACCAGCCGCGTTACTCGAACGCTTCCGGCCACACGTCCCGGTACGCGGGCACGCCCGCCACGCCCACCGCGCTCACCAGCCCGTGCACGCACGCCCGCGCGAAGACCCGCGCCGCCGCCGCGCACAGCTCGTCCAGTGCTGCCGCGCGGGTGGTCACGCCGAAGGGGCCTTCGGCCGCCGGCAGGTCTCGCGCGCCCGTGGCCAGCGCGAACACCGTGTCGCCGTCGAACATCGAGTGCGCCGGGCGCACCGCGCGGGCCAGGCCGTCCTGCGCCGCCACCGCCAGGCGGCGGCACTCGGCCTTCGACAGGTCCGCGTCGACCGCCACCACGCCGATCGTGGTGTTCAGGTCCGTCTCCCGCCCGGGCACCGACGCCGCCCGGTCCGGCCAGCGCACCCCGAACTCGCCCGCCACCTCGTGGTCCGCCGCGTACGGGCGGCCGCTGTCGAGCGACACCGCCTCGCCGCGGGCGTTGACCACCGCGAGCGCCCCGACCACGAAGTCGCCCACGCGCTCGCTCGCCGTGCCGGTCCCGCCCTTCAGCGAGCCGACCGCCGCCCCCGCTCCCGCGCCGACGCAGCCCTGCTCGACCGCGGTGCCCGCCGCCTCGCAGGCGGCGTACCCGAACGAGGCGTCCGGCCGGTTGCCCCAATCCGACCGCGGCAGGTCGAAGATCACCGCGCCGGGCACGATCGGCACGACCTCGTGCGGCTCGACGCCGACCTGGAACCCGCGGTCCCGCTCGGCCAGCCACCGCATGACCCCGTCCGCGGCCGCCAGCCCGTAGGCGCTGCCGCCGGACAGGCAGATCGCGTCGACGTACCGGACCAGGTTCTCCGGCTCCAGCAGGTTCGTCTCACGCGTGCCAGGCGCGCCGCCGCGCTGGTCGACCGCGCCCGTCGTGCCCGGCGGCGCGAGCACGACCGTCGTGCCGGTCGCCCAGCCGTCCCCGATCCGGTGGTGGTGCCCGACCAGCACCCCCGGCACGTCCGTGATCACGCCGTCAGTGCCTGGACCAGGCTTTCCTGCACCCAGGTCAGCCAGTGGTAGACGCCGAGGTGGGGCGAGCGCGGATCGTCCTCCGGCAGCTCGTCGGGCATGTCCTCGGTGACGTCGAGCGCGGTGCCCAGCGCCAGCCGGACGTCGTTGAGCGCGGACAGCCACGCGTCGGCCTGCTCGTAGGTCAGCCTCACGTCGCCGCCGTCGCGCGGCAGGGTCTCCATGACCACCGCGGCCACGCCGACCTTCGCGTCGACCAGCTCGGGCTCGTGCAGCGACCGCAGCGCGCTCGCCGAGTCCAGGACCTCCTGGCTCGGCGTGTCCGGGTCGATCTTGTGGTAGTCCGGCAGCAGGCGGGACAGCACCGGGTCGTCCGGCGACTGCGACGGGCCGGTGCGGATGCCGGTCAGCTCGGCCAGCGGGTCCTGCGGCGCCTCCTCGGCGCGCGCCCGCAGCATGTCCTCGAGCTGGCTCACCAGGCCGCGCAGCACCGCGGCCTCCTGCTGCTCGAACCCGGCGTGCACGCGGCCGCCCTTGCGCTGCCAGCCCCTCACGAAGTGTGCTCCATCGTCGCCCACAGTCCCGCGGCGTGCAGTTTCGTCACGTCCGCCTCGACCTTCTCCTTCGTGCCCGAGGACACCACCGCGCGCCCCTTGTGGTGCACGTCCAGCATCAGCTTGGTGGCGTGGTCGCGGCTGTAGCCGAACAGCTTCTGGAAGACGTACGTCACGTACGACATCAGGTTCACCGGGTCGTTCCAGACGATCGTCTGCCACGGCTGGTCTTCGGCGCCTGCCTCGGTGCCGAGTGGTTCAACCTGCGTCTGTTCGGATGCGACAGGCGTGGTCATGCGCCCCATGGTGTCACGGAACCGGCACTGCGTGGACCGGTGGTGGGTCTGTTCGGGTGATTCGGCCGAACGCGCAAGTACCTCATAGTCTGATCCCATGGGTTTCCCCGAGACGCACGGCAGCACGGCCCTGCTGACCGACCACTACGAGCTCACCATGCTGGGCAGCGCCCTCGCCGACGGCACCGGCGACCGCCAGTGTGTGTTCGAGGTCTTCGCCCGCCGCCTGCCAGCCGGGCGGCGCTACGGCGTGGTCGCCGGCACCGGGCGCGTGCTGGAGGCGATCGCCGACTTCCGGTTCACCGACGCCGAGCTCGACCAGCTCGCCGCCACCGCCGTGGTCGACGACGACACGCTGTCCTGGCTGGCGAACTACCGGTTCGGCGGCGACGTCGACGGCTACCCCGAGGGCGAGCTGTACTTCCCGGGCTCGCCGATCCTCACCGTTCGGGGGACCTTCGCCGAGGCGGTCCTGCTGGAGACCGTCGCGCTGTCCATCCTCAACCACGACAGCGCGATCGCCTCCGCGGCCGCCCGCATGTCCTCGGCCGCGCACGGCAGGCCGATCATCGAGATGGGCGGCCGCCGCACGCACGAGATGGCCGCGGTCGCCGCCGCGCGCGCCGCCTACATCGGCGGGTTCGCCACCACGTCGAACCTGGAGGCCGGGCGCCGCTACGGCATCCCGACCCGCGGCACGGTGGCGCACGCGTTCATGCTGCTGCACGACAGCGAAGAGGACGCCTTCCGCGCCCAGGTCGAGAAGATGGGCACCGACACCACCCTCCTGGTCGACACCTACGACATCACCCGCGGCATCGAGACCGCGGTGCGCGTGGCGGGCCCGGAGCTGGGCGCGATCCGCATCGACTCCGGCGACGTGGGCGTGCTGGCCCGCAAGGCGCGCGAGCAGCTCGACTCGCTCGGCGCGAAGGACACCCGGATCGTGGTGTCCGGCGACCTCGACGAGCACGCGATCGCCGCCCTGCGCGCCGAGCCGGTCGACGCCTACGGCGTCGGCACGTCGGTGGTCACCGGGTCCGGCGCGCCGACCGCCGGGATGGTCTACAAGCTGGTCGAGGTCGACGGCCGCCCGGTCGCCAAGCGCAGCGAGAACAAGGCCTCGCGCGGTGGGGAGAAGTCCGCGCTGCGCCGCCACAAGCCGACCGGGACGGCGCTGGAGGAGGTCGTGTACGCGGCCGGCCAGCGCCCCGAGGCCGGGGAGAACGACCGCGAGCTGCCGATCCCGCTGGTGCGCGGCGGCAAGCCGGTCGACGGCCTGCCCACGCTGGAGGACAGCCGCCAGCGGCTGCGCGAGGGCCTGGTCAGCCTGCCGTGGGAGGGCCTCAAGCTCTCCAGCGGCGAACCCGCGATCCCCACCGTCTTCCCTCAGGAGGCGTGATGAGCAGGGCACTGATCGTCGTCGACGTGCAGAACGACTTCTGCGAAGGCGGCGCACTCGCCGTCACCGGCGGGGCCGAGGTGGCCGCGAAGATCACCGAGCACCTCGCGCGCGGTGGTTATTCGGCGGTCGCCGCGACCCGCGACTACCACATCGACCCGGGCGCGCACTTCAGCGAGAACCCGGATTACGTGCGGTCGTGGCCGCGGCACTGCGCGGCCGGGACTCCGGGCGCGTCGTTCCACCCGGCGCTCGACGTCGGGCCGATCACCGCGGTGTTCTCGAAGGGCCAGTACAGCGACGGCTACTCGGGGTTCGAGGGCCACACCGACGCCGGCGAGAAGCTCGTCGACTGGTTGCGCGAGCGGCAGATCACCGACGTCGACCTGGTGGGCATCGCGACGGACCACTGCGTGCGGGCGAGCGCGCTGGACGCGGCCGCGGCCGGGTTCTCGGTGCGGGTCCTGCTGGACCTCACCGCCGGCGTGGCGCGCGAGACCGTGGACAAGGCGCTGGAACAGCTGCGGGCCGCGGACGTGGATTTCGTGGGCACCCCGCGGGTCGGCTGATGCGCACCGTCCTGCGCAAGCACAACAACCGCTTCCGGGAGCGGCTGGCGACCGGCCGCGTGGTGGCGATCCTGCGCGCGGACGACCCGTCCTGGTTCGCCGACGCGGGCCAGGTCCTCTACGAGGCGGGGCTCGGTGTGCTGGAGGTCGACCTGGCGACGCCGGGCGCGCTGGACGCGATCGGCGTGCTGCAGGCCGAACTGGGTCAGGACGCGCTGATCGGCGCCGGCGGGGTGCGCACGGTGGCCGCGGTGGACCGGTGTGCCGCCGCGGGCGTGGACTTCATCGCGACGACGGTCTTTTCGCCGGACGTGCTGTGGCGGGCGCAGGAGTACGCGCTGCCGATCGTGTGCGGCGCGCTCACGCCCACCGAGGTGGACGCGGCCTGGCGCTACGGCCCGGCCGCGGTGAAGCTCCACCCGGCGGCCACCGCCGGCGGGGCGCGGTACCTGGAGGAGGTCCAGGCCGCGCTGCCGGAGGTGCCGCTGGTGCCCGCGGGCGGGGTGGAACTGTCCGATGTGGACGCCTACCTGGCCGCGGGCGCCCTCGCGGTCGGCGTCGGATCCCCCCTGCTCGGCGACGCCCTGGACGGCGGCCGCCTCGACGAGCTGGGCAACCGCGCGTCCCGGCTGGCGGCGACCGCCGACCGCTACGCCTGAGCCGTCAGAGCCCGAACGGCGAGCAGCTCGCGGACCCGACGAGGATGTCGCCGGACGCCGGTCCGCCCTGCGGGAACAGCTTGATGTGCATGGCGTTCGTCGTGAGACTGCCGTCGGCGGGCACCGGCACGACGAGCTCGTTCAGCACGACCTCGGCCATCGGCGGCGCGCCCGGCGTCGCGCCGGGGATGGTGATCACGTGGTTCGGCGGGATGTTCTCCGGCACCATGATGCCCGTGACGGTGCCCAGTGACATGTAGCCGTTGCTGCCATTGGCCGTGGTGTTGCAGCCCGCGCCGAACGTCCTCGCCTTGATCACCGGCCCGCCGAACTGCCGCAGCACGCTCGTCTCGAACCGCTGCCCGGTCACCTTCACGCTCGCCGTGCCGTCGGCGTTGCGGGTGCAGGTGGTGCTGCCCAGGCCGTACTTCGTGCGGGTGCCGACGGTGATCGGGTCGGTGCGGCCCTCCGCGGTCGTGTCCACGACGCACGGCGCGATCGGGTCCGCGTGGGCCGACACGCCGTCGACCGTGATGTCGACCGCACCCACCGAACCGGCGCCGGTCGCCTCGGCCTGCGCCTGCGCGGTCGCCGGCACGGCCACCACCGCCCCGAACAGCGTCGCCGCCGCCACGATCCGCCTGGCCCGCTTCATGAGCCGCTCCTTTCGCCTGAGAAATGCCTCCTCGACAATCGGCAGGTCGCGGCGGCACCCTGACCCACCCGGCCGGATGCCACCCGGACGAGTGGATCCCGGACTTGCCGGGAGCGGGGCGGTGGCCCGGTCTTGACGGTGGCCCCCGGTACCGTGTCCTGGTGGCCGTCCGTACTGCGTTCCCCGGTGTCAACGAGCTCCTCACGACCGCTGTCGAGGCGCTCGGCGGAGCGGAGCGCCCGGGGCAGGTCAAGATGGCCGAGGCGGTCGGCCGCGCCATCCGCACCGGCGAGCACCTGGCCGTGCAAGCGGGCACCGGCACGGGGAAGTCGCTGGCGTACCTGGTCCCGGCCATCCGGCACGCGGTCGAGAAGGACACCACGGTGGTCGTGTCGACGGCGACGATCGCGCTGCAGCGCCAGCTCGTCGACCGCGACCTGCCCCGGCTGGCGAAGGCGCTGAAGAAGCCGCTGGGCCGCATGCCGACGTTCGCGATCCTCAAGGGCCGCCGCAACTACCTGTGCCTGCACCGCCTCGACTCCGGCGCGCCGGAGGAGCCGGAGGACCCGGCCCTGTTCGACCCGTTCGCGGTGTCACGGCTGGGCAAGGAGGTCACGCGGCTGCGCGAGTGGGCCTCCGACACCGAGACCGGCGACCGCGACGAGCTGGTGCCCGGCGTGACCGAGCAGGCGTGGCGGCAGGTGTCGGTCACCGCCAAGGAGTGCCTCGGCGTGGCGCGCTGCCCCATCGGCCAGGACTGCTTCGCGGAGCGGGCGCGCGGTGAAGCGGGCAAGGCGGACGTGGTGGTCACGAACCACGCGCTGCTGGCGATCGACGCGTTGCAGGGCTATCAGGTGCTGCCGGAGCACGACCTGGTGATCATCGACGAGGCGCACGAGCTGGTCGACCGCGTCACGTCGGTCGCGACGGGCGAGCTGACGTCGTCGGCGGTCGCGGTGGCCGTGCGGCGCTGCGGGAAGCTGATCGACGCCGACACGGCCGACCGGCTGCAGGAGGCTTCCGAGGGCCTGGCGATGATCCTGGAGGACATGCCGGCCGGGCGGCTGGACACGCTGCCGAAGGCGCTGGGCGGTGCGGTGGCCGCGGTGCGGGACGGCGCGCACGCGTGCCTGAGCGCGCTGGGCTCGGACCGCAAGGAGGACGTCGAGGAGGCCACGGCCCGCAAGCTCGCGCGCTCGCAGCTGGAGGAGGTGCACGACACCGCGGTGCGGCTGCTGGACGCGTTCGCCGAGGACACCGCGCACCAGCGGGACGTGGTGTGGCTGTCCAACGACAAGTTCTCGTTCAGCAGCAGGCCGCCGATGCTGCACGTGGCGCCGCTGTCGGTGGCCGGGTTGCTGCGGGAGCGGGTGTTCGCGCAGAAGACGACGGTGCTGACGTCGGCGACGCTGGCGCTGGGCGGCGCGTTCGACACGCTGGCGCGGCAGTGGGGGCTGCCGCCGTCGCAGGCGCGGGTGGTCGCCGCGGAGGGCACGGCGACGGAGAAGGCCCCGCCGGCGGACGACGACGAGCTGAAGTGGTCCGGTCTGGACGTCGGTTCGCCGTTCGACCACCGGCGCAACGGGATCCTCTACGTGGCGAAGCACCTGCCGCCGCCGGGCCGCGACGGTCTCGGCGAGAAGACGCTGGACGAGATCGCGTCGCTGATCGAGGCCGCTGGTGGCCGGACGCTGGGCCTGTTCTCGTCGATGCGCGCGGCGAAGCAGGCGACCGAGGAGCTGCGGGACAGGGTCGGCTTCCCGATCCTGTGCCAGGGCGAGGACACCACCTCGCTGCTGGTGACGAAGTTCGCGGAGGACCCGCGGACCTGCCTGTTCGGGACGTTGTCGCTGTGGCAGGGCGTGGACGTGCCGGGGCCGTCGCTGCAGCTGGTGATCGTCGACCGGATCCCGTTCCCCCGCCCGGACGACCCGGTGCAGTCGGCGCGCCAGCGGGCGGTCGAAGCCCGCGGCGGCAACGGTTTCCTGACGGTGGCGGCCACCCACGCGGCGCTGCTGCTGGCGCAGGGCACCGGACGGCTGCACCGCTCGGTCGGTGACAAGGGTGTGGTGGCGGTGCTGGACTCCCGCCTGGCAACGGCCCGCTACGGCGGCTTCCTGCGCTCCTCACTCCCCCCGTTCTGGCCGACGTACGACCCCGAGGTGGCAAAAGCGGCGCTCAAACGCCTGGACGCAGCCGCCGGCTGACGCCGGCCCTCCCCTGCGCGAGCCCGACGCCGCGCGCGAGCCCCCACTCGCGCGCCCCACACCGTGCGCGCGGTCCCCCACTCGCGCACACCGGCGCGAGTTCTACCTCCCGCACGGCGAGCCCCACGCCCAGCGCCGCGACTCCCACCCTCAGCGGCGCGACTCCCACCCTCACCGCCGCGACTCCCACGCTCACCGGCGCGAATCCCCGCCCACCGCCGGGAGTCCGACCCTCAGCACCGCGAGTCCCACACTCAGCGGCGCGAGCCCCACGCCCACCGGCGCGAGCCCCACCTCACCGCCGCGACTCCCACCCTCACCGCCGCGACTCCCACGCTCACCGAAGCGAATCCCCGCCCACCCCCGCGAGTCCGACCCTCAGCACCGCGAGTCCCACATTCAGCGGCGCGAGCCACGCCCACCGGCGCGAGCCCTACCCCCAGCACCGCAAGTCCCACGCCCACCGGCGCGAGCCGTACCGCCAGCACCGCGAGTTCCACCATCAGCCGCGCGAGTTCCACCTTCAGCCGCGCGAGCCCCACGCCCAGCGCCGCGAGCGCCACCCTCAGCGGCGGGAGTCAGCAGCGCGAGTTCCCCGCCAGTGCCGCGAAGCTCCGCGCTCGGCGCACCCGAACCATCCCCGGCGCAGGCCGGGCACTCACGTGAGGGCCCGCGTCCCCAGCCGCCAGCCCCCGCCTGTTCTACCGGCGCGAGCCGTCCTCCGGTCCACCGGCGAACTCCTCAGTCACCGGGATCCCCTTCTTCAGCGTCCGCGACACCGTGCACAACCGCTCGACGGCCCGGTCCACCGCGGCCACCAGCTTCTCCCGCTCGTCGTCCGCCAGTGTCGACAGGTCGACGTCGAAGAGCACGTGCACCGCGTCCAGTTCGGACGCGCCCTCGCGGCGGTCGGCGGTCACCGCAACCCGCAGCGGCGCGTCGGTCCGGCGGGTGATCAGCTCCTCGGCAGTCACCGCGGCGCAGCCGGCCGCCGCGATCTGCAGCAGCTCCGCGGGCGAGAACGACCCGGGCGCGCCCTTCCGCCCGATCCGCACTGTCGCGCCACGCTCGTTGCGCCCGACGAACTCGTGCTCGCCCTCGCGGCGGACGTCCAGGCTCACTCGCACTCCTCGATCGGGGTCAACGCCACTGGGCGAGGACCGTGACGGTCCCGGGGTCGACCTCGGTGAACCCGGCGTCCCGCACGGCGACGACCCGCCGCTCGCGCCAGGCCGCCGCGGGGTCGTCTCCCGGGTGCAACTGCTTCCACTGGTCCACGGTCGCGGTCCGCACCGCGCACGCGTAGCCACGCTCGGCCCACGCGGCCAGTTCGTCGTCGCCGAGGAGCGAGGCGAGGATCATCGTGCCGTGGCCGACCTGGGCGGCCGCCTTGCCGACGGTCATCGCGACCTCGGGGTTGAGCAGCAGCAACGGCAGGTCGTCCGGGGCGGGCCCGGGCTCGTCGGGCGGCAGGTCGCTGCCCGAGATCTGCAGGCGGCTGATCTCCTTCGGCACGTCGACCACGCGGCCCGGCACCAGCGCCCGGACCTCGGCTCCCTCGACCGAAACGGTCACGCCCGGGAAGTCCTGCGCCGCGACCCAGTGCGCGCCCCGCGCTCGGCGGGCGACCTTCCGGATGTGCCCGGCGACCCAGTCGTGCACCGGCTCGTGCCACTCCCCGCCTGGCTGCGCGCGTTCGTCCAGGCAGACGGCGAGCGCCGCGGTGGCGGCGGCTTCGAGCAGCGGGGTGCGCGACGGCGGTTCAGCCTTTTCCAGCCGCAGGATCACCGGCATCGCCCGGACCTGCTCGGGCGAGGCCTCCGGCAGGGCGGTCTCCTCCGCGGGCAACCCGAGCCAGGTGGCGTACCTGGCGGCCAGCGGGTCGAGAACGCTCATGGCCGGGCGAGCGAGAGGCCGTCGGCCGCGTCGGCGGCCTCGACCTCCGCGCGGCTGACGCCGAGCACGAACAACACGGCGTCGAGGTACGGGTGGGACAGCGCGGTGTCCGCGACCTCGCGCAGAGCGGGCTTCGCGTTGAACGCGACCCCCATGCCGGCCGCCTTGAGCATGTCGATGTCGTTGGCGCCGTCACCGACCGCCACGCACTGGGCGAGCGGGATGCCGTAGTGGTCGGCGAACCGGCGCAGCGCCGTCGCCTTCCCGGCCCGGTCGATGATCTCGCCGACGACCCGGCCGGTGAGCTTGCCGCCCACCACCTCCAGCTCGTTGGCCGCGACGAAGTCGAGCCCGAGCTGGTCGGCGATCGGCTGGATGATCCGCGTGAACCCCCCGGACACGACACCGCAGCGGAACCCGAGCCGCTTGAGGGTCCGGACGGTGGTGCGCGCGCCCGGGGTCAGCTGGATCTGCTCGCCCACCTCGTCGAGCACCGACTCGGGCAGCCCGGCCAGCAGGCCGACCCGCCGTTCGAGCGACTCGGTGAAGTTCAGCTCACCGCGCATGGCGGCCTCGGTGATCTCGCGGACCTTCGGCTCGACCCCGGCGTGCGCGGCCAGCATCTCGATGACCTCGCCCTGGATGAGGGTCGAGTCCACGTCGAACACGATCAGGCGCTTGGCCCGCCGCGCGAGCCCGCCGCGCTCGATGGCGATGTCCACGCCGCCCGCGGACGCGACGTCCGCGACCGCGGCCCGCAGCTCGGTGTCGGCCTGTTCGGTGTCGTCCGCGACCGACAGGTGCACCTCGAGCCCGGTGACCGGGTAGTCGGCGATGCGCCGGATTGCGTCGATGTTGGCGCCGAGCGCGGCCAGCCTGCCCGCGAAGTCGGTGAACGCGCGGGCGGTCAGCGGCCGCCCGAGGATCACGGCGACGTGCGTCGAGCCCTGCCGGGCGGGGGCGAACGGGTCTTCCCCGATCTCGTCCCCGACCCGGACGTCGACGTGCATGGCCACGCTGGCCATCGCCTGCTCGACGGACTCCTGCAAGCCCTCCGGGTCGTCGGCCACCGCGACCAGCACACCGAGGGTGAGCCGGCCGCGGATGACGACCTGTTCGACGTCAAGCATCTCGACACCGTGCCGCGTGAGAGCGGCGAAGAGCACCGACGTGACGCCCGGCTTGTCCGGACCGGTCGTCGTGATCAGCACCGGCGTCATGGTCTCGTTCCTACCCGGACGCCGCGGATCACTGCTCGCTCGCGTTGTCCTTGTCGTGGTCGCCCGGGATGACCGCGTCGGTGAGGGCCTGCGACGGGGCCTTGACCCCGGCGTGGACCTTCGGCTTGCCGAAGAAGCCGATCTCACCCTCGTGGTGCATCCGCTCGACCATGTGCGGGTAGTGCAGCTCGAACGCCGGGCGCTCGGACCGGATCCGGGGCAGCTCGGTGAAGTTGTGCCGCGGCGGCGGGCACGAGGTGGCCCACTCCAGCGAGTTGCCGTAGCCCCACGGGTCATCCACCGTGACGAGCTCGCCGTAGCGGTAGCTCTTGAACACGTTGTAGATGAACGGCAGGGTCGACGCGCCCAGGATGTAGGCGCCGATGGTCGAGATCGTGTTCAGCGTGGTGAAGCCGTCGCTGGCCAGGTAGTCGGCGTAGCGGCGCGGCATGCCCTCGGCGCCCAGCCAGTGCTGCACCAGGAAGGTGCCGTGGAAGCCGAGGAACGTGGTCCAGAAGTGCAGCTTGCCCAGCTTCTCGTCCAGCATCCGCCCGGTGATCTTCGGGAACCAGAAGTAGATGCCTGCGAAGGTCGCGAACACGATCGTGCCGTAGAGCACGTAGTGGAAGTGCGCCACCACGAAGTAGCTGTCGGACACGTGGAAGTCGATGGCCGGGGCGGCCAGCAGGATGCCGGTCAGACCACCGAAGAGGAAGGTCACGAGGAAGCCGACCGAGAAGATCATCGGCGTCTCGAAGCTCAGCTGGCCCTTCCACATGGTGCCGATCCAGTTGAAGAACTTGACACCGGTCGGGACCGCGATCAGGAAGGTCATGAAGGAGAAGAACGGCAGCAGCACGGCGCCGGTGGCGTACATGTGGTGCGCCCACACCGCGACCGACAGCGCCGCGATGCCCAGCGTCGCGAAGACCAGGCCCTTGTAGCCGAAGATCGGCTTGCGCGAGAACACCGGGATGATCTCGGAGACGATGCCGAAGAACGGCAGCGCGACGATGTACACCTCGGGGTGCCCGAAGAACCAGAACAGGTGCTGCCAGAGGATCACGCCGCCGTTGGCCGGGTCGAACACGTGCGCCCCGATGTGCCGGTCGGCCATCAGGCCCATCAGCGCCGCGGTGAGGATCGGGAAGGCGAGCAGCACCAGGATGCTGGTGACCAGGATGTTCCAGGTGAAGATCGGCATCCGGAACATGGTCATGCCGGGCGCGCGGAGGCACACGATCGTGGTGACCATGTTGACCGCGCCGAGGATGGTGCCCAGACCGGAGACCGCGAGGCCGGCGATCCACATGTCCGCGCCGATGCCCGGCGAGTGGATGGCGTCCGACAGCGGGGTGTAGGCGAACCAGCCGAAGTCGGCGGCGCCCCCCGGGGTCAGGAAGCCGGAGACGGTGATGATGCCGCCGAACAGGTACAGCCAGTAGGAGAAGGCGTTCAGCCGCGGGAACGCCACGTCCGGCGAACCGATCTGCAGCGGCATGACGAAGTTCGCGAAACCGAACAGGATCGGGGTCGCGTACAGCAGCAGCATGATCGTGCCGTGCATGGTGAACAGCTGGTTGTACTGCTCCTGCGACAGGAACTGCTGCCCTGGGCGCGCCAGCTCGGTGCGGATCAGCATCGCCATCGCGCCGCCCACCATGAAGAAGGCGAACGACGTGACCAGGTACATGATGCCGATCTGCTTGTGGTCCGTCGTGCGGAACAACCGCAGCAGCAACGAACCCTTGGCCTCCTGTCGCGCCGGGTACGGACGCGTGACAATCGGCTGCGGGGCTACGGCTGTCACTCCTGCCTCCAAGATCCTCTTCGGTGTGTCAGCGGCCGCGGCGACGCGACCAGTCCGGATCGTATCCCTCGCCCCCGACACAGGTGCGCACCGGCTGGGAAGATCACGCCATGGAAGACCGCCACACGACCGCCGCCGTGGCGGCCGCGGTCGAGGTCGGGCAGCGGTTCCGGTTGCCCACCGAGCACCCGGAAGTGCTGGCCACGCGGTCGAACGTGCTGGTGAGGCTGGGTGCGGTCGTGGCGAGGGTGCCCGGGACGACGCTGGTCGCGCGGCCTGGGGTGCTCCAGTCGCTGGCGCGCGAAGTGGCACTCTCGTCGTTCCTCGAGATGCGGGACGCACCGGTCGTGCCGCCGTTCGAAAGCCCAGGTCCGCACGTCGCGAACGGTCTTCCGGTCACATTGTGGCGTTTCACACGTCACGACCCGGATCACGTCTTCGCGCCCGGCGAGGTGGCCTGGTCGCTGGCCGAACTGCACGCCGCGCTGCGGGATTTCCGCGATCCGCTGGACGCGCCGGGGCCGCTGGCGGAGGCCCGGTCCTGGATCGCGCGGTTCGACCTGCCGGTGGAGCTGGCGGATGAGGTCGACGCCCTGGAGGCGGCGCTGCCGGACGGCCGGGCGCAGGCTCTGCACGGCGACGCGCACCCGGGGAACCTGCTGGCCACGGCGAGCGGGCCGCGCTGGGTCGACTTCGAGGACACCTGGGCCGGGCCGGTCCTCTGGGACCTGGCATGCCTGGCGCTGACCACGCGGCTGGACGGCCGCGCCGCGGTCGCCGCGTACCCCGGCGCGCCGGATCCGGACGAGCTGGCGCCCTGGCTGCGGCTGCGCGACCTGTTCGGGGTGTGCTGGCGGTTCGCGATCGCGCGCCGCTTCCCGGACAGGTTGCCGGAAGCGCAGGCTGACCTGCGGCGATTCAAAACTGTCGGTGGGTCCCGCTAGCTTTCCGGGCATGGAGAAGTCCGGGTACCTCACGGCGTTGCGCAGGGACGGCGGCCGCTTGGCGGAAGCGGTGCGAGACCTGCGTGCGCCGGTGGCGGCGTGCCCGGGCTGGGACGTGGCCGAGCTGGTCTGGCACACCGGCGAGGTCCACTGGTTCTGGCGGCAGATCGCGTCCGGAGCGGTTCCCGGGCCGGACGACTACCGGGAACCGCCGCGGCCGGCGGACGACGAGCTGGTGACGTGGTTCGCCGAGGGTGTCGAGGCGCTGGCCGGCGCCTTGGCTGCGCTCGATCCGGCCGAGCCCAGGTGGACGTGGGCGGAGCGGAAGGACGCGGGGTTCATCCAGCGCCGGATGGCCCAGGAGACGGCGGTGCACTGCTGGGACGCGCTGTCGGCGGCGGGGCGGGACGAACCGATCGAGCGGGAGCTCGCGGTGGACGGGATCGACGAGTTCCTGCGGTTCTTCCTCCCGGACGCCCCGCCGGCCGGCTTCCGGGCGGGCGTGCACCTGCACGCGACGGACGGTCCGGGCGAGTGGCTGGTCCGGCCGTCCGCCGCGGGCTGGTCGGTGACGGGCGAGCACCGCAAGGCCACGACGGCGGTGCGCGGGACGGCGTCGGACCTGTTGCTGCTGTTGTGGCGCCGGAAGGGCCCCGAAGAGGTCGAGGTACTCGGCGACGCCGGGGCCCTGGAGGAGTTCGTTGATGTTTCTCAACTGAATTAGCCGGGTGGGTGCTGGTCGCCGGATCAGCGAGCCGCTCGAGGCGGGCTGGGACGCGCAGGGGGCGTTCCGGCGCCGGGTGGCTTGCGCGCTGCCGCCCGGCGGCACCGTGCGCGCGACGGTCCGCGGTGGGCAGCGACTCTCCCCCAGCGCGCTGCCCGGCGACGCAGCGCGCATCTCGGCCGAACACCGTCACGCGAAGGGCCACCAGCCCAAGATCACCTCCATGACCATGACCGGCGCCTCCCGGGCCGCGAGGTGGCCGCCATCGGACACGACTGCCCCGCATCAACCAGCCGACTCTCCCCGCAACCTGCGAACGCGGCGAACACGACCGAGCACCTTCACACGAAGGGCCACCAGCCCAGGATCCACATGAAGGGCCACCGGCCCAGGATCGCCTCGGTGACCATGGCCAGCGCCTCCACCGCCGTCAGATGACAGCCGTCAGGGCACGACCACGCAACAGCCAGCGGACTACCCGTCACCGGCAAGGGCAACGCGCCCACACCCGACGCCCTCACTCGAAGGGCCTCAGCCCAACCCGGCGACCACCACCGGCACCCCCAGCGCTGTGAGCCCGGCGGCCGACGGACACGACTCCCCAGCAGCCGGCCGACTTCCCCGTGATCGGCAAAGGCGACGCGAACCTCCGCCGAGCACCTTCACACGAAGGGCCACCAGCCCAGGATCGCCTCGGTGACCATGGCCGGCGCTTCCAGCGGCGTGAGGTGCCCGGCCTGGGGCACGACCACCAGTTCGCCGCTGGGCAGCGTCTCGGCCATCGCCTGGGCGCCGTCGGGTGGGGTGAGTCCGTCGTCCTCGCCCACGATCACCAGGGCGGGCACGTCGGTGGCGGCCAGCAGCGCGGTGGAGTCCGGCCGGTCGGCCATCGCGCGGGCTGCCCATGCCACACCCGCCGGGGGCTGGCTGTCGATGAGGTCGCGCACCGTCTCGACCACGTCCGGGCGGGTCTCGCGGGTCTCGGCGCTGAGCACGTTCGGCAGCATGGCCTCGGCGAGCCAGCCGGTCACGCCCTCCGACTCCGCGCGCTGCGCGAGGTCCCGCCGGGCCTGGGCCGCCTCCGGCGCGTCCGCGGTCGCCTTCGTGTCGATGAGGACCAGCCCGGCGACGCGCTCGGGCGCGGCGCGCAGCACGGCCATGGTCACGTAGCCGCCCATGGAGCAGCCGCCGAGCACGACCTGCTCCAGTTCGAGCTTGTCGAGCAGGGCGACCACGTCCCGGGCGGCGTCGTCGAGGCTGGGCTCGCGGTCGGACCCGGGCAGCGGCGTCCGCCCGAGGCCCCGCTGGTCGGGCGTGATCAGCCGGTGCCGGGTGGTCAGACCGCCGCGGACGGGGTTCCACATGCGGGCGTCCACCGGGAAGGCGTGGAGGAGGACCAGGGGAAGATCAGCCATACCGAGATTGTGCTGGACCGGCGCGCTACCGTCGCCCTGTGAGCGTCGAGTGGCGGGAGATCCGCACTGACCGCCTGTTGCTGCGGCCACTGGGCCCGGAGGACCGGGACGACGTCGTCGAGATCCAAACCGACCCGCGGACCAACCGCTACCACCCCGCGCCGCCCGGCGAGGAGGAGACCGAGGTCAAGCTCACGGCCTGGCTCGAGCACTGGAAGGCCCACGGGTTCGGCTACCTCGCGGTGGTGTCGCTCGCCACCGGTGGGGTCGCGGGCATCGGCGGGCTGCAGCACCTGGAGTTCGGCGGCGCCCGGCTGCTGAACCTCTACTACCGCTTCCGGCCCGAGGCGTGGGGTCGCGGCTACGCGACCGAGATGGCGCGGGCGGTGGTCGACTGGGCGGAGCGGGAGCTGCCGCAGTTTCCGGTGCAAATCAGCGTGAACATCGCCAACGAGCCGTCACTGCGCGTCGCGGAGCGGCTGGGGTTCACCGCCTACACCGAAACCTTCTACGACGGCGCCGTCTCCCGCCACTTCCGGAAGCTCCCGAAGCCTGAAGACGCGCGGCGGGCCTAGAAACGCTTGCGCGTCGGGCCGCGGCGGCCGCGCGCGTCCCAGCAGGCGCGGTGCCAGTGCCTGCGATCGGCCACCGAGCCGAGCTCGTCGGCGGGCCAGGCCACCACGTGCGGCACGCCGGGCTGGATCTCGTGGTCGCACCCGGGGCAGCGGTACACCTTGGTCGCCTGGCTGCCCGGGACGCTGCGCACCAGCCAGTCACCGTCCGGACCGGACTCGGCGTGCGCCCAACCGGGAGCCGCCCCGGCGCGGTCGGCGTCGGGGCGGCCACGGTGTGGTCGGTTGCGGCGGGGCACCCGGCCACGGTAACGCCTACGCGGCGCGGTCCGCGTCGCGGCGGAAGGTGAGTGCCACCACGAAGGTGAGGCACGCGATCACCACCGAGCCGATGAACGCGGCCGTCATCCCAGTAACCAGCACGTCGTGCGGCGAGCCGGTCGCGGTGCGCGTGGCCGTGCCGAAGATGGTGACCAGGATGGCGAGGCCGAGGGTCGCACCGGTCTGCTGCATCGTCTGCAGCACACCGCCCGCGGCGCCGGCGTCCCGCGCCGGGACGCTGCCCATGATGATCACGTTGAGCGGTGAGAAGGCCAGTCCCATGCCCAGTCCCATGAGGACCATCGGGCCGAGCACACCGGTCAGGTAGGCGGTGCCGGTTCCCAGCTGCGTCAGCCAGCTCACCCCGGCGATCATCGACAGCGTCCCGGCGATCGCGACCGGCTTGGGCCCGAACCGGGGCAGCAGCCGCGGGATGGCCCGGCTCAGCGCGAACACCAGCAGCGCCATCGGCAGGAACGCGAACCCGGTGCCGAGCGCGTTCATGCCCCGCACGTCCTGCAGGTACTGGGTGAGGAAGAAGAACATCGACATGCCGGCCATCGGGCCGAGGAAGAAGTTGGCGTAGGCGGCGGCGCGATTGCGGTCGGCGAACAACCGCAGCGGCAGCAGCGGTTCGGCGGTGCGGACCTCGACGGCGAGGAACGCGCCGAGCAGCACCAGCCCGACGATCAGCGAGACCAACGTCAGCGTGTCCGACCAGCCCGCCTCGGCGGCGCGGATGAAGCCGTAGACGAGGGCCGCCACGCCCACCGTCCCGGTCACCGCGCCGGGCAGGTCGAGCCGTGCCCGCTGCCGCGGCGGCTCCACCACGAACCGGGCCGCCAATGCGGCCACCACCAGTCCGAACGGCACGTTGATGAACAGCACCGCCCGCCACGACAGCCACTCGGTGAGCAGCCCGCCGAGGATGAGGCCGACCGCGAACCCGGCGCTGGACATGCCGGAGAACAGGGCGAGCGCGCGCAGCCGGGCGCGGGCTTCGGTGATGGTCGTGGTGAGCAGGGCCAGCGTGCTCGGCCCCGCGGCGGCGGCGCCGAGGCCCTGCGCGATCCGCGCCACGATCAGCCACTCGGCCGATCCGGCCAGACCGCCGGCGAGTGAGGCGACGGTGAACAGCAGCACGCCGCCGACGAACATCCGCTTGCGGCCGAAGAGGTCGCCGGCGCGTCCGCCGAGCAGCAGCAGACCGCCGAATACGAGGGTGTAGCTCGACATCACCCAGCTCAGCGAGGCCGCGGTGAACCCGAGGTCAGCCTGGATCCGGGGCAGCGCGACGTTCATGACGGTGATGTCGAGGACGATCATCAGCTGGCAGGTGAGCAGGGTTGCCAGCACCACGCCGGGGCGTGGCCGCGCCGCGGTCGCGGCGACAGCCGTGCCGGACGCGGGCAGCGTTGTCTCGGACAAGAAGTCTCCATCGAAGAGGACGACAGAAGCGGACGGACTCTCCGCTTCAATGGAGCTAGCATATGGAGAACGTCTCCGGTTGCGCAAGGGTATCCGGAGAATGTGTCCGGTTTTGGGGTGAGGCGCATGACGGCACCGCGGCCGATGCGGGCTGACGCGCGGCGCAACTACGAACGGATCCTGGTCACGGCGCGCGAGGCGTTCCGGGAGCACGGACCGGACGCCCCGCTGGACGACATCGCGCGCCGGGCCTGCGTGGGCGCGGGCACCCTCTACCGGCACTTCCCGACCAGGGAGACGCTCATCGAAGCCGTCTACCGCGACGACATCGAGCGGCTGAGCTCCGCCGCGCACCGGTTGCTGGAGGAGCACGAGCCGGCGGAGGCGCTGGAGCTGTGGATGCGCGAGCAGGTCGCGTTCGTGCTGCACAAGCGCGGGCTGGCGGCCACGCTGAAGGCGGCGATGGACCGGGATTCCGAGACCTTCGCCGTGTGCAAGACGCTGATCAACGACGCCGCCGCGGTGCTGCTCAGCCGGGCGCAGGAAAGTGGCGCCATCCGCGACGACGTGCGACCGCGCGACCTGCTCCTGCTCGGGCACGGGGTGGGCGTGGCCGCGGAAGGCAACGACGAGACGGCCGAGCGGCTGCTCACCGTGCTGCTCGACGGCCTGCGCCGGCCGAAGCCCTGAGCCGGCGGGGATTCCGCATCGAACGGCTCAGCCCCGAAATTCCACGCCCGAGGCACACGGCCGACAGGAGTTCGACGGCGGCAGGCGGCTCCCCGCTTGGCGGAAATCCAGCCGCCGGGATTCCACGGCAAGGGGAATCCGGCCGACCGGGCCGTGCGCGCCGTTGAAGCATCGCGCCTCGCTCTCCTGGCGATTGCCCACCGCTGAGGCGCCGGTTCCGCCCGGGCTCCTGTCAGTCGTGATCGGGCCAGGTGGGCGGGGCGGAGCCGCTCGCTCGGTGACCGCCGGCGGGTCAGGCGCTCAGCGCCCCGCCGGTGGCGACGGCCAGCGGCACCAGCCGTTCAGAGCCCACCGGTGAGTAACCGCCAGCGGGGCCAAGCACTCATCGCCCCGCCGGCGCGCAACCGCCAACGGCACCCGCCGCCCAGCGCCCCCACCGTGCGCCATCACCAGCGGGGCCAGTCCCTCGGCCCCTGAACAGCGCGCAACCGCGAGCGGGACCAGCCGCCCAGCGCTACAACCGTGGGCGACCGGCCGGCGAACCCCCGCCCCCGGCGGCTCAGCGGTGCGCGATCGCCAACGGGAACCAGTCGCCCACCCCCCTCCACCGTGCACAATCGCCAGCGGGCCAGGCGCTCGGCGCCCCGCCGGTGCGCAACCGCCAGCGGCACCAGCCGTTCAGAAGCCCACCGGTGAGTAACCCGCCAACGGCACCCACCGCCCAACGCCCCCACCGTGCACAATCGCCAGCGGGGCCAGGCGCCCAGCGCCACAACCCTGGGCGACCGGCCGGCGAACCCCCGCCCCCGGCGGCTCAGCGGTGCGCGATCGCCAACGGGAACCAGTCGCCCACCCCCCTCCACCGTGCACAATCGCCAGCGGGCCAGGCGTTCAGCGCCCCGCCGGTGCGCGATCGCCAGCGGCACCAGCCGTTCAGAAGCCCACCGGTGAGTAACCCGCCAACGGCACCCACCGTCAACGCCCCCACCGTGCGCCATCGCCAGCGGGGCCAGGCGCCCAGCGCCACGACCGTGGGCGACTGGCCGGCGAACCCCGCCCCCGGCGGCTCAGCGGTGCGCGATCGCCAGCGGGACCAGTTGCTCGGCGGGCGTCATGGAGCCGTGTTGGCCGATCAGTTTCGACTCCAGCGGCTCGGCGGTGCGCCGCAGCATCCCGAAGTCGTCCCGGGCGGCGGCTATCACGTCGCCGAAGCGGGGGCGCACCCGGTCGCTCACGCGTGGCCCCAGCCAGCCCGCCGCGATCGCCTCGTCCCGGCGCGTCACCCACGCCCGCGGACCCAGCACCGAGCGCCACGTGGCCAGCACGTCCTCCGTCGCCCCGGGCTCGGTGTACACGTGCCGCACCCGCGGGTCCCCGCCGAACGCCCGCACCCCGGACCGCAACTCCGGCGTCACGTCGATGTCGATCACGTTGGCGCCCAGCGCGACCATCCCGTGGTCGGCCACCACGGCCAGCACCCGGCCGGGCGGCAGACCGTCCACAAGCAACTCGACGAGCCGGTCGACCTGCTTCAGCTGCATCACCCACGCCGGCGAACCCGGGCCGTACCGGTGGCCGAGCTCGTCCAGCTGGCCGTGGTAGGCGTAGCAGAAGCCAGGCGACTCGCGCAGGGCGCGCAGCGTCTCCGCGGCCAGGTCGCCCATCGCGTACACGCCGCGGTACTCCGCGCCGCGCTGCACCGCCCGCGTCAGCGGCGAGTTCGCGAACTTCGCCTCGGCCACCACCACCGCCTCGACGCCCGCGGCGGCCGCCCGCTCGAACGTCGTGGGCAACGGCTGGACGTCCTCTGGCCGCAGGTCCAGCTCGCCGCCACCGGGGTGCTCGCGCCAGCGCAGGGCGTTGAGCACACCGCAACCGGGCACCTCGAACGTGTACCCCGCCATGCCGTGCTCCCCCGACGCGACTCCGGTCCCGATCGCGGCCAGCCCGGCGACCGTCGTCGACGGGCAGCCGACCGTCAGCGTCGCCTTCGCCAGCTCGGTCAGCACCGGCGCGTCGTCGGCGTGCGCGCGCAGCAGC
The DNA here is from genome assembly GCF_050958625.1 of Amycolatopsis sp. 3B14. Lineage (NCBI taxonomy): Bacteria > Bacillati > Actinomycetota > Actinomycetes > Pseudonocardiales > Pseudonocardiaceae > Amycolatopsis > Amycolatopsis sp. 3B14. The sequence goes on from NZ_JBHZEN010000068.1 coordinate 51,420, forward strand.
TCCGAACCCAGACCGTCGATCAGCAACACACAGACGCCGGCGGCATCGGGCAGGCCGAGCGTGTCGACGCAACCGGGCACACCCAGCGTCGCGAGGACCGACGGCACCACCTCGGCGAGATGCCCCTGGCCGGACAGCGTTGGCAGCTCCACATGGTCAGCTTGGCAGGAAAGTGGCTCCGTGCGCACGCCTTGCCCGATAATGACCACATGCCGACCTACGCCTACCGCTGTCGCGAATGCACCGGCACCTTCGAGGTGAACCGGCCGATGAGCGAGTCGAGCGCGCCCGCGACCTGCCCCGAGGGCCACACGGACACGGTCAAGCTGCTCACCACCGTCGCGCTGACCGGTTCCGCCGCGGGCGCGCCCGCGGGCGGCGGTTGCTGCGGCGGCGCCTGCGGCTGCGGTCACTGAGCGGTGTAGTCCGCGAACCCCTTCCCCGTCTTGCGGCCCAGCCGCCCGGCGGTGACGAGGTGCTCCAGCAGCGGCGCGGGCGCGAAGCCCTCCTCGCGGAACTCGTTGAACAAGGTCCGCTGGATCGCCAGCGACACGTCGAGCCCGACGACGTCCAGCAGCTCGAACGGGCCCATCGGCAGCCCGCACCCGACCTTCATCGCGGTGTCGATGTCCGCGGCCTGCGCGTAGTGCGCCTCGAGCATCTTCACCGCGTCGTTCAGGTACGGGAAGAGCAGCGCGTTCACGATGAAGCCGGCCCGGTCGCCGCAGTGCACCGGGTGCTTGCCGATCGCCGCGCAGACCGCGTGCGCGGTGGCCACCACGTCGGGTGCGGTGGCGATCGTGCGCACCACCTCGACCAGCTTCATCACCGGCGCCGGGTTGAAGAAGTGCAGCCCGACCACGTCCCCGGGGCGCTCGGTCGCGGCCGCGCACTCGATCACCGGCAGCGACGAGGTCGTCGTCGCGAGGATCGCGCCAGGCTTCGCGACCGCGTCCAGTGCGGCGAACACCTCCTGCTTGACCGCGAGGTCCTCGGCCACCGCCTCGACCACCAGGTCCACATCGGACAGCGCGTCGAAGCCGGCGACCGGCGTGATCCTGGCCAGCGCGGCGGCGCCGTCGGCCTCGGACAGCTTGCCCTTCGACACCGCCCGGTTCACCGACTTCGCGATCCGCGCCACCGCGGCCTCGGCCTTCTCGGTGGTGCGGGCGCGGAGCACGACGTCGTACCCGCGCTTGGCGAACACCTCCGCGATCCCGGTCGCCATCGTGCCGGTGCCGATCACGCCGACCGCCCGCACCGCCCGCACCTCACCGGGGTCCACGGGTGCGACGCCGGGCGCCGAGTCGACGACGACCGGTGAGTCCGGGCCCTCGTAGGTGTAGAACCCGCGACCGGACTTCCGGCCGAGCAGGCCCGCGGTGATCATCTGCTTGAGCAGCGGCGCGGGCGCGTGCAGGCGGTTGCGCGACTGCCGGTACATCGACTCGAGGATCTCGTAGGCGGTGTCCAGCCCGATCAGGTCGAGCAGCGCGAGCGGGCCCATCGGGTACCCGCAGCCGAGGCGCATCGCCGCGTCGAGGTCCTCGCGCGTGGCGTAGCGCTGCTCGAACATCCGCACCGCGTGGTTCAGGTAGCCGAACAGCAGGGCGTTGGCGATGAACCCCGCGCGGTCGCCGATGACGACCGGCGTCTTGCCGAGGCGCTCGGCGAACCCGGTGACGTCGGCGATCACGTCCGGCTCGGTGACGACGGTCCGGACGATCTCGACCAGCCTGAGCACGGGCGCCGGGTTGAAGAAGTGCATCCCGACGACCTTGCCCGGGCGCGAGGTGTGCACGCCGATCTCGGTGACCGACAGGGACGACGTGTTCGACGCGAGGACCGCGCCGGGTCCGACGATCTTGTCCAACTGGGCGAACACCTCGGCCTTGAGGTCGAGGCTCTCCGGGACGGCCTCGATGACCAGGTCGGCTTCGGCGAGCTCGGTCAGCGACGTGGTGTAGGTGATGCGGGCCAGCAGAGCCGCGCGGTCGTCCTCGTCGAGCTTGCCGCCGGTGAGCGCGCGGGCCGTGGACTGCTCGACGTGCCCGCGGGCGCGCTCCACCGCCTCGGAGTCCACCTCGACGCCGATCACCCGGATGCCGCTGCGGGCCAGGACCTCCGCGATCCCGGAGCCCATCGTGCCGAGCCCGACCACGCCTGCCGTTTCGATCGTCCGCGCCATAGCGGCCTCCGGGTTACTCGTCGGTAGCCCTCGATGGTGCCACGCGCGGCGACCGGACGGGAGGTGTATCGAATCAGGTGCACCCGCGCGAGTTCCACCGCCGCTCGGCTTGGTACCGGAAGACGGGCGGCGGGGTGGACGCGGAGCGCAGTCCGGCCGGATGCGGGTGCCGATCGTGAAGGTGGGACTTGCGGTGGCGAGTGCAGAACAGGCGGCCAGGAGCGTCGGACTCGCGCCATGAGCGGTGGGACTCGCGCGCCGGAGCATAGAACTCGCGCGCCAGAGCGTGGGACTCGCGGCGGTGAGCGTGGGACTCGCGGCGGCGAGTGCAGAACTGCGACCAGCGGCGCGGGCTCGCGGGCCAGGGACGCATGGCTCGAGACCGCGAGCGCCGCGCTCGCGACCGCCAGCGCGGCACGGCCGGCAGCGCGGGGCTCGCGGTCAGGACAGCGGCGCCGCGGTCAGGAGCAGGTGGCGGCGCCGCGAGGGCCGCGTGCGGCCCAGCGGCGAAACGACCGGCGAACCGTCAGGCGGGGTCGCCGAAGTTGTCCTCCACCAGGTCCTGCACCACGCGCAGCGCCTCGGCCGCCTGGGGGCCGCCCGCACACACCTCGATCCGGTCGCCCTTCCGTGCGCCGAGCGCCATCAGCGCCAGCACGCTGTGCGCGTCGGCCTCCTGGTCGCCCAGCCGCACGCTCACCTCGGCCTCCAGCGCGGCCAGGCTGCGCGCCAGCACCGCTGCGGGGCGGGCGTGCAGGCCCACCTCGTTGGTCAGCGTCAGCTCCACGCAGTCCGTGGCCTGCTCCGCCGGCGTGCCCAGCTCCGGGGGCGCGGCGGCCGCCGCGGCGGCGTCCAGCACCCCGGCCCGGTCGGCTCCGTTCTGGGCCGCCACCGCCGCCGCGACCGTGCCCTCCACCAGCGGCGCGTCCGCCACCACGACGGCGGTCGGGTCGGCCAGCGATTCGACCGCGAGCTCCGCGGTCATCTGCGCGCTGCCCAGGTCGTACAGCAGCACGACCCCGGACCCGGAATCGGCGCGCTGCACCGCCGCCACCACCGAGTCGTAGTCCGTGCCGATCCCGCCGCCGGGCAGCCCGCCCGCGGGCACGATCGTCACGTCGGGCGCCATCTGCGCGGCGACCTCGGCGACCCCTTCGGCGAGTTTCGCGCTGTGCGACACCAGCACCAGGCCGACGCTCATCGGGCCGCCTCGGCGAACGCGGCGAGCAGCAGCGCCGTCGAGCGCGCACCCGGGTCGAGGTGTCCAGCGCTGCGCTCGCCGAGGTAGGACGCCCTGCCCTTCCGCGCGACGAGGTCCACAGTGGACTCGGCGCCGGTGGCCGCGCCCTCGGCGGCCGCCGACAGGACCGCCGCGACGTCCCCGCCGCCCGCCTTCTCCGCCGCCGCGACCGCGGGCAGCAGCGCGTCGACCATCGTCTTGTCGCCCTCGACCGCCTTGCCGCGCGCCTGCACGCCTTCCAGTCCCGCCCGCAACGCGGCCACGACCTCCGCCGCGCCCAGCTCCGGCTGGTTCGACACCACCGTCGACGCCCGCAGGAAAGCCGTGCCGTACAACGGCCCCGCCGCGCCGCCGACCTTCGAGATCAGCGTCGTCGCCGCGAGCTTGAGCACCCCGCCCGGCGTCTCCGGCAGGGCGTTGTCCAGCGCGGCCACCACGGCCTGGAACCCGCGGTTCATGTTCTCGCCGTGGTCACCGTCCCCGATCGCCCGGTCGAGTTCGATCAGCTCGGCGCGGTGCTCGGCGATCACGGCCGCGGCGCCGCGCAACGCGTTCGCGACGCCCTCCGGCGTGCATCCCATGTCCTCAGGCCTTCCAGCGCAGTGCGGCGGTGTTCACCGGCGCGTCCCACAGTTCGGTCAGCTCGTCGTCGAGCTTCAGCAGGGTCAGGCTGATGCCCTGCATCTCCAGGCTGGTGATGTAGGGGCCCACCAGCCGGCGTTCGACCATGATGCCGCGATCGGCCAGCAGCCGCTCGGCGATGCCGTGCGCGAGGTACAGCTCGACCAGCGGGGTGGCGCCCATCGAGTTGGTGAACAGCAGCACCCGGTCGCCCTCGGTGAACGGCAGGTCCTCGACGAGCGCCCCGACCATGCGCGCCACCAGCTCGTCGGCGGGCTCGGCCTTGATCCGCTCGCGGCCCGGCTCGCCGTGGATGCCGATGCCGAACTCGATCTCGTCGGCGCCGAGGTCGAAACTGGGCTCGCCGACGTGCGGCACGGTCGGCGCGGTGAGCGCGACCCCGATCGACCGGACCTGGCCGATGACCTTGCGCGCCAGCGCTTCCACTGCGTCCAGCGAGTCGCCCCGCTCGGCCGCGGCGCCGGCGATCTTCTCCAGCAGCACCGTGCCGCCGACGCCCCGGCGTCCCGCGGTGTAGGTCGAATCGGCGACCGCGACGTCGTCGTCGATCACCACGCTGCGCACGTCCAGGTCCTCCGCCGCGGCCAGCTCGCCCGCGGTCTCGAAGTTCAGCACGTCACCGGTGTAGTTCTTGACGATCAGCAGGGCGCCTGCCGCGCCGGTGGTCGCGCTGATGGCGGCCTGCACCGCGTCCGGCGTCGGCGAGGTGAACACCGCGCCGGGCACCGCCGCGTCGAGCATGCCGAGGCCGACGAACCCGCCGTGCAGCGGCTCGTGCCCGGACCCGCCGCCGGAAATCACCGCGACCTTGCCGTCCACCGGCGCGTCGGCACGCACGACCACGTTCGGGTCCTCCTGAACACGCAGGATGTCCGCGTGCGCGGCGGCCAGCCCGCGCAGCGACTCGGTGACCACGTCGGCCGGATCGTTGATGATCTTCTTCATGCCCGCCTCCTGACTCCGTCGTCGCCCCTTTCCTATCAGGACTTGGGCAGCTTGGGCAGGATCGTGTCGACGATGCGCCGTGCTTTCCCGCACGAGTCGTCCCCGGCGGCGTCGTCGTGGAAGTTGTCGTACTCGAACTTCACGACCTCGCCCTCGCCGTCGCCGGTCCGCAAGTGGGTCCACGCGATGGTGCAGCTGTTGCCCGCCGTGGTCCGTTTCTCCTGGTAGCCGGTGATCCCGCCGCCCAGGTCGACCCGCGTGCCGTCGTCGCCGTCGGATGGCTCGACGGCCTCGGAGATCCGCAGGTAGCCGGTGGCGTTGCCGCCCGACCAGTGGCACTCGTGTAGGCCGCCGGGCCGCTTCTCGGTGCTGCGGCCGAGGACCTCGGTGGCGACGGTGTCGTCCACCAGCGCGCACGGGTCGAGCGGCACGGCCGAGTTCGCCGCGCGGGTCATCCGGGGCGGCGAGCCGTGCATCTCGGCGACGACCTCGCGGATGACGGTCAGCCCGGTGCCGCAGGCGTCCCCGCCCTGGTAGGTGACCTGGACGGAGATGCCGATGGCCGGCGTCTCGGAGGTGACCGCGGTGACCACGCAGCCTTCGTTCTCGGCGGTGTCCGGGTCGTCCAGGTCGCTCTCGACGATCGGCAGGCCTTCGACGGTGCCGACCGGGGTCGTGGAGGACAGCAGGAGCGTCTCCCCCATCGTGAGGCTCAGCCGGGCCTCCTTGCCTCCCGCGTCGGTGACCTCGACGGCGCAGCCGTCCAGCCCGGTCGAGTGGAGGCTGTCCTCGACCGGCGTGCCGACGCCGGTGACGGTGTCGCCCTGCAGCACCCCGCACGGGTCGACGGTGCGCAGCGCGTCCATGCTGACCGCGGCGTCGTCGACCGGACCGGTGGCGGCGCTGGTCTGCGTGACGGTCGTGCGCGGGAAGTTCTGCTTGCCGAGGTCCGGTCCGGCGCACGCGGAAACGGTCAGTGCGAGCAGGACCACGGGGACGAAACGGCGAGGCCGGGCGACATGGTGCACGCGGTGCACCGTAGCCGCCCGGCCTCGCCGGGATGTTCCGAACCTGCCTATTCGGCCGGGGTCTCGTCGCTTTCCGACACCGGGACGCGGATCGGCCGCAGCACGGCCCACAGCACGAACAGGGCGGTGAAGATCAGCATGCCGATGCCGGACCACAGGTTGATGTTCACGCCCGCCGCCTTCTGCAGCTCGGCGTCGTCGGTGAACGCGATGCCCATGATCGTCAGGACCGCGCCGTAGACACCGGTCAGCAGCGCGATGATCAGCCGGATGTCGAACGCGCCTGCCCGGCGCGTCCGCACGGGGGTTTCGCTAGCCATGTCTGCCAACCTCCTAGAAGGCGATGTTCAGCGCGATCGTGAGGACCAGGACAATGCCCGCGAGCAGGCCCGGGTTGCGGTACCAGCCCGCGTCCTCGCCGGTGGTGGAGCGCTTGAGCGACTCCCGCGGGGTCAGCGAGTAGACCAGGCCGGTCAGCTCGGAGGCCTCGCGCGGCTTGGTCACCATGGTGACCGCCACGCTGACCGCGATGTCGACCACGAACGCCGCCCCGGCGCCGATGAAGCTGGCGCCCTGGCCGGGCAGGTCCCACACGCCGGTCTCGGCGAGCAGGAACACCACGATGGCCGACGCGGTGCCGGACAGCAGACCGATCCAGGCCGCGGCCGGGGTCATGCGCTTCCAGAACATGCCGAGGATGAACGTGGCGAACAGCGGCGCGTTGAAGAACGAGAACAGCTGCTGCAGGTAGTCCATCAGGTTCGAGTACTGCGACGCGATGGCCGCCGTGCCGATGGCCAGGATCGTCGCGCCCGCGGTGACCCAGCGGCCCATGTTCAGGTAGTACGAGTCCGGCTTGTCCTTCTTGATGTAGGCCTGCCAGATGTCGTACGTGAACACCGTGTTGAACGAGCTCAGGTTCGCCGCCATCCCGGCCATGAAGGAGGCCAGCAGACCGGCGATGGCGACCCCGAGGACACCGTTGGGCAGCAGGTCGCGCATCAGCAGCAACAGCGCGTCGTTGAAGGTCGCGCCGCTGGGCGCGGAGCCGCCGTCGATCAGGGCCTGCTTGTTCTCGCCCTGCAGCTCGGTCACGGTGACCGCGGCGATCATGCCCGGGATGATCACGATGAACGGGATCAGCATCTTCGGGAACGCGCCGATGATCGGGGTGCGCTGCGCCGCCGACATGCTCTTCGACGCCATCGCGCGCTGGACCTCGACGAAGTTCGTCGTCCAGTAACCGAAGGACAGCACGAACCCGAGACCGAACACCAGGCCGAGCACGGACAGGAAGTTGCTGCCGAAGCCGGTGAGCTGGTTGCCCGGCCAGGATTCCAGCTGGGCCGCGCCGCCGGGGCCGCCGGTGACCTTGTCGACCAGGCCGTCCCAGCCGCCGACCTTGTAGAGGCCGACGATCGTCAGCGGCACCAGCGCGGCGACGATGACGAAGAACTGCAGCACCTCGTTGTAGATCGCGGCGGACAGGCCGCCGAGCGCGGTGTAGGCGAGCACGATGACGGCGGCGACGACGATCGACACCCAGATCGGCCAGCCCAGCAGCAGGTTCACCACGCTGGCCAGCAGGTACAGGTTCGCGCCCGCGATGAGGATCTGGGCCAGCGCGAAGCTGATGCCGTTCGTCAGGTGGGCGCCGGTGCCGAAGCGACGCCGCATGAACTCCGGCACGCTGCGGACCTTCGACCCGTAGTAGAACGGCATCATCACGATGCCCAGGAACAGCATCGCCGGGATCGCGCCGATCCAGAAGTAGTGGGCCGTCGGCAGGCCGTACTGCGCGCCGTTGGCCGACATCCCCATCACTTCGATGGCGCCGAGGTTGGCGGAGATGAAGGCGAGCCCGGTGACCCAGGCGGGCAGGGAACGGCCGGACAGGAAGAAGTCGATGCTGCTCGACACCTGTTTCCGGGCCAGGTAGCCGATGCCGAGCACCAGCACGAAGTAGAACGCGAGCAACACGTAGTCGATCGCGTGCGCATCAAGTCGCAGGTTCGCTGCGGCTAGGACGGGCACCGATGCCACCTCCGGGAGTCCAACATCTCCGAACAAAAATCACCACGATCGAGTGACGAGCGCACATTACTACGCGGTATCCCAGCCGTGCACGCCAGCGGGCGCGCCTTGACCGTGTCGAGATCAAACCGGTGACAACCCAACAGCGCGGCGTCACCCGGCGCAACTCGGCGCCCGATCGTGATCGTGATCCACGTCATGGGAGGTGCGAAACGCCGCGGAAAGCGCCCGTTACCCGGCGGCAATGCGCCTTCGATTGCATTCAGCGGTCGCCGGGTACGGCGGCGTACCACCGTTGACAATTTTCGAGGGAGGACCCCGGTGAGCCTGAACGACCTGGTCTACGGCCTGATCAACCTGGTCAGCGCGATCGTCAACAGCCTTTGATGTGAACGGGGATTCGCCGCACCACGTCCGGCGTGGTGCGGCGGATCCGCGTGTTCAGAACAGGCGGAGATCGTCGGATTCGGTGCCGCGGAGGGCGTCGTAGTCCAGGGTCAGGCAGCGGATGCCGCGGTCCTCGGCCAGGGTGCGCGCCTGCGGCTTGATCAGCTGCGCGGCGAACACGCCCTGCACCGGCGCCAGCAGCGGGTCGCGGTTGAGCAACTCCAGGTAGCGGGTCAGCTGCTCGACGCCGTCGATCTCCCCGCGGCGCTTGATCTCCACCGCCACCGAGCCGCCGTCGGCGTCGCGGGCCAGGATGTCGACCGGCCCGATCGCCGTCGGGTACTCGCGGCGGACCAGCGTGTACCCCTCGCCGAGCGTGGTGATGTGCTCGGCCAGCAGCTCCTGCAGGTGCGCCTCGACGCCGTCCTTCTGCAGGCCCGGCTCGGCGCCCAGGTCGTGGCTGATCTCGTCGATCCGCTCTTCGATGGTGATGACGAGCTTTTCGCCCGCCTTGTTCTGCACCGTCCAGACGTCGCCGTCCTCGATGAGCCAGCACGGCGGGCTCATCCAGTTCAGCGGCTTGTAGGCGCGGTCGTCGGAGTGCACCGACACCGAGCCGTCCGCCTTGATGAGCAGCAGCCGGGTGGCCATCGGGAGGTGGGCCGTCAGACGGCCGGCGTAGTCCACTTGGCAACGAGCGATCACGAGACGCACCCGGCGAGGGTAGAAGATGCTTCGGCAGACTGGTCGCGTGGATCCCATCGAACGGCTCGGCTCCCGCGAGGTGTACCGGAACAACTGGATGACGGTGCGCGAGGACGACATCCGCCGCCCGGACGGCTCGACCGGCATCTACGGCGTCGTCGACAAGCCGGACTACGCGCTGGTCGTCCCGCTGGACGGCGACCGGCTGCACCTGGTCGAGCAGTACCGGTACCCGCTCGGCCTGCGGCGCTGGGAGTTCCCGCAGGGCACCGCGCCCGGGCTGGCCGAGCTGGACCCGCTGGAGCTGGCGGCGCGGGAGCTGCGGGAGGAGACCGGGCTGGTGGCCGGTTCGCTGACCGACCTCGGGCTGCTGGACGTCGCGCCGGGCATGTCGAGCCAGCGCGGCCGGGTCTACCTGGCGACGGAGCTGGTCGAGGGCCCGCACGAGCGCGAGCACGAGGAACAGGACATGCGCACGGCGTGGTTCAGCCGGGACGAGTTCGAGAAGATGATCGCACGCGGGGAGATCACGGACGCCCAGTCGATCGCGGCGTACGGGCTCCTGCTGCTGCACGAACGCTGACCATCGCGACGGCGCCGAGGAGCGGGCCGGCCGACAGCAGCGTGACCGCGTCGCGCCAGCCGGTGAGGTCGGCGAGCAGCGGGAGCAGCTGGATGGTGATCGCGCTGACGACGAACCCGGCGGCGGTCATCGCGGTGAGCGCGGTGCCGGCGTAACGCGGGTCGGCGACCTCGGACAGGGCCGCGGAGAACTGCGCGGAGTCGGCGATCACGGCGGCGCCCCACACGAGCAGCAGCGGCGCGAGCAGGGGCGTCCCCCAGGCCGCGACGGAGAGCAGACCGCAGGCGGCGCTGGTGAGCATGGCGCCGGTGGTGACTGCTGCGCGGCCGAATCGGTCGGCGAGGACGCCGCCGAGCAGCGCCCCGGCGACGCCCGCGACGCCGATGGTGGCGAAGGTGTCGCCGTCGCCCGCGGCCGCGACGTAACTGGGCAGCCAGGCCCACAGCGCGTACAGCTCCCACATGTGGCCGAAGTAGCCGAGGCAGACCAGGCGTTGCGCCCGGTCGCCTGCCATGCGGAGCAGGTAGCGGGGTTCCCATGGCGGCGACGGGCGCCAGTCCGGCCCTGGCCGGACCAGGGTGAGGGCGATCGGGGCGGCGAGGAGGGCCAGTGTCGCGGCGATGAGCAGGGCGGTCCGCCAGTGGCCGGTGCCGCCGAGAAGGCTGGGCAGCGCGGAGCCGAGGGTCAGCGCGCCGACGAGCACACCGAGCGCGGTCCCGCGCTGACGCGGAAACCAGGAGACGACGATCTTCATGCCGACCGGGTAGACGGCCGCGAGGGCGAACCCGGTGACGAACCGGAGCGGGGCGGCCGCCGCGGCCCCGGCCGACGGGAACGCGAACGTGGCGGCCGCGCCAAGCGCACTGCCCGCGGCGACGAGGACCTGCGGCCGCGTGCGATCGGCGAGGTTGACCGCGGCGGAGACGACGGCGCCGGTGGCGAACCCGAGCTGCACGGTGATGGTCAGGAGGATCCCCGCCTGCCGCGAGAGGCCCCACTCCGCGCGGAGCGCCGGGACCACGGTGGACGCGGAGAACCAGAGGCTCATGGCGAGCACCTGCACGAGGGCGACGAGGGCCAACTGCGGTCCGCGCCGCCGGAGGATCACGTCGTCGTGCTTATTGGCGGTGGGTCGGCGCGGTCAATCGCGGGGCGCGGTGCTTCATCCGATCGCGTGGAACCGGTCCCAGGCCGTGGAACGCGGGGTCCCGTCTCGGCGACCCCGCGCCCGGCCGGCTGGGTCAGCCGGCTTGCGCGGTCAGCAGCACCACCAACGCGACGTAGAGGGCGGCGGACACCACAGGAATGATCACCAGTACCCACATGAGGATGCGGCGAATCGAGTGCAGCACCGAGAGCTGCTCCAGCGCGATTTGCCGCGCCGCCTCCTCAGGGCTGTCGGCCTCGATGATGTTCCGGTGACTGCCCTGGATGGGAGCGGTGTGGATCCAGTTCCAGGGCCGCATCAGCCCGAGTCCGGTCAGGTCTCTGGGCGCGGTCTCGGTCACGTCAGTGGCCCGTGTAAGAGCAGATCGCGGCCACGAGGTTCGAGTTCTCGGCGACCGGCTTGCCGTCCACGGTGATCTTGCAGCTGTTCGGCTGGGCGTTGATGTCGGTCGTCACCGGCGTGACCGTGACCGAGGTGAATCCGAGTTCCTCGACGCCGAGGGTTTTGGACCAGGTCTGCCCGGCCTCGACGATCTCCTGGTTGTTCACGCTGAGCCCGCTGGTCCAGTTGAGGTTGCTCCGCTGCCCGGTGGTCACCTCGAGCAGGATCTGGTGCGCCGCCGCAGCCGGGTCGCCACTGGTCGGGGTCGAGTCGTTGACCTTGTCGACCGCGGCGCCGAACACGGCGGTCCACAGGATGCAGATGACCAGGCCGACCGCCGAGCACACGACGCCCGCGATGGCGAGCCCCTTGTTCGTCGCGGCGCCCTTGGTGGCGCGGGAAACGCCGACGATCGACAGGATCAGGCCGATGATGACCAGCGGCCACGCCACAACGCCGACGAGCGGGATGAAGGCGAACACGAGGCCGACGAGTCCGAGGACGAAACCCGCGGTGCCGAGGCCGTTCTTCGGCTGCACGGGCGTGGGCTGGGCATAGGGCGGATGAGTCACGAGCGTTCCTTGAGTGCGTGCGCAGCGGGCCGTCCCGCTTGCGTCGCACCCTGAATCGCCGCGTGCCCCGGGTTGTAACAGCGTTCAGGTGGACCAACCGGCAGAAGTGGATCTTGACCGGGAGCGTCTCCCGCAGCGCTGAAGTGCGGGAACGAGCGCCGTTCCGGACGTGACGGAACGTGGTGGTTGAATTTTCAGTTCACCCGAACAGCGCAGTCCGAGCATCCCTCACTCGGGCCACTCCGGCTTCCGCTTCTCCAGGAAGGAAGCCATCCCCTCCCGCGCCGCCGGCGTTTGGGACGCTGCCGCCATCACCTCGACCGCGATGGCGTACGCGTCGGCCTCCGGGCGGTCCAGCTGGGCGTACAGGGTCTGCTTCCCGAGCGCCTTGCTGGCCCGGCTGCCACGCGTCGCCCTAGCCAGCAGGTCGGCCACCGCCGCGTCCAGGTCCTCGTCCGGCACCACGCGGTTCACCAGGCCCCACTCCAGGGCCGTCGCCGCGTCGATGACGTCCCCGGTCAGCGCCAGCTCCATCAGCCGCTTGCGCCCGATCGCCCGCGCGACCGGCACCGCCGGCGTATGGCAGAACCAGCCGCCCTTGCCGCCGGGCAGCGCGAAGCCCGCGGAGGCCGCCGCGACCGCCAGGTCGCACGACGCGACCAGCTGGCACCCCGCCGCGGTCGCCAGTCCGTGCACCCGCGCGATCACCACCTGCGGCACCGACTCCATCGTCCGCATCAGCCGGGTGCACAGGGTCAACAGGCGCCGCACACCCGCCAGGTCCCGCGACGCCACGTCACCGAAGTCGTGCCCCGCCGAGAACACCGGGCCCGCGCCGGCCAGCACGACGCCCGTCGCGTCGGTCGTGGCCGTCTCCTCGAACGCCGCCAGCAGCTCGGCGAGGTGGGCTTCGGACAGGGAGTTGCGGCGGGCGGCCCGGTTCATCGTGATCGTCACCGTCGCGTCGTCGCGCTTGACCAGGATGTGCTCGTACTCGGCCATGGCCCGACGCTACCTCGCGGCGGCCGTGTTGTGGTACCCGAAGACGCGCCGCTCCCGCGCGGTCACCGTCGCCATCACCCGGTCCCGCCAGGGCGTGCTGGTCGCGTGCCGGTAGGCAGGCGACTCGAACAGCGACACGTCCGCGATCTCGTGGAAGGCCAGCAGATCCGGCCCGGCCCCCTCGACCCGCCGGTACCGCCGGATCCGGTGCCAGCCGGGCAGCTCCAGCAACAGCGGCACGTGCTCCTCGCGGTACCAGCGCGCCAGTTCGTCGGCGTCCCCGGACAACGCCACCGACACCACCACCGGCGCGGGGGCGACGCACGAACCCCACGACCCGGTCAGCTCGTACACCCGCCGGTCGAGCGTCGCCAGCCGCGAGACCACCGACTGCTCCCGCGGGCTCCGCCGCCGCACCACCTCGTACTCCGGGCTCGCCAGCGCCGCCAGGTCCAGCTCGTACCAGGCCAGCCATGACGGCCGCGCCCCGTCCAGCTCGCGGTACCGGTACCCGCTGCGGATCCCCGGCACGCCGACGCGCGCGGGCGCGTGCTCGTTGTCGTACCAGTCGTGGAACTCCGCCTCGGCGACCTCGCCCGGCTCGGACAGCACGTACAGCAGTCCCTCCGTCATCCGCCACTCCTCCCCCGCGCTCGGGTACCGTTTCGGGCAGGCGACCACGGCGAGGAGCGGCAGTGTCGAGAGAGGACCCCGACGTCATCGACTCGGTGGAGAAGGCCTTCCGGCTGCTGCAGGCCTTTTCCGCGGAACGGCCGGCGATGACGGTGAGCGAGGCGGCCGCGGCCACCGGGTTCACCCGCGCCACCGCGCGCCGCATCCTGCTGACGCTGGAACGCCTCGGGTTCGCCGAGGTCGACGACCGCCGCTTCCGCCTCACCGCGGGCGTCCTGCGGCTCGGCTACGGCTACCTGGCCGCGCTGCCGTTCTGGGAGCACGCCCAGCCCCACATGCGCGCGCTGGCCGACGAGCTGCGGGAATCCTGCTCGATGGCCACTTTGGACGGATCCGAGATCGTCTACGTGGCCCGGGTTCCGGCGTCGCGCTCGATGTCCATCACGCTCAACGTCGGCTCGCGCCTGCCCGCCTACCCCACGTCGATGGGCCGCGTGCTGCTCGCCGCACTGCCGCCCGCCGAGCTGGAGTCCTATCTGGACACTGTCGAACTGCGGAAGCTCACGCCCAACACCATCACGGACCCCGCCCAGCTGCGTGCGGAACTGGCCCGGGTCGCCGAGCGCGGTTACGCGGTGGTGGACGGCGAACGCGAGGAGGGCGTCCGCTCGGCCGCCGCGCCCGTGCGTGGCGCGGGCGGGCGGGCGCTGGCCGCGCTGAACGTGTCGGTCAACGCGGCCCGCGTCTCGCTGGACGAACTCACCGACCGGTTCGTGCCGCGCCTGCTGGACACCGCCGCGGCCATCACCCGCGACATCGAGGGTCTGCACTAGTCCTCCGCGAAGAAGCAACGCGTCGGGTTCGTGACGAGCAGCGCCTCCGGGTCCGGCGTGATCTCCGCGATCAGGTCGGCCAGGTCGCCGTCGTTGGGCACGAAACCGTGCGTGTTCGGGTGCGGGAAGTCGGTGCCCCACACGACCCGCTCCGGCGCCTCGGCGGCCAGCAACCGCGCCAGTTCCACGGAATCGGCCATGTCCGGCGGCGCGGTCGCGATCCGGTCGGCGCCGCTCAGCTTCACCCACACCGAACCGGTCTCCAGCAACCGCAACAGCGACCGCACGGCGGCGCTGTCCAGCCCCTGGCGCAGGTCGACGCGGGCCATGTGGTCGATCACCACCTGCACGCCGAGGGACCGCACCAGGTCCGCATGCTCGGCGATCCCGTCGCCCGCGACGTGCAGGGCGATGTGCCAGCCGTACGGCCGGATCAGGGCGACGATCGCGTCGATCTCCTCCTGCGACGGCGCAGGCCCGAGGTGCGGCGTGAAGTGCAGCCGGGCGCCGCGCACGCCGGCCCGGTGCAGGCGCTCCACCTCGGCCTTCGGCGTGGTCGGCCGGATCAACGCGACCCCGCGGTACCGGCCGCCGCCGGTTTCCAGCGCGTCGAGCAGCGCCGAGTGGTCGGTGCCGTGGCAGGCGGACTGCACGATGATTGCGCGCTCGAAGCCGAGCAGCCGGTGCAGCGCCTGCAGGTCCTCCTTCGGCGCCTCCGGCGGGGTGAACGTGCGGTCCGGCGCGTACGGGAACTTCGCGGTGGGCCCGAAGATGTGGCAGTGCGCGTCGCAAGCGTTTGCGGGCAACGGGATCGCGGGCGCGTGCGGGTTCGGGTCCGGGCCGGGGTTGCGGGGATCGGTCATCAGTCACACCTCGCGGTCATGCCGCCGTCGACGACGATTTCGGTACCGGTGACGAACCGGGCCTCGTCGGAGGCCAGGTACAACGCGGCGTACGCGGTGTCGCGGCCGTCGCCGGCGAAGCCGAGCGGGATGCGCGCCTGCCGCTGGGCGAGCAGCGCGTCCACGTCCCCGCCCGCCCGCTGCCCGGCCAGGCGCGCCTCGACCATCGGCGTGTGCAGCTGACCCGGCACCACGGTGTTGACGCGGATGCCGTCCGGCGCGTGCTGCACCGCGATCACCTTGGACAGCTGGATCACGCCCGCCTTCGCCGACGCGTAACCGGCCTGAGCCGAGCCGGTCCAGCGGGTGCCGGACGTGGACGCGGTGTTGACGATCGCGCCGCCGCCCTGGGCCTTCATCACCGGGATGACGTGCTTGCAGGTCAGGAACACGCTGGTCAGGTTGTAGTCCAGCTGGGCGGTCCAGTCCTGTTCGGACAGTTCGACCGGTCCGCCCTTGCGCGAGCCGCCGACGTTGTTGACCAGGACGTCGACGCGGTCGAACTCCGCACGGCACGCCTCGACCATCGCCGCCACGGCCGCGCCGTCGGTCACGTCGCACAGGTGCGTGCGGATCGTGCCGCCCTCGGATTCGACCGTGGCGACGGTCTCCGCCAGCGCCTCGGCCTTGAGGTCCACGGCGAACACCTTCGCGCCTTCCCTGGCGAAGAGCACGGCGGCGGCCCGGCCGTTGCCCCAGCCGGGGCCGACGCTGCCCGCGCCGGTGACGATCGCGACCTTGCCGGCCAACCGCCCCGTCATGACCCGACCTCCAGCGCCACCAGGAACCGGGACACCAGGTTGTAGGCGCCGATCGTCACAGTCAGCTCGACGATCTCGCGGGCGTCGAAATGCTCGCGCAGGGTCGCGAACAGCTCGTCCGGCACCCGGATCCGCCTGGTCATCGCGTCGGTGTAGGCGAGCACGGCGCGCTGCCGTCCGTCCAGGACGCTCCGGTCGCCACCTTCGCGCAGGGCGGCGATCTGCTCGACCGTCATGCCCTCCTCCTTGGCGACCGGTTCGTGGGCCGCCCATTCGTACTCGGCGCCGTTCAGCTCGGCGACGCGCAGCACCGCGAGCTCCCGCAGGTCCCCGGGCAGGGTGCCCTGCCCGCGGATGGCGCCCAGCAGGCTGTTCCAGCCGTCGGCGAACGGCGGGCTGTGCAGCAGCATGCCGTCCAGCGGGGTCAGGCGCCCCCCTCGGCGCGCGCGGATCCGGTCGGCGACCTCGCTGCCCGTCTCCACGTAGTCCAGCCTGGCCATGTGTTTCCCTTCTAGTTCACTGCGACGGTCGCGGGGACGGGCTCGTGCCCGTCGAGGACGCGGCGCGCCCGGTCGCGGTCGAAGACGCCCTCCCAACGGCTGACGACGATGCTGCCGAGCATCTGGCCGCACAGGCTGACGAGACCGCGCATGGTGGAGAGGAACCGGTCGATGCCGAGGACCAGCATGATCCCGGCGACCGGGACGACGCCCGTCGTGGACAGGGTCGCGGCGAGGATGACGAACCCGGCGCCTGCCACGCCCGCGCTGCCCTTCGAGGTGATCATGAAGACGGCGAGCAGGCCGACCTGCTGCCAGATGGTCAGGTTCACGTCGAAGGCCTGTGCGATGTAGAGCGAGGCGAAGCCCAGGTACAGGCACACGCCGTCGCCGTTGAAGGCGTACCCGGAGGGCACCACGAGGCCGACGATCCGCTTCGGGCAGCCCAGGTGCTCCAGCTTGCGCATCAGCTGCGGCATCACGACCTCGTAGTTCGCGGTCCCGAGCGTGATGAGCAGCTCGTCCTTGAAGTACCGGTACAGCTTGAGGATCCGGATGCCGCACAGCCGCGCGACGGCCCCGAACACGACGAGGCAGAACACGATCCCGGTGCCCCAGAAGAGGAGGACGACGCCACCGAGGCTGGCCAGGGTGGCGGCCCCGAACTTGCCCGTCGTGTAGGCCATCGCGGCGAACGCGCCGACCGGCGCGAGGTACATGACGAGCTTGACGATCCCGAACACCACTTCGCCGATCCGCTCGATGCCGCGGATCACCGGCGCCCCGCGTTCGCCCAGCGCCTTGACCGCGATGGCGAACAGGATCGAGACCAGCAACACCTGCAGGACGTTGCCGCCGGTGAAGGCGCTGACGACGGTGTCCGGGATGATGTTGACCAAGAAGTCGTACCAGTGCTGGGATTCGCCGGTCTGCGCGTACTGCTGCGCGGTGCCCGACAGGTGCAGCGCCGCCGGGTCGGCGTGGATGCCGCTGCCCGGGTCGAACAGGTCCATCACGACGAGACCCACGATGAGCGCGATCGTGGTCAGGACCTCGAAGTAGACCAGTGCCTTGACCCCGATGCGGCCGACGCTGGTCAGCTCGCCCGCCGAGGCGATCCCGGTGACGATCGTGCAGAACACCACCGGGGCGATGAGCATCTGGATCAGCTCGATGAACCCGGTGCCCACGGGTTGCAGCGCGGCGCCCACACCCGGCGCGACGAAGCCGAGGGCCGCGCCGAGGACGATCGCCACCAGGACGGTGACGTAGAGCTTGGTGGTGAAGGCGGTGCGCAAGAACGATCCGGCGGACATCTTCGTCTCCCTTGTGTTCGCCTGACGTACAGTTGCACGTCTGACGAACACGAGTATGCGAGATGACACCCGGACGGGTCAACCCATGACGAAAGTCGGATCCCTTCCCTGCCGTCAGTGTCCTGTGCGGACACCCGCCCGGTTCCTACCTTGACTTCCGTGAAACGCGTGTGCGCGGCGGTGGCCGCGATCGTCGCCCTGATCCCCGGTACGGCGACAGCAGATCAACTACCGGACCCGTCCTCGATCGACTCCTACGTCGCCGACTTCGCCGAGACGGCCGGGTATCCCGGGGTCGCGGTGGCGATCACCAAGGACACCGGCGTCGTGCACCTGCACGGCTACGGCACCGCGACGGCGACGACCCCGATGCCGATCGCGTCGGTGTCGAAGGCCTTCACCGCGCTGGCCGTGGTGCAGCTGGCCGAGAGCGGCAGGCTCGGCCTGGACGTCCCGGTCACCACCTACCTGCCGGAGTTCCGCCTCGCCGACCCGCGCGGCGGCGCGATCACCGTGCGGCACCTGCTCAACCAGACCTCCGGGATCACCGACGGGACCCTGCCGGAGAAGAGCCTCCCGCAGCCGGACGACCTGGCCGGCGCCGTGCAGCGCGCCCGCCAGGCGACGCTGGCGAGCGATCCCGGCGCCGAGTACCACTACACCAACACCAACTTCCACCTCGCGGCGCGACTCGTCGAGGTCGTCAGCGGCCAGGCCTTCGGCGACTACCTGCGGCAGCACGTCTTCGAACCGGCGGGGATGCGCTCGACGACCGCCATCACGCGGACGCCCCGCGACCTGCCCGCCACCGTCCACCGCGGACACGTCTACGCCTACGGGCTCACCCCCGCGGCGTCCGAACCGGACCGCTTCGTCGCAGGCTCGGACGGGGTGATCACCACCGCCGAGGACATGGCCCGCTGGCTCGCCGTCCAGCGCACCGGGGGCGGCCTCGTCTCCGCGGCAGGCCTCGCGCTCATGCACACCGCCGCGCGCGAGAACTACGCCATGGGCTGGCAGACCGACGACCAGGGCCGGGTGAGCCACACCGGGATCTGGTTCACCTACACCGCGGGCGCGCTGATGCTGCCCGACGGATACGGCATCGCGGTCATGGTGGACAGCGGCGTCTCGCTCGGCAACGAGGGGACCACCCAGCTCACCGAGGGCATCGCCGCGATCCTGCACGGTCAGCAGCCGCCGGCCCCGTCCTCGGCGCGGCTGCTGGTCGACCTCGTCCTGGCCGCGCTGACTCTGCTCACCGTCGGCATCGGGTTTCGCACCGCGCTCCGCGCCCGCCGATGGGCGGCACGCGCCACCCGGTGGCGGGTCGTCCGCGGACTGGTGCCCCGGCTGATCCCGGTCGTCGCGCTGGTGGCGCTGGCCGACCTGGCAGGCGGGCTGTTCGGCGGCCGCGACGCCACCTGGCTGCAGACGGCGTACTTCTCCCCCGCGCTGGCGATCTGGCTCGCGCTGTGGAGCGCGACGGAACTCGCCGTGATCGCCGCCAGGGCCGCCGCGCTGGTCCGGCTCACCCGCGGTCGAGCACCGCTTGCAGGAACTCCCGTGTCCGTTGGTGGTCCGGGTCGGTGAACAGCTTCTCCGGCGGCGCGTCCTCGACGATCTGCCCGTGGTCGAACATCAGCACGCGGTCCGACACGTCCCGCGCGAACTGCATTTCGTGCGTCACGCAGAGGAACGTGATGTCCGTGGTCGACGCGATCTCCTTCAGCACCTTCAGCACGCCGGCCACCAGCTCGGGGTCGAGCGCCGAGGTCACCTCGTCCAGCAGCAGCACCTCGGGACGCATCGCCAGCGCGCGGGCGATCGCGACCCGCTGCTGCTGCCCGCCGGACAGCTGAGAGGGGTGGGCGTCGGCCTTCTCGCTCAGCCCGACCATCTCCAGCAGCTCCCGTCCGCGCTGCTCGGCCTCCTCGCGGGACAGGCCGAGCGCGCGGATCGGGGCCTCGGTGACGTTCTGCAGCACCTTCATGTTCGGGAACAGGTTGAACTGCTGGAACACCATCCCGATCCGCCTGCGCATGCGCCGCTGGTGCTTCTCCCCCGCCGGCACCATCCGGCCGCCCTTGTCGACGTGCGACAGGCATTCGCCGCCGACGAAGATGCGCCCCGCGTTCACCTGCTCCAGCGTCATCAGCAGCCGCAGGATCGTCGTCTTACCCGAACCGCTCGGCCCGATCAGCGTCACGAACTCCCCTGGCCGCACCGAAAAGTCCAGCTCCCGCAACACCACGTGGTCGCCGAACTTCTTCACGACCCCCTCGAACCGGATCATCTCAGAGCTGTCCGACACGGCGTTCCAACCTTCGCACGAGGATCGACGACGGGTAACTGATCAGCAGGAACAGGATGCCCGCGAGGGTGTAGGGCTCGATCACCTGGAAGGTCTCGGCCCCCTGCTCCTTGGCCCGGTTGAGCACGTCGAGCACCCCGATGCTGATCAACAGCGGCGTTTCCTTGAACATCGAGATCATGTAGTTGCCCAGCGCGGGCACCACCCGCGGCACCGCCTGCGGCAGGACGATCCCCGTCCACACCCGGCCGCGCGGCAGGCTCAGCGCCCTCGCGGCCTCCCACTGTCCTTTCGGGACGGCCTCGATCCCCGCGCGGTACACCTCGGAGGTGTAGGTGGCGTAGTGGATCCCGAGCGCGATCACGCCGGTCACGAACGCCGACGGGGTGATGCCCAGTGCCGGCCACAACAGGTAGAAGACGATGAACACCTGGATGAGCAGCGGAGTGCTGCGCACCACCTCGATGAACAGGTACATCAGCTGGCTCAGCACCGGGATCCGGGCCCGCCGCACCAGCGCGAACACCAGGCCCAGCACGTATGCCACCGCGGAGCCGAGCACGGTCAGCTCGAGGGTGACCAGCAAACCCTCCAGCAGCAGCGGGACGGATTCCCAGAAGTAGTCCCAGTTCCAGTTCATCCGGGCGCCCCCGCCCTGGCCCACGCGCGCTCACGCTTGGGCGGCTCACGCCCGAGCCGCCGCGCCAGCACGCGTTCCAGCGCCCGCATGATCATCGTGATCACGACGGCGATCGCCAGGTAGCACAACAGCTCGACGCCGTAGATCAACACGAGCTGGCTGCCGTACACCGGCCGCAGCAGCTCGCCCTTCTCGGTGATCTCCCCGGCCGAGATGAAGTACAGCAGGGCCGTGCTCTTCATCAACTGGATGAACAGGTTGTTGAACGGCGGCAGCATCTCCACCACCGCCTGCGGCAGGATCACCCGGAACATGCGCTGCGCCGGACTGAACGACAGCGCCACCGCGCCTTCACGCTGCGCGCGCGGCACCGACTGCACCGCGCCGCGCACGATCTCGGCACCGTAGGCGCCGTGGTTCAGCCCGAGCACGATGATGCCTGCGAACAACGGAACGAGCTTGAACCCGACCAGCGCGGGCAGGACGAAGAACAGCCAGAACAGCTGCACGACCTCCGACGTCCCGCGGAAGCCTTCGACGTAGACGCGGCTGACGAACCGGACCGTCCGGGACCGCGACAGCATCGCGAGCCCGGCGATCAGTGCCAGGACGATCGTCAGCGCGATACCGCCGACCGTCGCGTACACCGTCGCGCCGAGTCCACTGAGGATGGTCGAAATGATGTTGGATGTCGAGTCCGACACGACGCGTCCCCGGGCTCGAGCGTCAGGCCGCGCAGAGCTTGTCGGTCGTCAGGTCGGCCTTGGGCAGGTTGCTCTGGTCGAACCCGAACGGCGTCACGATGCGCAGCCACTCACCGTTGTCGTGCAAGGTCTTCAGCTGCTGGTTGAACGCGTCCCGCAGCGAGGTGTCGTCCTTGCGGAAGACGAACCCGCCCGCGGTCTGCACCGGCTGGCCGTTCTCGGTGGGCTGGAAGCCGGGCGTCACCTCGACGCCGGCGTTCGGGTTCTGCTTCACCAGCCACTTCAGCGAGATGTCGGTGAGCGCGGCGCAGTACACGCGGCCCGCGGTCACCGCGCGCAACATGTTGTCCTGCGTGTCCAGGGTTTCGATCTGGTCCTCGGAAACCCCGGCCGCGGTGGCGAAGCCCTTCTCCACCGCGGCGGAGAGCACCGCGACCTTGACCTTCTTGGCGGCGACGTCGGCGAGGGTGTTGACGCCCTGCGGATTGCCGCTGGGCACGAGCAGCGCGGTCAGCGCCGAGTAGTCCGGATTCGAGAACGAGGCCGCGTTGCAGCGCGTGGGCGTGATGTTCATGCCCGCCGCGACGATGTCGAACTGCTTCGCGTTCAGGGCCGGAATCAGCTGGTCGAACGGCACCACGTTGGCCTGCACGGTGTCGATTCCGAGCGCCTTGCACACGGCACGGGCCACTTCCGGGGCTTCACCGGTCGTGTTCCCCGAGGTGTCGGCGAAACCGTAGGGCGCCTCGTTGGCGATTCCGATCCTGATCGTCTTGGCGCTCTTCGCCGAGTCGAGGGTGTTGCCGCTTTCGGTGCTCTGGCAGGCTGCCAACAATGTCGGTCCCGCCACCGCCGCTGCGCCGACGACCGCCGATCGCCGGAAGAAATCCCGTCGTGTCCACTGACCGTGCGTCATTTTCGTCGCACCCCTTATTCGGTTCCGCCGGTTCACCGAACGTAGGCGGTGCGTCCGATGGGGTCAAAAGAAGCAACGAGATCGCCACTCGCTGTTATCGGAAAGAGATCAACGTTGCGTGTGGACGATGCGCACGGAAAGTGACAGAACTGGCTCAGTCCTGCGGCAACTCGTGGCGTTCCCGCACCACCGAAACGATTTCGTCCATGATCTCGGTCAGCTCGTAGTCCTTGGGTGTGAACACCCGGGCGATGCCGCGCTCGGTGAGCAGCCGCGCGTCCTCGGGCGGGATGATCCCGCCGACGATCACCGGGATGTCCCCGGCGCCCGCCGCCCGTAGGCCGTCGACCACCTGCGGCACGACCTCGAGATGCGAGCCGGACAGCACCGACAGGCCGACGACGTGCACGCCCTCCTGCACCGCGGCGGCCACGATCTGCTCCGGGGTGAGCCGGATGCCCTGGTAGATGACCTCGAACCCGACGTCGCGGGCCCGCACGGCGACCTGTTCTGCGCCGTTGGAGTGCCCGTCCAGGCCCGGCTTGCCGACCAGGATCCGCAGCTTCTCGCCCAGCTCCTCGCCGGTCGCCCGTACGCGGTCACGCACCCGGGACAGCTCGGCGGCGTCGCCCGACATCGCGGCCGCCGACACCCCGGTCGGCGCCCGGTACTCGCCGAACTCCTCGCGCAGCGCGCCGGCCCACTCCCCGGTGGTCACCCCGGCCGCCGCGCACGCGAGCGTGGCGTCGAACAGGTTCTCCGACGTCTTCGCCACCTCGCGCAGCCGCGCCAGCGCCGCGTCGACCGCGGCCTGGTCGCGCTGCTGGCGCCACTCCTCCAGCGCCGCGACGGCGTGCTTCTCCACCGCCGGGTCGACGGTTTCGATCGCCTTCGCGCCCTCGGCCTGCAGCGGGCTCGGCTCGGTGGTGTCGAACTTGTTGACCCCGACGATGACGCGCCCGCCGGACTCCACGTCGCGCCGGTACTCGGCCAGCGAGGCCACCAGCTGTGACTTCATGTAACCGCTTTCCACCGCGGCCACCGCGCCGCCGAGATCCTGCACCTGCTCGATCTCCGCACGTGCCCCGGCCACGATCTCGTCCACTTTGGATTCGATGACGTGCGAGCCTGCGAAGATGTCCTCGTACTCCAGCAGGTCCGTCTCGTAGGCCAGCACCTGCTGCATGCGCAGCGCCCACTGCTGGTCCCACGGCCGCGGCAGGCCGAGCGCCTCGTTCCAGGCCGGCAGCTGGATCGCGCGGGCACGGGCGTCCCGCGACAGGGCGACGCCGAGCATCTCCAGCACGATCCGCTGGACGTTGTTCTCCGGCTGCGCCTCGGTCAGCCCGAGCGAGTTGACCTGCACGCCGTAGCGGAGGCGGCGCGCCTTCGGGTCCTCGACGCCGTACCGCTCGCGCGTGATCTCGTCCCAGAGCTGGGCGAACGCGCGCATCTTGCACATCTCTTCGACGAACCGGACCCCGGCGTTGACGAAGAACGAGATGCGGCCGACGACCTTGGCCATGTCGGCGGGCTCGACCTGGCCGGAGTCGCGCACGGCGTCGAGCACCGCGATCGCGGTGGACAGCGCGTAGGCGACCTCCTGCGTCGGGGTCGCGCCGGCCTCCTGCAGGTGGTAGCTGCAGATGTTGATCGGGTTCCACTTCGGGATGTGGTGCACCGTCCAGGCGATCACGTCGGTGATCAGGCGCAGGCTCGGCGCGGGCGGGAAGATGTAGGTCCCGCGGGACAGGTACTCCTTGATGATGTCGTTCTGCGTGGTGCCGGTGAGCTTGGCGAGCACCTCGTCGCGGTCGCGGCCCTCGACGTCGGCCTGCTCCGTGGCGACGGTGACGTAGAGCGCGAGCAGCCACATGGCCGGCGCGTTGATCGTCATCGACGTGTTGGCCTCGGCCAGCGGGATGCCGGCGAACAGGCGGCGCATGTCGCCGATGTGCGAGATGGGGACGCCGACCTTGCCGACCTCGCCCTTGGCCAGCGGGTGGTCCGGGTCGTAGCCGGTCTGCGTCGGCAGGTCGAAGGCCACCGACAGGCCGGTCTGGCCCTTGGCGAGGTTGCGCCGGTACAGCTCGTTGGAGGCCGCCGCCGACGAATGCCCCGCGTAGGTGCGCATGACCCAGGGGCGGTCTCGCTCGCGATCCGTGGGGTAGGGCATCGGTGCACCTCCAGATGAACGACACACAGAGCGTACTCGTCGGTAACTTCGCGCGCAGCCCCGCAAGGACGCATCTCACTGGGTGCGAAATCAGCCTGACCCCATCATGACTGCCGAGTTAGCCTCGTGGGTGTGACGTGGAGCCTGTACGCGAGTTACCTGGTGTTCGCCCTGCTGATCGCGGTGGTGCCGGGTCCGGACACGATGGTCGTGCTGAAGAACGCGCTGGCCGGCGGCGCGCGGGGCGGGTTGTTCACCTGCTCCGGCATCGCGCTGGGCAACCTGGTGCAGGCCACCGCGGTCGGGCTCGGGCTGGGCACGCTGATCGTGCAGGTGCGGCCGCTGTTCGAGACCGTGCGGTGGGCCGGGGTCGCCTACCTGTGCTGGCTGGGGTTCCAGGCGCTGCGCGGCGCGTGGCGCGGGAACTACGAGGCGCTGGACGAGCTGGACCGGCGCCGGGCGAGCGGACTGCGGCGGTTCCGCGAGGGGTTCCTGTCGAACATCACCAACCCGAAGGTGATGGCGTTCTACCTGTCGGTGCTGCCGCAGTTCCTCGACCCGGCGACGACCGGTGCGGGCGAAGCGCTGCTGCTGGCCTACACGGTGCTGGTGGTCGGCACGGCGTGGCAGCTGACGTTGCTGTTCCTGGTCCGCTGGGCGAAGGGCTGGCTGAACCGGCGACGCGTCCGCCGCGCGATGGACGCCGTGACGGGCACCGCGCTGATCGGCTTCGGCGTCGGACTGGCCGCGGAGTGAGTCAGAGCAACGCGGCGAGGTTGATCGTCACGGTGCCCACACCCGTCGAGGCGTAGGCCCTCGACACGCCAGAAGTGCGGGACACCCGCGGCCGCGTGTTGGGCCGGCTTGCTCGTGCGGTCCGCGGTCAGCGAATCCCGGGACACCACCTCGGCGACCAACAGGCGGTGCCCCGGCGCCGGAGCCGACCGGTCCGGCGATTCGTGCACCACGACCGCGCCATCGACGATTTCGAGGCGGGCACGCACTTCCTCGGGCAGCGCCTGGTGCTCCTCGTGTGTCAGCCCTTCCGGCGGCAGCGCCAGCCATCCGGGCAGCGCGGTCAGCAGCGCTCCGCCGCGCCGACGACCCGCTCCACACGCGCGCCCAGCCGGTTCAGGTTCTCGACGAAGTACGGGTACCCGCGGTCGATGTGGAACACGTCCCAGATCTCGGTGACCCCGTCGGCGCACAGGCCGGCCAGCACCAGGCCCGCGCCCGCGCGGATGTCGGACGCCCAGACCGGCGCGGAGGACAACCTCTCGACCCCGCGGACCACCGCGTGGTGGCCGTCGGTGCGGGCGTCGGCGCCCAGCCGCACCATTTCCTCGATGAACCGGAACCGCGCCTCGTACACGTTCTCCGTGATCATCGACGTGCCTTCGGACACCGCGGACAACGCGACGGCGAACGGCTGCAGGTCCGTGGCGAACCCCGGGTAGGGCAGCGTCACGAAGTCGACCGCCTTGGGCCGGTCGTGCTGCACCACCCGGAACCCGCTCTCGCCGAACGTCGTGATCTCGGCCCCGGCCATCCGCAGCTTTTCCAGCACCAGGTCCAGGTGGTGCGGGTTGACACCCTTCACCGTCAGGTCACCGCGGGTCATCGCGGCCGCGAAGGCCCACGTCGCGCCCACGATCCGGTCGCCGATCACGCGGTGCTCGGTGGGGTGCAGCTCGGTGACGCCGTGCACGGTCAGCGTCGACGTTCCGGCGCCCTCGATCTTCGCGCCCATCTGGTTCAGCATCACGCAGATGTCGACGATCTCCGGCTCGCGCGCGGCGTTGTCGATCACCGTCGTGCCCTCGGCCAGCACCGCGGCCATCAGGATGTTCTCGGTCGCGCCGACGCTCGGGAAGTCCAGCCAGATCTGGGCGCCCTTGAGGTGGTCGGCGGTGGCGACGACGCAGCCGTGCTCGATGGTGCTGGTCGCGCCGAGCGCGCGCAGCCCGTTCTGGTGCATGTCCAGCGGCCGCGACCCGATCGCGTCACCGCCCGGCAACGCGACGACAGCCTGCTTCAGACGGCCGACCAGCGGGCCGAGCACGCACACGGACGCACGCAGCTTGCCCATCGCGGGCGAGTCGGCCCGGTGGGACAGCTCGGACGGGGTCGTGATCTTCGCGGTGTCGCCGTCCAGGACCACCTCGCACCCGACGCTGCGCAGCACGTCCGCCATCAGCGGGACGTCCAGGATCTGCGGGCAGTTGGTGATGGTGGTGGTGCCCTCGGCGAGGAGTGCGGCCGCCATCAGCTTCAGAACGCTGTTCTTGGCTCCGACGACCTCGACCTCGCCCACCAGCCGCGCACCACCGTGCACGTCGAAGTGCTCGCTCATGGCCGTCATCATGCCTTCCGGTTCAGGCACCCGGACGGAGGGGCGGGACATAACAGAGGGCGACCGAGTTCGCACTATCGTGTGAAACACTGTGCTCCCTCGCGGCGATAACGCGCCCGTGCGTCCCACTCGACTGGGGGAACCTTGAGCGAAATGTTGACCCCGCCCGCGCCTCCGTCCCTGCCCGAGGTGCACCGGGCCGAGATCGACGGCGTGCCGGTCTTCTGGACCGACCAGCCGGGCAGGCTCAGCGCGAGCCTGTTGTTCGGGGTCGGTCTCGCGCACGAGTCGTTCCTGCAGACCGGGATCACGCACCTCGTCGAGCACCTGGCGATGCGGCGCGTGCGCACGAGCCGCTACGAGAACAACGCCTCCACCGAGGTCCTGCACACCAGTTTCGACGTCACCAGCACCCCGGAGACCGTCGCGGAGCACCTGCGGCGCGTGTGCGAGT
The DNA here is from genome assembly GCF_050958625.1 of Amycolatopsis sp. 3B14. Taxonomy (NCBI): domain Bacteria; kingdom Bacillati; phylum Actinomycetota; class Actinomycetes; order Pseudonocardiales; family Pseudonocardiaceae; genus Amycolatopsis; species Amycolatopsis sp. 3B14. The sequence goes on from NZ_JBHZEN010000068.1 coordinate 78,797, forward strand.
CGCTGGCCGACCTCGACACCGGGCCGCTGCGGCTGGAGCGCGGCGTGCTGCTGGCCGAGGAGCGCGGCAACGACGGCCCGGGCGTGACCGCGTGGCTGCCGTCGGCGCTGTGGTTCGGCAACCGGGCGTTCGGCCTGACCGGCAACGTCCAGCTCGCCGCCGTCCACGCGGGCCCCGAGCAGGCCCGCGAGTGGTGCGCGCGCTGGTTCCACCGCGACAACGCCGCACTCGTGCTGTCCGGCCCTCCCCCGGCCGGCCTGAAGCTCCCGCTGCCACCGGGCCCGCCTCGGCAGCCGGTGACCGCCGAGCCGTTCGACCTGCCCACCCCGGCCCAGACGAGCATCCCCAACGGCGTCGTGGGTTGCGCGCTGGTCGAGTGGACCGCGGAGATCGCGTGCGCGGCCGGCATCCTCATCCACCGCCTCACCGACCGCCTGCGACACCTCGAGGGCCTGGTCTACGACATCGCCTTCGACCACCAGATGGTGGACGCGCGCCGGGCCGTCCTCGGGTTCGGCACCGACGTGCCGGACAAGCAGGCCGCGCGGGTCGTCGACGCGATCCGCACCGAGCTGGCCGAGCTGGGCCGCAGCGGGCCGACCGAGGAGGAGCTGGCCGTCGACCGGGCGGGGCTCGCCGAGGAGGTCGCCGAGCGGGATTTCGCGGTCTACCGGGCGTTCGACGCGGCGATGAGCGAGCTGACCGGCTGGCCCTCGGCGGCCGAGCACCAGCAGCGCGTGCTGGCCGGGCTCGACCCGGCCGCGGTCGCGGCGGCGGCCCGCGAGCTGGCCGGACGGCTGGTGCTGTGCGCGCCGGAGCGGCACGTCCCGCGGGACCTGCCGGAACTGCCGGGCAGCCCGCTGCCCGCGCCGCCGGGCCGGGAGATGAAGCGGGCGCTGGTCGGCTCGACCGCGCCCCGCGGCTACCGGCTCGTGGTTGGTGAGGAGGGCCTGTCCACCTACTTCGGGCAGAACCCGTCACCGGCGGCTGTCGTGCGGTTCGACGACCTCGCCGGGGTCGGCATCGAGCACACCGACGGTCAGTTGCCGATCCTGCACCTGTTCGGCACCCACGGTGGGGCGATCACCGTGCGTCCCGGCGACTGGCGCGGCGGCCGGGCGCTGGTGCGGGACCTGCGGGCGCGAATCGATTCCGCGGTGTGTTTCGAAGCGCCGGAGGCCATGCGGCTGTTCGAGCAGTCGTAAGGTTCTCGGTATGCCGGTACGGATCAACCGCGTGTACACCAGGGTCGGCGACAACGGGACGACCGCGCTCGGCGACGGCTCGCGCGTGCCGAAGACCGACCCGCGGCTGGCCGCCTACGCCGACGTCGACGAGACGAACTCGGTGGTCGGGCTGGCGCTCGCGATGGGCGGTCTCGACGAGGAGATCGCGGTGGTGCTGCGCCGCGTGCAGAACGACCTGTTCGACGTCGGCGCCGACCTGTGCTCGCCGGTGGTGCCCGATCCGGAGTTCCCCCCGCTGCGCATCACCGAGGCCTACATCGAGCGGCTCGAAGGCTGGTGCGACGAGTTCAACGAGCGCCTGCCGAAGCTGACGTCGTTCATCCTGCCCGGCGGCACTCCGGGGGCGGCGTTCCTGCACCAGGCACGCACGGTGAGCCGGCGGGCCGAGCGGGCCGGGTGGGCGCTGGTGGAGGCGGACGCGGACCGCACGAACGTGCTGGCCGTGAAGTACCTGAACCGGCTCTCCGACCTGCTCTTCATCCTGGCCCGCCTGGCCAACCCGGACGGCGACGTGCTCTGGAAGCCCGGCGGAGAGGCCTGACGGTCCGCCCCAGGGCGAGTACGCGTGTCCGCCACCCGCGCGGCGACCCAAGCTCGTCCCACCACCGGCATTCGCGCTCCGAAAGCCCGGCCTGACGGTCCACCCGCAGGGCAAGCCTGCGGACATCCTCATACCCACCGCCATTGCCGCGACCTAGGTTCGTGCCATGACCGACAACCCACCGCTGCCGGGAAGCATCCGGCTGCCGGACGGGGCCTGGGTCCGCGGGCGCGGCCTGCGCCGCCCCCAGCCCACCAGCCCGGCGCCCCAGTTCGGCCTCTACCTGGGCTCCGCGCGGCTGCGCCGCGACCACGACGCCAGTCTGGGATGGCCGCACACCTGGCTGGACTGGCCGGACTTCCGGCTGCCCCGCGACCAGGACGCCGCCGTCCGGGAGATCCGCGCCCTGCACGAGCGGGCGCGCGCCGGCGAAGCGGTCGAAGTCGCCTGTGCCGGCGGGGTCGGGCGGACCGGCACGGTCATCGCCTGCCTCGCCGTTCTGGCCGGCGTAGACCCCACTGAAGCCGTCTCGTGGACGCGGCAGCACCACCACCCCCGGGCGGTCGAAACGCCGGGGCAACGCCGCTGGGTGCGCCGGTTCACACGGGACTAGGTTGAGGCGGCTGCGGCGGGCGAGCGACTCTCGTCACCCGGGCCGCGCACCAGCATGCGGGCGGTGCCGCTGCTCGCCGGGATGGTGGTCGGCCGGATCGGACCTGGCCACCCGGTACGCCGGACTCACTGTGGCCGCCATCGTCCTCCGGCTCCGATGACGTGCCAGACGGGGCTAGATCAGGACGCGCGCGGCACCTGGCGTCCCGGCGGAGCGGACTCCAGCCAGGACAGGAACCCGGTCAGCGCGTCCGGGCCCATCGCGATCTCGATGGGCTCCTGGACGGCCGACTCGCAGCGCAGGACCGTCGCGTCGGAGGGCACCGCGTACGCCTCGGTGCCGACGGGGTCGCGGCGGTCCGCGATCATCAACGTTTCACGTTCGAACACCCGGTCCGGGCCGGTGCGCAAGCTCCACACCCGGTACCAGGCGAACACCTCACCCTCGTAGCGCCCCAGACCCAGGTGCCAGCCCGCACGAGCGTTGTCCGGGTCCCAGCGCAACGCGACGCTCACGCCGCCCTGACGCCGCATCCGCCCCCAGCGGAAGCTGTACCAGAACGCGACGACGGCAAGACCGAGCAGGACGACCAGGACAACGAGGGTGATTTCCACGGCCGGCTCCTGCTCGTCGCCGGGTCAGACCGACTGGCCGGCCGCGCGGAGACGAGCGGTTGCTCTGGCCCGCTCGGCCTCGTCCTCGCCACCGAGCGCGGAGCGGGCGGCCTCGACGTCGATCTCGTCGGCGAGCTCCGCCGACTCGGCGAGGATGCTCACCCGCTCGGCGGTCACGGACAGGAAGCCACCGTGGACCGCGGCGCGGACGGTCTCACCGTCCGTGGTCGTCACCTTGACAACGCCACCCTCGACCAGCTGACCGAGCACCGGCTCGTGACCCGGCATCAGGCCGATCTCACCCTCAGTGGTCTGCGCGACCACGAACGTCGCCTGACCGGACCAGAGACGGCGTTCGACGGCGACAAGCTCGACGGTCATCTCAGCCACGTGGTTCTCCTTCGTTCCCGCGCCGATGAGCGCAGTCTAATAGGTTCGCGACCGGTTACGACAACGGCGGGGTGAGAGTCCTTAAAGGACACCCGCCCCGCCGTCGTCCCGACATCACTTGCCGGTGAGTTCCTTGTACTTCTTCTCGAGGTCCTCGAGGCCACCGATGCCCAGGAACGCCTGCTCCGGGTAGTGGTCGAACTCACCCTTGCTGATCTTGTCGAACGCCTCGACGGTCTCCGCGCGCGGCACGGTCGAGCCCGGCTGGCCGGTGAACTGCTCGGCGACGAGCATGTTCTGCGACAGGAACCGCTCGATGCGGCGGGCCCGCTGCACGGTCAGCTTGTCCTCTTCGGACAGCTCGTCCATACCGAGGATCGCGATGATGTCCTGCAGCTCCTTGTACTTCTGCAGGATCCGGATGACCTCGGAGGCCACCCGGTAGTGGTCCTCACCGACGATGGCCGGGTCGAGGATCGTCGACGTGGAGGCCAGCGGGTCCACGGCCGGGAAGATGCCCTTCTGGAACACCGACCGGGAAAGCTCGGTGGTGGCGTCCAGGTGGGCGAACGTCGTGGCCGGGGCCGGGTCGGTGTAGTCGTCCGCAGGCACGTAGATCGCCTGCATCGAGGTGATCGAACGACCCTTGGTCGAGGTGATCCGCTCCTGCAGCTCACCCATCTCGTCGGCCAGCGTCGGCTGGTAACCCACGGCCGAGGGCATGCGGCCCAGCAGGGTCGACACCTCGGAACCGGCCTGGGTGAACCGGAAGATGTTGTCGATGAACAGCAGCACGTCCTGGTTCTTGACGTCGCGGAAGTACTCCGCCATCGTCAACGCGGACAGCGCGACCCGCATACGGGTGCCCGGCGGCTCGTCCATCTGGCCGAAGACGAGCGCGGTGTCGTTGATGACGCCGTCCTCGCTCATCTCCAGGAACAGGTCGGTGCCCTCACGGGTGCGCTCGCCGACACCGGCGAACACCGAGGTGCCACCGAAGTTCCGGGCGACACGGGTGATCATTTCCTTGATCAGAACCGTCTTGCCGACGCCGGCACCGCCGAACAGGCCGATCTTGCCACCCTGCACGTACGGGGTGAGCAGGTCGATGACCTTGAGGCCGGTCTCCAGCATCTCGGTCTTGCCCTCGAGCTGGTCGAAGGCGGGCGGCTTGCGGTGGATGCTCCAGCGCTCCAGGTCCGCGCCGTAGCCCGGCTGGTCGAGGCAGTCGCCCAGCGCGTTGTAGACGTGGCCCTTGACCTCGTCGCCGACCGGCACCGAGATCGGGGCGCCGGTGTCGATCACCTCGGCGCCGCGGACGAGACCGTCCTGCGGGGCCAGCGAGATCGTGCGGACGAGGTTGTCGCCGAGGTGCTGCGCGACCTCGAGGGTGATCGTCTTGCGCAGCTGCTCGAACTCGACCTCGACCTTCAGCGCGTTGAACAGCTCGGGCACGGCGCCGCGCGGGAACTCCACGTCGACGACCGGGCCGGTCACCGAGACGATCCGGCCCTTGGTCCGGGTTTCAGTGGTGGTCATCTACTCATCACTTCCTACAGCGGCGAGCGCATCGGCCCCACCGACGATTTCGCTGATCTCCTGCGTGATCTGGGCCTGCCGCGCCTGGTTCGCCAGCCGGGTGTAGGTCTCCACCAGCTCGCTGGCGTTGTCCGACGCCGACTTCATGGCGGTGCGCCGGGCGGCCAGCTCGGAAGCGGCCGACTCGAGCAGAGCCGAAAAGATCCGCGTGTTGATGTACTTCGGCAGCAGGGCCGACAGCAGCCGGTCCGCGCTGGGCTCGAACTCGTACGCCGGGAGGATCTCGCCGGGCTGAGCGGCGCCCTCCGCGCCGTCTTCCACGTACTCGACCTCGAGGGGCGCCATCCGCTTGGCGACCGGGGTCTGGGTCAGCATCGACTTGAACTCGGTGTACACGATGTGCACCTCGTCCACGCCGAGGACGCCGTCCTCGCCCGGCCCGTTCGCGTCGTCGTCCGCGCCGGCGAGGAACGCCTTGGTCAGCGTCTCGCCCGCGGCGGCGGCGTTCTCGTAGTGCGGCTGGTCCGAGAAGCCGGTCCAGCTGTCGACGACCTCCCGGTTGCGGAACCGGTAGTAGTTCAGGCCCTTGCCGCCGATGACGTAGACCTGGGGCTCCTTGCCCTCCGAGCGCAGCAGCGAGAGCAGCTCCTCGGTGGCCCGCAGCACGTTGGTGTTGTAACCACCGCACAGGCCCTTGTCACTGGTCACCACCAGCACGGCCGCCCGCTTCGGGTTGGGCCGCTCGACGAGGAACGGGTCGTCGAGGCTCGCGGCCCCGCCCGCCAGGGCGGAGAGCACCTTGGTGATCTCCTCGGCGTACGGGCGCGAAGCCTCGACGCGTGCCTGGGCACGGCCGATCCGCGAGGTGGCGATCAGTTCCATCGCCTTGGTGATCTTGCCGATCGATTTCGTCGCCCGGATCTTTGCCCGGAGCTCGCGAAGTTGCGCCATCAGCTATCCGGTCACTTCGTCGGGGCGGGCTTGTTGACCTTGACGGTCTCCTGCCCGACCTTGTCGGCGTCCATCGCCTCGGCCTCGGCCTCGTTCACGAGCTGCTCACCGGAAGAGGTGGTGAAGCCCTTCTTGAACTCGGCGGCCGCGGCGGCGACGCGCTCGGCGAGCTCGTCGGTCCACTTACCCTTGTCGCGGATCTCGGCGAGGATGTCGTCGTGCTTGTGGCGGATGTTCTCCAGCAGCTCGGTGTTGAAGCGAGCCACGTCCTCCACCGGCACGTCGTCGAAGTGCCCCTTGGTGCCGAGGTACACGGTGACGACCTGCTGCTCGACCGGGATCGGCGAGTACTGCGGCTGCTTGAGCACCTCGTACAGGCGGGCACCGCGGTCCAGCTGGGCGCGCGACGTCGGGTCCAGGTCGGAGGCGAAGGCGGCGAACGCCTGCAGCTCCTGGTACTGGGACAGGTCGATCCGCAGCGAACCGGACACCGTCTTCATCGCCTTGATCTGCGCGTCACCACCGACTCGGGAGACCGAGGTGGTCACGTCGACCGCGGGGCGCTGACCCGAGTTGAACAGGTCGGACTGGAAGAAGCACTGACCGTCGGTGATCGAGATGACGTTGGTGGGGATGTAGGCCGAGATGTCGTTGGCCTTGGTCTCGATGACCGGCAGACCGGTCAGCGAGCCGCCACCCAGCTCGTCCGACAGCTTCGCGCAGCGCTCGAGCAGCCGGGAGTGCAAGTAGAAGACGTCGCCGGGGAACGCCTCGCGGCCCGGCGGGCGGCGCAGCAGCAGCGACAGGGCGCGGTAGGCATCGGCCTGCTTGGACAGGTCGTCGAACACGATCAGGACGTGCTTGCCCTGGTACATCCAGTGCTGGCCGAGGGCCGAACCGGTGTAGGGGGCCAGCCACTTGAAGCCGGCGGAGTCCGACGCCGGGGCCGCGACGATGGTGGTGTACTCCAGCGCGCCCGCGTCCTCGAGGGACTTGCGGACACCGGCGATGGTGGAGCCCTTCTGGCCGACGGCGACGTAGATGCAGCGGACCTGCTTGCTCGGGTCGCCGGTCGCCCAGTTGGCCTTCTGGTTGATGATCGTGTCGACGCAGACCGCGGTCTTGCCGGTCTTGCGGTCGCCGATGATCAGCTGGCGCTGGCCGCGGCCGATCGGGGTCATCGCGTCGATCGCGGTGATGCCCGTCTGCAGCGGCTCGGACACCGGCTGGCGCTCCACGACCGAGGCGGCCTGCAGCTCGAGGGCGCGGCGGTCCTCGGCCGGGATGTCGCCGAGGCCGTCGATCGGCTTGCCGAGCGGGTCGATGACGCGGCCGAGGAAGCCCTCGCCGACCGGGATCGAGAGGATCTGGCCGGTCCGCTTGACCTCCTGACCCTCCTCGATCTGCTCGTAGTTGCCGAGGATGACGACACCGATCTGGCGCGGCTCCAGGTTCTGGGCCACCCCGAGGATCCCGCCGGGGAACTCCAGCAGCTCGTTGGCCATGGTCGAGGGCAGACCCTCGACGTGGGCAACGCCGTCGCCGGTGTCCACGACGACGCCGACCTCTTCCCGGTTGACTTCGGGTGAGTAACTCGAGACGTAGTTCTCGATCGCGCTACGGATCTCGTCCGAGGAGATCGTCAGCTCCGCCATGTCGTTCCCGCTCTCTCGTTCCTGCAGGTGTGCAAAGTCTTTGTGTGGTGTCAGGCCAGCTGCCTGCGCAGCTCGGCGATCCGGCCCGCGGTGCTGCCGTCGATGACCTCGTCGCCCACCCGGACGACGAGCCCGCCACCGAGGCGGGCGTCGACCTCGACGTGCAGCCCGATCGGGCGCCCGTAGATCCGGTGCAGCTGCTCGGCCAGCCGCTCCCGCTGCTCCGCGGACAGCTCGCTCGCGCTCGTGACGTACGCGACCGAGCGCTCGCGGCGCTGCGCGGCCAGCTTGACCAGCTGGTCCAGGTTGAACCCGACGCTGCGGCCCGCCGACCGGCCAACGACCTGCTCCACCAGGGCAAGGGTGATTTCGTCCACCTTGCTCTGCAGCAGCTCGCGCACCAGCCTGCGCTTCGCGTCGCCGGGTGCCGTCTGGTCGGACAGCGTCTGCTCCAGCTCCGGGTTGCTCACCACGATACGGGCGATCCGGAACAACTGGTCCTCGACGGCGTCGAGCTTCCCGGCCTTCTCCGCGCTGGTGAGCAGCGCGTTGCGGCCGAGCGACTCGACCCCGTCGACCAGTTCCCGCGGGCTGGACCAGCGGGCCGCGACCACGGCGTCGAGCACGCGCAGGGCCTGCTCGGACACCTTGCCGGTCAGCAGCGCGCGGACCAGCCGGGTGCGGGCCTCCGGGTCGGACGAGGCGTCGGCGACCGCGCGGCGCAGCCCGATCTCCCTGCCGAGCAGGTCGACCACGGCCAGCAGCTCGTTGCCGAGGGCGGCCGAGTCCGCGCCGGCCTCGCCGGTGACCTCGGCGAGCCGGGTCTCGGCGGAGGCGAGCGCTTCGCGGCTCGCGGCGTGCAGCGTCAGCGTCATCTGGACTACTTTCCTGCTCCGTTACCGGCGCTGCTGCCGAGCTCGGCGAGGAACCGGTCGACCGTGCCACGGCGACGGACCTCGTCCTCGAGGTGCTCCCCGACGATCCGGCTCGCCAGCTCGATCGAGTTGCGGCCCAGCTCGTTGCGCAGCTCCGTGACGATCTGTGCCTTCTGGGCCTGCAGCGCGGCGTGGCCCTGGGCGATGATCCGGGCGGCCTCGTCCTGGGCCTCGGCCCGCAGCTCTTCCTTGATCCGCTCGGCCTCGAGGCGAGCGTCGTCACGGATCTTGGCGGCCTCGGAGTAGGCGTCCTTGAGCTGTGCCTGGTACTTCGCGAGCGCCTCTTCGGCTTCGGCCTGCGCCTTCTCCGCCTTGGCGATGCCACCTTCGATGGCCGCCGTGCGCTCTTCGTACATCTTCTCGAAGCGCGGCACGGCGAACTTCTTGAGCAGCCACAGCAGGATCAGGAAGGCCACCAGGCCGAGGATGATCTCGCTGAGATGCGGCAGCACCGGGTTCGGCGCCTCTTCCGCGGCCAGCACGATCTGGGTCTTCACCACAACGACTCCTTCAGCGGTGAGCGGTTAACTCAGGCGGCGGAGGCGATGAAGTAGACGACCAGACCGATCAGGGCGAGCACCTCGGTAAGCACGAAGGTGGTCCAGGCGATACCCATGAGCTTGCCCTGGGCCTCCGGCTGACGGGCGGTGCCGTTGATGACGGCGGCCCAGATCAGACCCACACCGATGCCCGGGCCGATCGCACCCAGACCGTAGCCGATGGCGGCGAGGCCCGGGTTGATGCTGGAGGCGGTCTCGGCGGCCTGGGCAAGAACGATGTTGCTCACTTGCGTTTCCCTTTCACTCGGTCCGCTACCACGCGGATCGGGGGCTTTTCGGTTCGTTTTCTTCTAGTGGTCTTCGGCGAGCGCGGCGCCGATGTAGTTCGCCGACAGCACGGCGAACACATACGCCTGGATCACCTGGATCAGCGCTTCCACGAAGGTCATCAGGATGGCGAACGCCCACGAGACCAGCGAGATGGGCTTGAAGACCCCGCCCGCGTGGAGCAGCAGGAACTCGCCCGCGAGCGTGAACACCAGCAGGATCAGGTGGCCTGCGAACATCGCGGCGAACACCCGGACCGCCAGGGTGAGCGGGTTGAGGACGAACTTCTGCAGGAACTCGATCGGCGTCAGCAGGATGTAGATCGGGCCGGGCGCGCCCGGCGGGACGGTCGCGTGCTTGAGGTAGCCCACGAAACCGTGCCGCTTGAACCCGACGTAGTGGTACACCGGGTAGACCACCAGCAGCGACAGCGCGATCGGGAAACCGATGTGCGAGAACGTCGGGAACTGGAAGATCGGGATGATCCCGAACAGGTTGTTGATCAGCACGAAGCTGAACAGCGCCAGCACCAGCGGGATGAACGGCTTGAAGTCCTTCGACCCGATCTGCTCACGCGCGATGCCGTTGCGCGCGAAGTCGTAGACGTACTCGGCGGCGAACTGCGCCTTGCCCGGCACGACCTTCAGCTTTCGCGAGGTCAGCAGGAAGAAGGCCGCGATGATGATCACCGACAGCACGACCAGGATCATCGGCTTGGTGACGCCGAGGAAGATCGGCGGCAGGTCGAAGTCTCCGGCACCCGGGGGCGCGAACGTGTCGCCCTCGGCCAATACCAGCGCGCCCAACTGGGCTCCTTCCGGTTCTCCCGGCCGGCGTTCACTCCGCCGGGGGAATCGTCACGATCTGGACTTAACGTACCCGATACGTTTCGGGTGCTTGGAGGCGGATCCCCTGAGTGAACAGCGCGTGTACTTTCAGCCACCTGGGGGTTTCGGCACTACGATCTCCGACGGCAGAATCAGCCAGGCCGGCTCAGGGGCCATCCGTCTCGATCGCCACGTTGCCGGTCGGGTTTCCGCATCGGGAGCGCGGCCCGAAGGCCCCACCTCCACAGTGCGGACGATACCAGCCGGTAAATCGACACCGTACGGGCGTACTCCTTAATTGGTTCCCACCCGTTGGAGTGCCGCCGGAATCCGGCGCTGACCTGCGGAAGTCAGCTCGGGATGATCGTCGGGATCTTGGTCTTGCGGAAAGCCAGGAACTCCGCCGCGGCCCAGACCAGGATCACCGCCAGCGTGGTGAACGCGAGCGCGTAGCGGTTGAACGCGTCGACGCCCTTGAGGGCGGTCATGACGCCGAACAGCACCAGCACCTTGAGGATGTAGCCGCCGATCGCCACCGCCATCACCATGAACGGGTCGAGCGCCGCCGACTTGCGCATCATGAACAGCGTGACCAGGGACGACGCGAACGCGATCGCGCCGCCCACCAGCGAGCCCAGCAGGCCCGGCACGCCGGACAGGATCGTCGACACGACCACGCCGATCACGACCGTGGCCAGCCCCGGCCACAGCGCGAAGCGCAGCATCGCGTCGGCCAGCTTGAGCACCGACTGCGCGTGCGGGTTCTCGGTGTTGTCGGTCATGACACTCCCTGGTTCCGCGACCTCAGGCGCGGAATGACGGACACGATCGCGGCGAGGACGAGTCCCGCGCCGACGATCCAGAGTACCGCCGTCGTGTCGAACAGCGTCACCGAGACCGCGCCGAAGCCGAGCAGGCCCGCCCACAGGTAGATCAGCAGCACCGCGCGGCGCTGCGAGTGGCCGATCTCCAGCAGGCGGTGGTGCAGGTGCATCTTGTCGGCCGCGAACGGGCTCTCGCCGCGCCGCGTGCGCCGGACGACCGCCATCAGCAGGTCGAGGACCGGCAGGAACAGCACCGCGACGACGACCAGCAGCGGGGACAGCAGCGCCAGCGCGTCGGAGCCGCCGAACCGGGTGTAGTTGATCTTGCCGGAGGCCGACGTGGTGGCGCCGGCCAGCATCAGGCCGATCATCATCGAGCCGGAGTCGCCCATGAAGATCTTCGCGGGCTGGAAGTTGTGCGGCAGGAAGCCGAGGCACGCGCCGGCCAGCGTGGCGGCGATCAGCGCCGGCGGGTAGACGCCGACGTCGCCGCCCTGGGAGTTGAGCAGGCCGAGCGAGAACGCGCAGGTCGCGGCCGCCGCGATGAAGCCCAGCCCGGCGGCGAGGCCGTCCAGCCCGTCGACGAAGTTCAGCGCGTTCACCAGCAGCACGACGAGCAGCACCATCAGCAGCCCGCCCTGGTTGTTGTCCAGGGTGACCACCGAGCCGAGCGCGTCGCCGTTGCCGCCCCACGGGACCCAGAACACGTTCCACTGCACGCCGAAGATGACCAGGATGCCCGCGCACATCACCTGGCCGGCGAGCTTGGTCCAGGCGTCGATCTCGAACCGGTCGTCCAGCGCGCCGATCAGCACGATGACGCCCCCGCCGATCAGCACGCCGACCGGGTCGAGGGAGAAGTCGAACGCGCGGCGCAGCACCGGCAGCTGGTGGGCCATCGCCATGCCGCCGACGACGCCCAGGTACATGCCGACGCCGCCCATGCGCGGGATCGGGATGACGTGCACGTCGCGGGCGCGCGGGTTGGCGATCGCGCCGAGGCGGATCGCCAGGCGCCGGATGACGCCGGTGAGCAGGAACGTCAGCGTCGCGGCGATGAGACCGACGAGGATGTACTCCCGGATCGGGAGGCCTGCGGTGGTTACGGGGGTCATCAGGCCGCGGTCTTCACCGGTGCGCCGAGCACCTCGCTCACCGCTTCCGCGCTCACCGCGCCCGCCCGCAGCAGCACGGGCTCGTCGCCGGTCAGGTCGACGATCGACGAGGGCACCGGCTCGCCGCTGGGCCCGCCGTCGAGGTAGACGGAGACCGACTCGCCGAGCTGCTCCTGCGCCTCCTCCGCGCTGGACGCCGGGGACCGCCCGGAGACGTTGGCGCTGGAGACGGCCATCGGGCCGACGTCGCGGAGCAGCTCCAGCGCGACCGGGTGCAGCGGCATCCGGAGCATCACGGTGCCGCGGGTGGTGCCGAGGTCCCAGCGCAGGCTCGGCGCGTGCGGGAGCACAATGGACAGATCGCCGGGCCAGAAGGCCTCGATCAGGGCCCGTGCCTGCGGCGGGACGCCGAGGACGAGACCGTCTACTGTGGACCATGAGCCGACCAGGACGCCGACGGGCAGGTCCGGGCCGCGGTTCTTCGCCCGCAGCAGCGCCCGCACGGCGGCCGAGTCGAACGCGTCCGCCCCGATGCCGTAGACCGTGTCCGTGGGCAGCACGACGAGCCGCCCCGAACGCACCGCGCTCGCCGCCGCGGCCAGCCCCTCGGCCCGCGTCTCCGGACGGCTGCAGTCGTACACCGCGCTCATGGGGTGAAGACTATTCCCGGTCGGGTAACGGCTTGGTTGCGGGTGGCGCTCATCGCACCGGCCGCGCACCGGCCGACCAACACGCCGCCACAACCAGCCAACACAGCGCGCCCACGGGCCAACACGCGGCGCCACGCGTGTTCGCCCCTCCGGGCACCGAGTTGGCCACTCCGGGCGGTGTGTTGGCTGGTCCGGGTGCCGAGTTGGCCGGTTTGGGCAGTGGATCGGCCGCTTCGGGCAGCGTGCCGGCCGGTGCGGGTGGGGTGTGGGGCGTGGCGTGTTGGGTGCTGTTGTGACGGCCGGGGTCAGCCGCGGAGGGCGGTCACGAAACGGGGGCGTCCGGCGAGGTCGCGGTGGTCCTGGACGTCCGTCAGCACCTTGCGGGACGCGACCAGCGCCGGCGCGGCCGAGCCGTGCGTGTCGTCGTGTTCGATGGCCACCCCGCCGCCGCGCTTGAGGAGGCGGCAGGCGGTCGCCACGGCCTGCCGGACCACCGCAAGACCGCCGTCCGGGGCGAAGACTGCCTGCGGCGGGTCGAAGTCGACCACCTCGGGCGGCAGGTCGCCGCCCGGCGGGACGTAAGGCGGGTTGCACACCACCAGGTCCACCAGGCCGTCCAGCTCGGCGAAGATCGTGCTGTCCCCGACGTCGCCGGAGTACAGGCGGATCGGCGTGTCCCCCGCCGCGGCCTGCTTGTCCGCGTTGTGCCGCGCCCACGCGAGCGCGTTCGGGTCGATGTCCACGGCGTAGACCACCGCGTCCGGCCGCTCGTGCGCGATCGCCAGCGCCAGCGCGCCGGAACCGGTGCAAAGGTCGACCACCACCGGGTACTCGCGGCCGTGGATGAGCCGCAACCCCCACTCGACCAGCAGTTCCGTCTCCGGCCGCGGGATGAAGACACCAGGGCCGACGTCCAGGGTGATGCCGGCGAATCCGGCCCACCCGGTGAGGTGCTGCAGCGGCACCCGCTTGGCGCGCTGCGCCACCAGCTTGCCGATCGCCTCGACCACGGGCGGGTCGACGAGGGGCACGAGCGGCAGGCGACCGCGGTCGACGCCGAGCACGTGCGCGGCGATGAGTTCGGCGTCGGCACGCGGGGACGCCACCCCCGCCTCCTCCAGGATGCGCATCGCCTCGAGGATCGCCAGTCGCAACGGTTGCCGCTTCACGCACCCAACTTTTCCACAGCGGTCATCCGCTCGCGGGGACGTATGCCGCGAGCGCCCCGCGCGTCTGCCGGAGATCATCGATGCGCTCGTCCAGCGCGTCGAGCTGCTCACGCAGCGTGCGCACCAGCGACGGGCACATCTCCAGCTCCGGCTTCTCGCCCCGGGCGCAGGGCAGCACCTCCCGGATCACGCACGTCGACAGCCCGGCCGCGAGCAGCGCGCGGATCTGCCGGACGGTGACCACGGCGTCGTCGTCGTAGACCCGGTAACCGTTCGTGTCCCGGCGCGGCACCAGGAGCCCCTGCTCCTCGTAGTACCGCAGCAACCGCTGGCTGACCCCGGTCCGGGCGGACAGCTCCCCGATCCGCATGCGACCTCGCTCACTCGAAAGTTGACCTTCACACCGGTGTCAGTTCCTAACGTCGCGGCATGACCGAACATTTCTCGCACGTCGTCCGCGGATCCGGCCCCGGCCTGCTGCTCGCCCACGGCGGTGGCGGCGGCATCGAGGCGAACTTCGGCCCGATCCTGGACGACCTCGCCCGCACGCACACCGTGGTCGGCCCGGACTACCCGGGCAGCGGGGCGACACCTCGCAGCGACGGGCCGCTGACCCTGGACGGGCTGGCCGACTCCGTGGTGGCGACCGCCGTGTCCGCCGGCGTGGAGCGCTTCACGATCCTCGGCTATTCGCTGGGCACGGCCGTCGCGGTGCGCGCGGCCACGCGGCACCCGGACCGGGTGACCGGCCTCGTGCTGACCGCCGGGTTCGCCCACCCGACGAACCAGATGCGGCTCGCCGTCGACGTGTGGCGGGAGCTGCTGGACCTCGGGAACAAGGAGCTGCTGGCGAAGTACCTGACCTTCGCGGGCGTGGGCGCGGGGTACCTGAACGCGCTGTCGCCGCAGGAACTCGAGGGCGCGCTGGCCGGGCTGGCCGTTCCCGAGGGCGCGCCGGAGCACGTGGACCTGGTGGCGTCGGTGGACACCCGCGCCGAGCTGGGCCGGATCACCGTGCCGACGCTGGTCATCGGTACGCGACAGGACGTGCTGGTGCCGATCGGCGTGCAGCGCGAACTGGCCGACGGGATCCCGGGCGCGGAGTTCGTGGAGATCGCGAGCGGCCACTCGATGCAGGCCGAGGCCCGCGACGAGTGGCTCGCCCGGATCAGGGACTTCCTGGACCGGTAGGGGTCACTGGCCCGCGGTGGCCAGGCGCTCCTCGCGGTCGGCGGCGGCCAGGGCGTCGAGCACGGCGTCCAGGTCGCCGTCCAGGACCTGGTCCAGGTTGTACGCCTTGTAGTTCACCCGGTGGTCCGAAATGCGGTTCTCCGGGAAGTTGTAGGTGCGCACCCGCTCCGACCGGTCAACGGTCCGGACCTGCGACTTCCGCGCGTCGGCGGCCTTGGCGGCGGCCTCTTCCTCCGCCATCGCCTGCAGCCGTGCCTGCAGCACCTGGATGGCGCGGGCCCGGTTCTGGATCTGCGACTTCTCGTTCTGGCAGGACACCACGATCCCGGTCGGCAGATGCGTCACGCGCACGGCCGAGTCGGTGGTGTTGACGCTCTGCCCGCCGGGGCCGGACGACCGGAACACGTCGATGCGCAGGTCGTTCGGGTCGATCTCGACCTCGACCTCCTCCGGTTCCGGGTAGATCAGGACACCCGCGGCGGAGGTGTGGATCCGGCCCTGCGACTCGGTCGCCGGCACACGCTGCACGCGGTGCACGCCGCCTTCGAACTTCAGGCGCGCCCACACCCCGTCGGCATCCGTGCCCTTGCTCTTCACCGCGACCGTGACGTCCTTGTAGCCGCCCAGGTCGGAGTGCACCGCGTCGAGGACCTCGGCCTTCCAGCCGTGCCGCTCCGCGTAGCGCAGGTACATGCGCAGCAGGTCGCCGGCGAACAGGGCCGACTCCTCGCCGCCCTCACCGGACTTGATCTCCATCAGGACGTCCGAGCCGTCGTACGGGTCGCGCGGCAGCAGCAGCTCCGTCAGCCGGGACTCCAGCTGCGGGATGCGCGCCGCGATCTCCTCGGCCTCGGCCGCGAAGCCCGCGTCCTCGTCGGCCAGCTCACGCGCGGTGCCCAGGTCGTCCCGCGCCTGGTCCAGCTCGTTGATGACCTTGACGATCGGGCTCAGCTCGGCGTAACGGCGGCCGAGCTTGCGCGCCCGGCCCTGGTCGGCGTGCACGGCCGGGTCCGCCAGCTGCTTTTCCAGATCGGCGTACTCGGCGAGCAGCCCGTGCAGGGAAGACGAATCCACGACCGAACCTTCCTCTTGATGGCCTCAGGACACAAAAGCGGCGCCCACCCCCGATGGTCGGGAGTGGGCGCCGGCGGTGGAGCTACTTGGCGTCGGCCTTCTTGCCGGCCCGCTTGCCGTAGCGCGCCTCGAAGCGCGCGACCCGGCCACCGGTGTCCATGATCTTCTGCTTGCCGGTGTAGAAGGGGTGGCAGTTCGAGCAGATTTCGACCGTGATGGCGCCGGAGGTCTTGGTGCTGCGGGTCGTGAAGGTGTTGCCGCAACCACAGGTGACGGTGGTGGGCACGTATTCGGGGTGGATACCGCTCTTCATGGAGTCCTCTCTCGGTGGCCGCCGGGTCCCCGCGGCGTTCTTCGACACGTGGGGTGAACCGGAGCCGGACGTTAGCGGATTGATTCTGCCAGACGCGCTGACGTGCAGGTCAACGCCCCCCGGGCGGCGCATATTCCGGGTACGGGACGTGTACGGGTTTTGTACGGGCGCACGCGAGGCTCCTGGCCGAGACCCGGACCCGCCGGGTGAGGAGGAGCCGATGTCACTTTCGCGCACCGCCAAGTCCGCCGCCGTCGCCGCGCTCGCCGCCTCGGCACTCGCCCTCGTGCCGGCCACGAGCCAGGCCGCCACTCTCGCCACCGTCGCCCCGAGCAGCGACGTCTCGGTCCTCGCCGCCGGTGACGGCACGCCGGCAGGCGCCGTCGCGTGGTTCAAGGCCCGCATCGGCAGCACCGCCTACCAGGGCTACTGCGAGAAGGCCGTGGAGAACGCCTACGGCACCACCGGGGTGTGGGCCTCGGCCAACGCGCATTGGAACGGCGCGAGCCCCAAGCACGCCGGTGACCGGAACCCGCCGCTGGGCGCGTTCGTGTACTGGAACATCTCCTCGCCCTACGGCCACGTCGGCATCTCCGACGGCGCCGGCGGGTTCTACGCGACCAGCGTCGGCGGCAAGATCGGGCACGTCACCAAGGCCCAGGGCGGCTACAGCTACTACAGCAACTACCGCGGCTGGACCCCCGCCGCGGTCCCCCACCAGTAGGACGACGCGAAAACGGCCACCCTTCCTGGGGGAGGGTGGCCGTTTCGCGTGCTACGAACGACTAGTCGTCGTCCGAGGCGAGCGCCGTCTTGCTGACCTGCATCAGGAACTCGATGTTGGTCTTCGTCTTGCGCAGGCGGGACAGCAGCAGGTCGATGGCCTGCTGCGAGTCCAGCGCGTGCAGGACCCGGTGCAGCTTGTGCGTGACCGCCAGCTCGTCCGGCGAGAGCAGCAGCTCCTCCTTGCGGGTGCCGGACGGGTTGACGTCCACCGCCGGGAAGACGCGCCGCTCGGCGATCTTGCGGTCGAGCTTGAGCTCGGCGTTGCCGGTGCCCTTGAACTCTTCGAAGATCACCGTGTCACCGGTCGACCCGGTCTCGACCATCGCCGTGGCGAAGATCGTCAGCGAGCCGCCGTTCTCGATGTTGCGCGCCGCGCCGAGGAAACGCTTCGGCGGGAACAGCGCGGTCGAGTCGACACCACCGGAGAGGATCCGGCCGGACGCCGGGGCCGCCAGGTTGTAGGCGCGGCCGAGGCGGGTGATCGAGTCGAGCAGGACCACCACGTCCATGCCCATCTCCACGAGGCGCTTGGCCCGCTCGATGGACAGCTCGGCGACCGAGGTGTGGTCTGACGGCGGGCGGTCGAAGGTCGAGGCGATGACCTCGCCCTTCACCGACCGCTGCATGTCGGTGACCTCTTCCGGACGCTCGTCGACGAGGACGACCATCAGGTGGCACTCGGGGTTGTTCGTGGTGATCGCGTTCGCGATGTCCTGCATGATCGTGGTCTTGCCCGCCTTCGGCGGCGACACGATCAGGGCGCGCTGCCCCTTGCCGACCGGCATGACCAGGTCGATCACGCGGGTGGTCAGCTTGTGCGGCTCGGTCTCCAGGCGCAACCGCTCGTTCGGGTAGAGCGGGGTCAGCTTGGTGAACTCGGGGCGGCGCTTGGCCTCGTCCGGGTCCAGGCCGTTGACGCTGTCGACGCGCACCAGCGGGTTGAACTTCTGGCGCTGCTGCTCGCCCTCGCGCGGCTGCTTGACGACACCGGTGATCGCGTCACCGCGGCGCAGGCCGTGCTTGCGGACCAGCGACAGCGACACGTACACGTCGTTCGGCCCCGGCAGGTAACCCGAGGTGCGCACGAACGCGTAGTTGTCCAGGACGTCGAGGATGCCGGCGACCGGCAGCAGGACGTCGTCCTCGCGGATCTCGGTGTCCGTGCCACCCTCACCGCGGTTGCCACCGCGACGGCGGCGGTCCCGGAACCGGCGGCCGCGACGGCCGCCCTCGTCGTCGTCCGCGTTGTTCTGGCCGCCACCGGAGTTCTGGCCGCCGCCCGGGTTCTGCTTGGACTGGCCGGCGCCGGAGTCGCGGTTGTTCTGCTTGCGCTGGTCGCCACCGCCCTGCTGGGCCTGGTCGCCACCGCGCTGCTCGCGCTGGTCGTTGCCGCCGCGGTCGTTGCCACCGCGGTTGTCCGGGCTGCCCGCGGCGCGGTTCGCGCCACGGCGACGGCGGGCGCCGCCCTCGCGACGGGGGGCGTCCTCGCCCTGCTGGGGCGCCTCGGCGCCGTTCACGGGCTTCTCGGCCGGAGCCGGCTTCTCGGCCTTCTCCACCACCGGGGCGGGCTTGTCGGCCGGGGCCGCGGCCTGCCGGGGCGCCTTCTCGGCGGACTTGGCAGGCGCCGGAGCCTCCACCTTCGCGGCGATGCCGTCGAGGGGCAGGGTCTCGTCGGCGGCGCGCTTGCGCGGGGCCTTGCCCTGGCGCTCGCGGATCGCGGCGATCAGGTCGCCCTTGCGCATCCCCTTGGTGTCGCCGATGCCCAGCTGGGTGGCGAGTTCCCGCAGGTCGGCGATCACCATGCCGGACAGGCCGCCGCTGCGGCGCTTCGGCGCGGCCGTGCCGTTGCTCTCCCCTGGCTCAGCGTTCGTCGCGGCGGCCGCCACGTCGCCGCTCAAAAGATCGGTGTTGCTCACACATGTCCTTCCTGACCGATCCACGCCTCCAGGTGGATCAGCGGACTACCGCCCGCGTCCGATCGCGAGGCGGTCTGCTCCTGCCCGGTGTGGCTTCCCCGGCCGGGACACAGAGGTCACAGCGGCGGAGCCGCCACACGGGGTTCTCGCGTGCTCCAGGTGGAACGCGCCGAATTCGTGTCACCGTGGCTACCGGAAACCCGCCTAGGTCAATCCCTGCACCAGCTATGCGGAATTATCGACTCAACGAGAGAATGCGATCCGGGACGAACCCCCGGGACCGACACCGGGTGCGATTGCGCGCGGTGATCGAACGCCCCCGAGGGTAGACCGACCTGGCACGAGGTGCAACAACCACCCCCCGGCGTGCCGCGAATCTCCGCACGGAAGCTACCGGCCCGTGACCTGAACCCCGGTCTGGTCGACCGGCAGCTCGATGACTTCGAATCCTGCAACGTCCACCGACGCCGGAATTATTCCGTCGACCGTCAGGGCGAGCACGGTCGGCCCGGCGCCGGACACCGTCGCCGCGACCCCGGCGGCACGCAGGTCGTGCACCAGGCGCCCGGTCGCCGGGTAGGCGGGGGCGCGGTAGTCCTGGTGCAGGCGGTCCTCGGTGGCGGGCAGCAGCAGCGACGGATCGCTGGTCAGGGCGTGCACGGCGAGCGCCGCGCGGCCCGCCGAGAACGCGGCGTCGGCGTGCGGCACCTTCTCCGGCAGCAGGCCACGCGTCGCCTCCGTGGACGACTTGACCGACGGCACCGCCACGACCGGGCGGATCGACGGGTGCGGCGTCAGCCGTTCCGCGTGAAAACGGCCCTTTTCACACCATGCCAGGACGAACCCGCCCAGCAGGCTGGCGGCGGCGTTGTCCGCGTGCCCCTCGAACTCGGCGGCCAGCTGGACCGCGTCGCCGTCCAGCGGCCGCTCCGCGAGGGCGTACCCGGCGGCGATCCCGGAGACCACCGCCGCGGCCGAGGAACCGAGCCCGCGCGCGTGCGGGATCTTGTTGAAGCACCGCAGGTGCAGCCCCGGCGGCGTGACGCCGAGGTGCTCGCACGCGCGCCGCAGCGCCCGCACCACGAGGTGCGTCTCGTCGGTGGGCACGTCCTCCACCCCGCCGGCCCCGGCGTCGAACACCTCGACCTTGAGACCGGCGTCGGTGACCTGCACCTCGACGACGTCGTGCAGCGCGAGCGCCAGCCCGAGCGCGTCGAAGCCCGGGCCGAGGTTCGCGCTCGACGCCGGGACGGTCACCTTCAGGGCGGTCACGTCAGCTCCAGCGCCGCGGCGACGGCCCGCGGGTCCACCGCCAGCGGCTCCACCTCGACGTTGCCCTCCAGCGCGGTGCCCGGGTCCTTGAGGCCGTGGCCGGTGACGGTGCACACGACCGTCGAGCCCTTCGGCAGACGGCCGTCGGCGGCGGTGGCGAGCAGGCCCGCGACGCTGGTCGCCGACGCCGGCTCCACGAACACGCCCTCCTTGCTGGCCAACAGGCGGTACGCGGCGAGGATCTTCTCGTCGGTCACCGCCTCGAACAGGCCGCCGGAGGCGTTCTTCGCCTTGACCGCGCCCTCCCAGGAGGCCGGGCTGCCGACGCGGATCGCGGTCGCGATCGTCTCCGGCTCGGCGACCGGCTCACCCTTGACCAGCGGAGCCGCGCCCGCCGCCTGGAACCCGAACATGCGCGGGGTGTTCTTCACCACACCATCCGCGGCGTACTCGGAGTACCCGGCCCAGTAGGCGGTGATGTTGCCCGCGTTGCCCACCGGCAGGCAGTGGATGTCCGGCGCCTGGCCGAGTACGTCGCAGATCTCCCACGCGGCGGTCTTCTGGCCGATCAGGCGCACCGGGTTGACCGAGTTGACCAGCGTGACCGGGTGGTCGATCGCGGTCTTGCGGGCGAGTTCGAGGCAGTCGTCGAAGTTGCCGTCGATCTGCAGGATGCGCGCGCCGTGCAGGATGGCCTGCGCGAGCTTGCCCATCGCGATCTTGCCCTGCGGGATGAGGACCGCGCAGGTCAGTCCCGCGCGCGCGGCGTAGGCCGCGGCCGAGGCCGAGGTGTTGCCGGTCGAGGCGCAGATGACCGCCTGCAGGCCGCTGGCCTTCGCGTGGGTGATCGCCACCGTCATGCCGCGGTCCTTGAAGGACCCGGTCGGGTTGGCGCCCTCGACCTTCAGGTAGACGGTCGAGCCGGTCAGCTCGGACAGGTGCGGCGCGGGCATCAGCGGCGTGTTGCCCTCGCCGAGGGTGATGACCTCCGCCCCGGCCGGAACCGGTACCCGGTCGGCGTACGCCTCGATGATCCCGGGCCAGCCGGCCTTCGCAGTCATGAATCCTCGCCTTCCACCCGCATCACGCTCACGACCTCGTTGACGACGTCCATTTTCCCGATGGCCTCGACGGTCGCCTCGAGCGCCGCGTCCGGTGCGAGGTGCGTCACGATGACGAGGCTGGCGGTGTCGTGCCGGTCACGCTGCCGGACGGCGGCGATGCTCACCTCGTGGGCCGCGAACACCTGCGCGACCTGCGCGAGCACACCCGGCTTGTCGGCCACGTCGAGGCTGACGTGGTAGCGCGTCGGGGTCTGGCCCATCGGCCGCACCGGCAGCTGGGCGTGCGCCGACTCGCGCGGGCCGCGGCCGCCGAGCACCCGGTTGCGGGCCACCGCGACCAGGTCGCCGAGCACCGCGCTGGCCGTCGGCGCGCCGCCGGCGCCCTGGCCGTAGAACATCAGGCTGCCCGCCGCGTCCGCCTCGACGAACACGGCGTTGAAGGCGCCGCCGACGTTCGCCAGCGGGTGGGTGCGCGGGAGCATCACCGGGTGCACGCGCGCGGACACCGACTCCGCGCCGTCCTCGCCCTCGACGCGCTCGCAGATCGAGAGCAGCTTCACCGTGCGGCCCAGCGCCTTCGCCGCCGCGATGTCCGAAGCGGACACGTTCGAGATGCCCTCGCGGTGCACGTCGGACGCGGTGACGCGGGTGTGGAACGCCAGCGAGGCGAGGATGGCCGCCTTGGACGCGGCGTCGTAGCCGTCCACGTCCGCGGTCGGGTCCGCCTCCGCGTAGCCGAGGCGGCTGGCCTCGTCGAGGGTCTCGGCGTAGCCGGCGCCCGTGGAGTCCATCGCGGACAGGATGAAGTTGGTGGTGCCGTTGACGATGCCCATCACCTTGGTGATGCGGTCACCGGCCAGCGACTCGCGCAGCGGGCGCAGCAGCGGGATCGCGCCGGCCACCGCCGCCTCGAAGTAGAGGTCGGCGCCGCTGGAGTCGGCCGCCTCGAACAGCTCCGCGGAATACTCGGCCAGCAGCGCCTTGTTCGCCGTGACGACCGACTTCCCCTTGCGCAGCGCGGTGAGCAGCCACTCGCGCACCGGGTCGACGCCGCCGATCAGCTCGACCACGACGTCCACATCGGACTCCACGAGCGCGGCGGCGTCGTTGGTCAGCAGGTGCTGCGGCAGCTCGGGGTGCTTGTCCGGGCGGCGCACCGCGATGCCGGCCAGCTCGACCGGAGCGCCGGCGCGAGCGGCGAGCTCGTCGGCCTGCTCGGTGAGCAGCCGCGCGACCTCGGCGCCGACCGTGCCGCAGCCCAGCAGCGCGACGCGCACCGTCTTGCCGTCTACAGTGGACATTGCAGTCACGACACCTCCAGCTGCAGCATGTCGTCGATCGTCTCGCGGCGCAGGAGCAGCCGCGCGCTGCCGTTGCGGACCGCGACGACCGCGGGGCGCGGCTGCCGGTTGTAGTTGCTGGCCATGGAGTAGCAGTACGCGCCGGTCGCCGCGACGGCGAGCAGGTCGCCGGGGGCGAGGGTGTCCGGCAGCCAGCAGTCCCGCACGACGATGTCGCCGGACTCGCAGTGCTTGCCCACCACGCGGCTCAGCGCCGCGCCGACCTGCTCGCTCGTCCCGTCGTCGCTCGCGCGCGACACCAGGCGGACGTCGTACACCGCGTCGTAGAGCGGCGTGCGGATGTTGTCGCTCATCCCGCCGTCCACGCTGACGTAGCGCCGGGACTCGTTGTCCCCCAGCGACACGTCCTTGATGGTGCCCACCTCGTACAGCGTGACCGTGCCGGGGCCGGCGATGGCGCGGCCCGGCTCACCCGCGATGCGCGGCACCGGGAGCCCGGCGAACTCGCACTCCTTGCGGACGATCTCGCGGATCTGGGTGATCATCTGCGCGGGCGGGGGCGGGTTGTCCTTGTCGGTGTAGGCGATGCCGAACCCGCCGCCGAGGTCCACCAGCGACAGCTGCTCCAGCAGCTGCTCGCCGTGCTCCTTGACCAGTTCGGCCATCAGCCCGATGACGCGGCGCGCGGCGACCTCGAAGCCGTCGGCGTCGAAGATCTGCGACCCGATGTGGCTGTGCAGGCCGACCAGGCGCAGCGACGGCGCGTTCAGCACCCGGCGCACCGCCTCCGCGGCGTCGCCCGCGGCCAGCGAGAAGCCGAACTTCTGGTCCTCGTGGGCGGTCGCGATGAACTCGTGCGTGTGCGCCTCGACGCCGACTGTGACGCGGATCAGCACCTTCTGCTCGACGTCGAGCCGCGCCGCGACGTCGGCCAGCCGCGCGATCTCGTAGTAGGAGTCCAGCACGACCGTGCCGACCCCGGCGCCGACCGCGGTCTCCAGCTCGGCGACCGACTTGTTGTTGCCGTGGAAGGTGATCCGCTCCGGCGGGAAGCCGGCGCGCAGCGCGACCGCGAGCTCGCCGCCGCTCGCGACGTCCAGGCTCAGGCCCTGCGCGGCGACCCAGCGGGCCACCTCGGTGCACAGGAACGCCTTGGCCGCGTAGTGCACCAGCGACGGGTCGTCGAACGCCTCGGCGTACTCGGCGCAGCGCGACTTGAAGTCGGCCTCGTCGACGACGAACAACGGCGTGCCGTAGGTCTCGGCCAGCTGCCGCACGTCGACGCCCGCGATCCGCACCACGCCGTCCGGGGCGCGGTAGGAGTTGCGGGGCCAGACCTTCGGGTAGAGCCGGTCGAGCTCTTCGGAACTGGACGGGGGGAAACCGGAGGTGTCGGCATGCGGGTAGACCTCCGCGTGCCGCGGGCCGGCGGGGTGAGCCATCTGGGTTTACATCCGTTCCGGAGCTGAGACACCGAGCAGGGCGAGGCCGTTCGCGAACACCTGCCGCGCGGCCTCGCACAGGGCGAGGCGGGCGTAGGTGAGCGGCGTGGCTTCCTCGTCGCCCTTGGGCAGGACCTGCGCGACGGCGTAGAACTTGTGGAACGCGCCGGCGAGGCTTTCCAGGTAACGCGCCACGCGGTGCGGTTCACGCAGCTCGGCGGCGCGCTGCACGACCGTCGGGAACTCCCCGATCGTGCGGATGAGGTCACCCTCGCGGTCGAGGGTGAGCAGCCCGAAGTCGGCGTCGTTGTCGAACTTCAGTCCGAGGTCGGCGGCGTTGCGCTGGAGCGAGGCGAGCCGGGCGTGCGCGTACTGCACGTAGTAGACCGGGTTCTCGTCGCTGCTCTTGCGCAGCAGGTCGAGGTCGATGTCGATGCTGGAGTCGACGGAGTAGCGGGTCAGTTCGTAGCGGGCGGCGTCCACGCCGACGGCCTCGACGAGGTCCTCCATCGTGATCACCGTGCCCGCGCGCTTGCTCATCCGGACCGGCTTGCCCTCGCTGACCAGGTTCACCAGCTGGCCGATCAGCACCTCGACCACCGACGGGTCGTGGCCCATCGCGGCCGCGGCGGCCTTCAGCCGGGCGATGTAGCCGTGGTGGTCCGCGCCGAGCATGTAGATGCACAGGTCGAAGCCGCGGCCGATCTTGTCCTGCAGGTAGGCGATGTCACCGGCGATGTAGGCGGGCGCGCCGTCGCTCTTGATGACCACGCGGTCCTTGTCGTCGCCGAACTCCGTGGAGCGCAGCCACCAGGCGCCGTCGGCGTGGTAGAGGCTGCCGTTCTCCTTGAGGCTCTCGACGGCCTTCTCCACCGCGCCGGACTGGTGCAGCGAGTCCTCGTGGAAGTAGACGTCGAAGTCCGTGCCGAACTCGTGCAGGCTCTTCTTGATCTCGCCGAACATCAGGTCGACGCCGATGCGGCGGAACGTTTCGTTGCGCTCGTCCTCCGGCAGCGACAGCGCGCTGGGCTCCTGGCGCAGGACCTCGGCGGCGATGTCGCTGATGTAGGCGCCCGCGTAGCCGTCCTCCGGCGCGGGGTCGCCCTTCGCGGCGGCGATCAGCGACCGGACGAACCGGTCGATCTGCGCGCCGGCGTCGTTGAAGTAGTACTCGCGCGTGACGTCGGCGCCCTGCGCCTGCAGGACCCGGCCGAGCGCGTCGCCCACCGCGGCCCAGCGGGTGCCGCCGAGGTGGATCGGGCCGGTCGGGTTCGCCGACACGAACTCGAGGTTGATCTTGCGGCCGCCCAGTGCGGTGCCGCGGCCGTAGGCGTCGCCGAGGGTGAGCACCTGGCGGATCTGCTCGCCCTGGGCGTCCGCGGCCAGCCGGAGGTTCACGAACCCGGGGCCCGCGATCTCGGCGGAGTCGATGCCGTCGGTGGCGGCGAGCGCGTCGGCCAGCTCCTGGGCGAAGTCGCGCGGGGCCAGGCCGGCCTTCTTCGCCACCTGCAGCGCGATGTTGGTGGCGTAGTCTCCGTGTTCCGGGTTGCGCGGGCGCTCGACGGTCACCGTGGCGGGCAGCACGGCGGGGTCGGCGCCACGGGCGGTGAGCACCTGCGCGGCGGACGTACGGACCAGGTCAGCTAGGGCCTCGGGAGTCACCAGCCGAGTGTAAGGGCCGCGACCTCGGCCGTTGACAGGGACCGAACACGGGGTCCCTAAACTCTACCCGGGTATATCCACTTGACGGGAGACGCGGGAGCCATGGCCAGCGGCACTAAGAAGAAGGGCGCACCGAAGAAGGGCAGCGTGAAGGCGGCCCGCGGCTCGGTGGTGTCCAAGAAGGGTGTGCCCTGGGGCACGATCATCTCGGTGGTCGCGGTGGTCGCGCTCGCCGCCGTGGTGGTCACCTACTACCTGGTCCAGTCGGCGCCCAAGCGCGCACTGGCCAGCTGGGCGCCCACCGCGGACAACCCGGACCCGTCGCTGAACATCCCCGGCATCGTCACCGGCCAGTACCAGGCCAGCGTGCACATCCTGCCGACCGAGCGGGTGGCCTACGACCACAACCCGCCCTACGGCGGCCCGCACGACGGCTACTGGGCGGCGTGCAACGGCGTCGTCTACCCCGTCGCGGTGCGCACGGAGAACATGGTGCACTCGCTCGAGCACGGGGCCGTGTGGATCGCCTACAACCCCGACCAGGTCGGCGGTGACGCGCTGAACACGCTCAAGTCCAAGGTCGAGGGCAAGCCGTACACGATGATGTCGCCCTACCCCGGCCTGGATTCCGCGGTCTCCCTGCAGTCCTGGGGTCACCAGCTGAAGGTCGGCTCGGCCACCGACGAGCGGATCGACCAGTTCATCACCGCGCTGCGGACCAACCAGAACACCTACCCGGAGGTCGGTGCCTCGTGCGACGCCCTCGGCGCGGGCGCCTTCGACCCGGACAACCCGCCGCCGTTCGACCCGACGCCGCCGGGCCCGGACGCGAAGCCGATGGACTACCAGGGTTCCGCGGGCACGCAGCAGGACACCGGGATGCCCAGCTCGGCCCCGACGTCCTGATCCTGATGGCGGACGAAGAAGACGCTCCGGTGGCGGACCGGCCGGGCCCCCGTCCGGTCGTCATCGGCGCGACGGTGGTCGTGGTGCTGCTGGTCGGCGCGGTGCTCGGGATGTTCCTGACGTCGGTGGCGCGGGGTCCGGAGACCTCGGCCACGCCCGCGGAGGGTTCGGTCGAGGTCGGGTTCGCGCAGGACATGTCGGTGCACCACCTGCAGGCCGTGACCATGGCCAGCTGGGAGCGCGACCACACGAGCGATCCGCAGCTGAAGCAGCTGGCGTTCGACATCGAGTCCACGCAGCGCGAGCAGGTCGGCCGGATGAAGGGCTGGCTCATGCTGTGGGGCCAGCCCGAGCAGGCCACGGGCGAGTACATGACGTGGATGACGGCCGGCGCCGGGCACGACCACATGGCGATGGCGCCGACGTCGTCCGCCGCGGCGGCCGCGGGCGCGCCGATGCCCGGCATGGCGACCAACGAGGAGCTGGCGAAGCTGCGCTCCCTGTCCGGCGCCGAGCTGGACGTGTATTTCCTGCAGCTGATGCTGCGGCACCACCAAGGCGGCACCGAGATGGCGCAGTACGCGCACGACCACACGTCCGTGTCCGCGGTCAAGGCGCTGACACAGAGCATCCTGACGTCGCAGGGCGCGGAGATGACGGTGATGCGGAACATGCTCACCGCGCGGGGCGCGCAGCCGCTGCCGTTCCCCTGACACTCCCGGGCGCGAGGCGCGCGTGGGCGCTCAGTCCGTGATCACCAGCTGAGTTCCTGGCAACGCGCCGCCGATTCGCGTGGCTCGCACTGCAGCGTGGCGTGCTCGATCGAGTACTGGTCCTTGAGGAGCGTCTGCGCGGCGGCGAGGACCTCGGCGGGCTGCGCGGTGCGTTCCAGGGTGAGGTGCGCGGAGGCGACCTCCATGCCCGAGGTGAGCGTCCACACGTGCAGGTCGTGCACGTCGCACACCCCGGCGAGCTCGGCGAGTTCCGCGCTGATGCGTTCGACGTCCACCTCGGCGGGGGCGTGCTGGAACAGGATGCGCAGCGCACGCCGGGCGAGGGTGAAGGTGCGCGGCAGCACGAACAGTCCGATCGCGACACCGATGAGGGCGTCCGCGTAGCGCCAGCCGGTGGTCAGAGTGATCACGCCGCTGACGAGGACGCCGACCGACCCGATCAGGTCGGCGAGGACCTCCAGGTACGCGCCGCGCAGGTTGAGGCTCTCCTTGGAGCCGTCGCGGAGCAGCGCGAAGGCGACGACGTTCGCGGCGAGCCCGGCGACCGCCACGAGCAGCACGGGCAGGCCGGGCACCTCGGGCGGGTTCGCGAGCCGCTCGACCGCCTCGAAGATCACGTAGCCGGCGACCCCGAAGAGCAGGACGGCGTTGGCCAGCGCGGCGAGCACCTCGGCGCGGTAGAGCCCGAAGGTGCGCCGGTAGGTCGGCCCGGACCGGCGCGCCAGGACGATCGCCGTGAGGGCCATCGCCAGCCCGAGGACGTCGGTGAGCATGTGCCCGGCGTCGGAGATCAACGCGAGCGACCCGGTGACCACCCCGACGACGACTTCGAGCAACAGGAAGGCGACGCCGATCCCGAGCGCCGCGGCGAGCCGTGGCAGGTAGCGGGCGGACGCGCTACCGGGCGGTTGGTGCCCGTGTCCGTGGCCGTGTCCCATGCGCTGGTGTCCTCCTCTGTCCCGCACCGGGAATATATAGTGATATGCGCATGTATTCAAGGGCAGGTAAGGCTTGCCTTCTTCGCGCAGCCTAACCGAGCGGCGGCCGTGCCGCCCCCTCCGAAGGGGTAGCCGCTCACAAGGTGGAAACACGGGTGCGCTAGGCTGTGTCACGTCGCCCAGCGATGGGCCCTCGTAGCTCAGGGGATAGAGCACTGCCCTCCGGAGGCAGGTGTCGCAGGTTCGAATCCTGCCGAGGGCACCCAGGTTCCAACACACAAAGCCGGCCCCTACCAGCGAGAACGCGGTAGGGGCCGAGTCATGTTCACCGGCCGACCACGGCGGACCCCGATCAAGATCGGGGATCTGTGCGCAATGTTGTGTGCGCGCAGCACGGAGCCGACTGCTCCGCCCACTGCGCCACGGTGGCCGCGGAAAATCCCCGCCCGCAGCCAGGCACTCATCGCGGCCTGGCGGAAGTCGCAGGGCCGCCGGGCGAGCGGTCCGCGCTCGCCGGCGAACAGACGCCCGTCGGTAGCCGAAGCGTTCAATGTGCCAGAGGATGCGGGTCAGCTCAGGAGCGCTCGGCACCACGCGGCATTGCCGGACGGCGCCATGGCCGTGAACGCCGGGCGGGGCAAGAGCGTCAATACGGATGCGCTCGTCGCCGAGCACTCGGCATCGTGCCGTGAAGTCCCACCTGGCGATCGACCCGATCACCGGGTCGCCGGTCCGTCCGCAGCGCGCGAACCCGCGCCGTAGGCGGCCATGAACATGTCGACCAGGTTGTTTACGGCCTCCTCGTCGATCCGCTTCGTGGACAGCAACCAGCGGTAGTAGAGGGTGCCGCAGAGAAATGCAGGACCACGCGAAGGAGCCGAACGCCGCGGCTCGTCGCGGCTCCCGGGCGGACAAGGCGGCGCAGGCCGCTCAGGAAATGCTCGCGAAGATCGCCGGGATGGCGCCGTCGGGCAGGGCGATGGCCGAGCGCGTCCACGCCGTGGTCCGGGCCGCCGCGCCGGCCCTCGAACCGAAGCTGTGGCGCTGGATGCACGCCTACGCCCTGGACGGCAAAGTCTCGACGGTCCGATGTGGTCGACCGGTTCGCCCTGACCGGTGTCACTTCCGAGGTGGAGGAGCTGGTCGAGCGAGTGGTGAGCCGCACGGCCGGAACCGGACCAGTCGGCGGGCAGCCCGGACCGCGTTGCGCTGCCGCGGCTTACAGGCTGCGGCAGGATGATCGTCATGACCCTGCCGACGTTCCGCCAGGTCGTCCTCGACTGCACCGACGCCCGGCAGCTCGCGGAGTTCTACCGCGAGCTGCTCGGGCTGGTGTACCGGCCGGGCGACGAGGACGGCGACGCCGACTGGCTCGTGCTGCGCACTCCGGACGGCCGGCCCCAGCTGGCCTTCCAGCAGGTCGGCACCCTGCCGGCGGCGACGTGGCCGGATGGCCCGGTGCCACAGCAGCTGCACCTCGATCTCACCGTGCCCACCAAGACCGACCTGCAGGCCCAGCACGAGCGGGCGCTGCGCCTCGGCGCCCGGCTGCTCCGCGACCGCAGCGACGACCCCGACGAACCGTTGTACGTCTACGCCGATCCGGCCGGGCACCCGTTCTGCATCTTCGTCGGCTAGACGGTCAGCACGATCTTCCCGCGCGTGCGGCCTTGCTGGCTCAAGCGCCACGCCTCGGCGGCCTCTGCGAGCGGGAACGTCCGGTCGACGTGCACCGTCAGCTTGCCCTCGTCCGCCAGGCGCGCCAGCTCGGCCAGCTCGGCGCCGTCCGGGCGGACCCACACGTAGCCGTGCGCGCCGACCGCCGGGTTCGCGATCGACGCGATCCGGTCCGGGCTCACGAACTCGCGGGACACCTCCACCGCGTCGCCGCCCACGAAATCCACCGCGGCGTCGATCGGGCCGAGCTCGCGGAGCCGGTCCGCCAGGCCCTCGCCGTAGGTGACCGGCTCCGCGCCCAGCTCACGCAGGTAGTCGTGGTTGCGCTCGCTCGCCGTGCCGATCACCCGCGCGCCCAGCGCGACCGCGATCTGCGTGCCGAACGAGCCGACGCCACCGGCCGCGGCGTGGATCAGCACCGTCTCACCAGCCCGAAGCCCGACCCGCTTCAGCGAGCGGTACGCCGTCTGCCCGGCCAGCGGCACACCCGCGGCCTGCGCGAAATCCAGCGAGCGCGGCTTCTTCGCGAGCATCCGCACGTTCGCGGTCACCAGCTCGGCGTACGCGCCCTGCTGCACCCAGTCCTTGCGGACGTACCCGAACACCTCGTCGCCGACGGCGAACTCCCCGGAGTCGAAGCCCACCTGCTCGACCACGCCCGCCACGTCCCAGCCGGGCACAAGCGGGAACCGGACCTCCATCAGGGCGTCCAGCCCGCCGGCGGCGAGCTTCCAGTCGACCGGGTTCACCCCGGCGGCCTTGACCCTGACCAGGACCTCCGCCGGACCGACCTTGGGATCCGGGACATCGGCCAGCCGGAGGTCGTCCGCCGAGCCGTACTCCCGCAGCGCGATTGCCTTCATGCCCGGCGCAACGGTGCGCCCGCGACGGGATATTCCACCGCCGGCGAGTTTCGCCGGTTCGTGCCTGGGCACACCCGTACATGGCCACTGCACGGCCGGACCGCAACGCTGGGACCGTCGCCGCGCTGGTGTGCGGCATCAGCACGGAAATCGCCGTCACGGCCGCCGCGGTCCGGCTGCACGCCAAGGCGGCGTGCGAGCGGGCGGCCGACGAGCGAGCCAGGGCAGCACGGCGACGCGAAGAGGCGAAACGGCTCACGAACGAGTCACGTGCCCTGCGAAGGCGGCAGCGACAGGCTCGCTGACGTGGAATGATGGGGAGATGACCGAGGCAGCGGACGACCGGAACCGCGCGGCGAACGAACGCGACGACCTGGCGGACGCACGCGACCGGGCAGCCGACCGCCGGGACAGGGCAGCCATCGACCGGGACACCCTCGCGGAGATCGAGGCGGCGCAGAACCGGCGGGAGCGGCACGCCATCTTCACGTCGCTGGCGAACGCCGAGGCCCGGGAGCGGGCCGCGCTGCAACGTGAAGCCGAAGCAACCCGGCGGGAAAAGGAACTGGCGACGGACGACCCGGACGCGGTGGCCGCGTTCATGGCGGAGGCCGAGTCGGACCGGCTCGCGGCGGCAGGCGACCGCGCCGCCGCGGCGGAGGACCGGTTCGACGTCCGGACGTTCCTCAACAAGGCGGCGAGCGACCAGGGCTCGGCGAGAACATCCCGGCACCAGGCGGCGCGGGACCGGGGAGCGTCACACGAGGACCGCTCGGCGTCCCAGGGCGACCGCGACGCGTCGCTGTCCGACCGCGAGCAGAGCGAGATCGAGTTGAACACCGGCCCCTACCCGCCGCACCGCTGATCACCGCACGGATACCGCCGTCGGGTGAGCAAGGATGAGCCCGTCGCGCTGATCGCCGTGGCGAAGGCTGCCGGGGTGTCCAAGACGACCGGGTCGGACGCGTTGCCTGATTCCGGCCGGGTGTCAGAGCGGACGAAGCAGCACGTGGTGCCGTGGCGCGGCGGCTCGGCTGCACCCCGAACCCGGCCGCGCGCTCGCTGCGGCGCGCCGGCACCGGCGTGATCGGGCTGCACCTGCCGGAGATCCTCACCCGCTCCGAGTACTACATGTCGTTCGTGTTCGACGTGGTCGACCAGGCGGCGACGAATCGGCGGGCGTCGTGCTGTCCGTCGACCTCACTGCCGCCGCTTCACCGGTGACGAGGGCAGGCGGCTGGTCCGGGTCGGGTTCGACATGCGCGAGGGCCTGGTGCTGCACGAGCTGAGCTTCACCGACGGCGGACGGCTGCGGCCGGTCGTGCACCGCGCGTCGGTGGCCGAGATGATCGTGCCCTACGCCGACCCCGGGCCCATCAGGTTCTGGCAGAACTACTCCGACACCGGCGAGTACCAGCTCGGCAAGCTGT
This sequence comes from Amycolatopsis sp. 3B14, assembly GCF_050958625.1. Lineage (NCBI taxonomy): Bacteria > Bacillati > Actinomycetota > Actinomycetes > Pseudonocardiales > Pseudonocardiaceae > Amycolatopsis > Amycolatopsis sp. 3B14. The sequence goes on from NZ_JBHZEN010000068.1 coordinate 111,263, forward strand.
CCAACTCGCTGGAGCTCTGCTGCGACTGCCTCGGCGAGATCACCTACCTGGACGCGATCGTCGCCGACGACGAGGGCAAGCCGGTGACGCTGGCCGACGCGATCTGCATCCACTTCGACGTGCCCGCTCCGGGCGGGGCGCACTGCCACTCGCACGGGGGCTGAGGTGCACGAGTTCGCCCGGGACGCGGCCCCGTCGGTCGCCGACGAGATCGACCTGGTGCGGCGCAGCCCGTTCGCGCTGCTGGTGACACCGTCCGATGGCGCGCCGGTCGCCACGCACCTGCCGGTGGTGTTCCCGGCGCGGCTGGGGCGACGTGGTGCTGCTGGGGCACTGCCTTCCGATGTGCGGGCCAGGGTGCGCGACGACATCGGCGGCGAGCTGGCGGACCTCATGCTGCGCTACGACGGGCCACCAGCTCCGCGATGATCCGCACGCCCTCCTCGATCTCGCCCGGCGACCTCGCGGCGTAGCCGAGCACCAGGCCGGGCGCGCCGGGGCGCTGGCGGTGCCAGGACAGCGGCTGCACCTTGACCCCGCGGGACAGCGCCGCGGTCGCCAGGTCCACATCGGACAGCTCACGGTCGAACGTGATCATCAGGTGCAGGCCGGCCGCCGCGCCGTGCACGCGCACACCGGGCAGGTGGCGGCGGACCGCATCGATCATCGCGTCCCGGCGGCGCCGGTGGCGGCGGCGCACGAAGCGCAGGTGCCGCTCCAGCTCGCCGGATGTCATGAGGTGCCCCAGCACCAGCTGCGGCAGCACCGCGTTGCCCAGGTCGGCGTACCGCTTCGCGTCCACGACGTCCCGCTGGTACCGCGGGGGCACCAGCAGCCAGCCGATCCGGAGCGCCGGGGCGAGCAGCTTCGAAATGCTGCCCGCGTAGCAGACCCGCTCCGGCAGCATCGAGCGCAGCGCGGGCACCGGCGGGCGGTCGTACCGGTGCTCGGCGTCGTAGTCGTCCTCGACGATCAGGCCGCCCCACCGCATGAGCTCGCGCCGCCGCTCGCCGCCGAGCACCACGCCCGCCGGGAACTGGTGCGCGGGCGTCAGCAGCACCGCGGGCGACCGCAGTTCGGACACCAGGACGCCCTCGTCGTCGACCGGCACCGGCGGAGTGGCCAGGCCGCTGTTGTGGAGGTGCTGCCGCGCGCCGAGCGAGCCGGGGTCCTCCACCGCGACCTCGCCGATGCCGTGCGCGCGGAACACCGTCGCGAGCAGGCCGAGCGCCTGCGCGACCCCGGCGACCACGACGACGTCGGCGGGATCGGCGCGGATGCCCCGGTTGCGGGCCAGCCAGTTCGCCACCGCCAGCCGGAACGCCGGCGCGCCCCGCGGGTCGCCGTACCCGAAGTCCGCCGCCGAGAGCCCGCCGAGCACCGCCCGTTCCGCCCGCAGCCACGCCACCCGCGGGAACGCGGCCAGGTCCGGCACGCCCGGGGTGAGGTCGATGCGGGCCGGCGCCGCGCGCAACCGGTCGAAGACGTCCGGCCGAGGCTCGAACACGACGTCCGCGCTCGGCGCGGGAGCCGGTGCGGGCGACGCGGTGACGGGCACCGCCACCACGACGGTCCCGCCACGGCCGCGCCCTGCGACGTGCCCGTCCTCGACGAGCCGCTGGTACGCCTCGGTGACCACCCCGCGCGACACGCCCAGCTCGGCCGCCAGCGTCCGCGTCGGCGGCAGCCTGCTGCCCACCGGCAGCCGCCCGTCCGCGATCGCGTCGCGCAGGCGCGCCGCGAGCCACGCCGACCGCCCGCCCGGCGGGGCCTCGCCGATGTCGAGCTGGAGGAAGTCCGATCCCGTTACGGACCTCTCGACGGGCGCGGGTTTGGACCTGTCCACCGGACCAGTATCCCGCCAGGCTGGTCCCATGTCCGTCGAATTCCTGCTCACCGCGCTGGTCGTCGTGGCCACGCCGGGCACCGGTGCGCTGCTGACCATGAGTGCGGGCCTGGCGCACGGCACGCGCGCGAGCGTCATCGCCGCGGTGGGCTGCACGCTGGGCACCGTTCCGCACGCGATCGCCGCCATCACCGGCCTCGCCGCGCTGCTGCACGCCAGCGCCGTGGCGTTCCAGGTGATCAAGTACGCCGGGGTGGCCTACCTGCTCTACCTGGCGTGGTCGGCGTTGCGCGAGCCGGACCGGCCGCCGGAGGCGCCCGCGCCCCGCTCGGCCGCCCGGGTGATCGTGTCCGCGGTGCTGGTCAACGTGCTCAACCCGAAGCTCACGATCTTCTTCTTCGCGTTCCTGCCGCAGTTCGTGCACCCCGGCGATCCGCGCTCCCTGCTCACGATGGCCGAGCTGAGCGCGGTGTTCATGGCCCTGACGCTGGTCGTGTTCGTCGCCTACGGGGCGGGCGCCGCGGCGATGCGCGACCGCGTGCTGTCCCGGCCGCGGGTGCGGGCGTGGATGCGCCGGATCTTCGCGGGCACGTTCGCCGCCCTCGCCGTCCGGCTGGCCGCCGAATGATCCGCTTCCGCCACTCCGACGCGATCTGGGCGGACTTCCCGCAGCTGGTCCCGGGTGTGCTGTACGCGGAGCACGCGCGGCCGTCGGCCGATCCGTCCCGCTACTGGCGGATCGCGGCGGAACGGCTCGCGGCCGGCCCGGAGTCCGCGCTCCCCGAGATCCAGGCGTGGCGGCAGGCGTTCACGCGGATGGGCCTGAAACCGACGCAGTACCGGTGCGCGGCGGAATCGTTGCTGCGCCGCTTCCGCAAGGACGGTTCGCTGCCGTCGATCCACCCGATGATCGACCTGGGCAACGCGGTTTCGCTCGCCTTCGCGATCCCCGTCGCCGTGTTCGACGCGGACGCCGTCGACGGTCTGCTGGAAGTCCGGTACGCCACGGGGAACGAGGAGTACGCCGCGTTCTCCGGCGCCACCGAGCACCCGGCCCCGGGCGAGATCGTCTTCGCCGACGAGCACGGCCGGGCGCACGCCCGCCGGTGGACGCACCGGCAGAGTGCGCTATCGGCCGTCACCCCGGCGACGCGGTCGGTACTGATCGTCGCGGAAGCCCTGCATGCCACGGCTGCCACGGACGTGCCCCGGCTGCTCGACGCACTGGGCGCCGAGCTGCCGGGCTCGGAGGCGACGGTGCTCAGCCGGGACGCGCCGGAGTTTCGCGCGAAACTCCGCTGAGCCGCAGCGTTTCGGCGTGCAACCACCTCGCCGTCTGGACGTCGAACGCGGGCCCGTCCACGGGGATGCGCCTGCCTTCGACGAACGCGCTCAAGGGCTCGGCGGGCGGCGAGCCGAGCGCGCGCACGATCGGGGCCACCGCTTCGCCGACCGGTTTGCCGAACCGCTTCATCCGGTCCACCTGTCGCGCGCTCGCGGCGTCGTACTCACCCGCGAAGCTGGTCGCCGTGACACCCGGGTGCACCAGCACGTAGCGGATCCGCGGGTGCCGCTCGGCGAACGAGACACCGTGGAGGTCGTTGAGCTTGCCGCCCTGGGCCATCGCGTCGATCGGATGGTAGTGCCGGGTGAACTGGAGGTCGTGCCGGTTCACGACGTCCAGCGGGGCGCCCGGCCCGGCGACGTTGACGATCACCGGGCTGTCCGCTTCGGACAGTGCACCGGCCAGCCGCTCCGCCAGCACGAACCGGCTCAGGTAGAACAGGGCGAAGTTGTCCTCGAAGCCCTCCGTGGTCTCGTGCCTGCGGGAGCGGAAGAACCGGGCGCACAGCACGAGCGCGTCGATCCGCGGGTACTTGGCGGTGATCTCGTCGGCTGCCGCGTGCGCCGCCGCCACCAGGCTCAGGTCGGCGTGCACGAAGTCCGCGCCCGGCAGCGCCTTCGCCGGGTTCCGGCCCACGACGACCACCCGGTCGCCGCGCGCCAGCAGCTCGCGCGCCACGCCCGCACCGATCCCGGCGGTGCCGCCGGTGATGACGACGGTCCTCATCGCTCCGCCTTCCCGGGCAGCAGCGGGCTCGCCGCCAGCACCACGACGAGCGCGCCGACCGCGAACCAGTACACGCCGTGGAAACCGGCCATCGCGTCGCCCGCGGTTTCCAGGATCAGCGTCACGACGACCACGCCGATCGACGCGCCGAGCTGGTTGAGCATGTACAGCGCCGAGCTGCCCTGCGGCACCAGCTCCGCGGGCAGGGTCCGGTACAGCGAGCCCATCGTGGGCGCGCCGACGAAGCCGAGCCCCAGGCCCATGACGAACGCGGCCACCGCGGGCCACGCCTGGCCCGCGTCCGGGCCCATCCAGGTGAACGCGAGCCCGGCGAGCAGGGCCACGACCGCGCCGGCGCGCACCAGCACCCGCGCCCCGATCCGGTCGGACAGCCGCCCGGCCAGCGGCATCGACAGCGCCCCGCCGAGGCCGACCGGTGCGACGAGCAATCCGGCGGCGAGCACGCCGTGGCCGTGCACCTGCTGGTAGTAGAGCGGGAGGACGAACAAGTTCGCGAACGTGCCGAGCCCGACGAGCGCCATCACGGCGACGCTCGCGGTGAACCCGCCCCGAGCGAAGAGGCGCAGATCGATGAGCGGCGCCGCGGCGCGCCTGGCGTGCCCGCCGTACGCGAGCAACAGGACGACACCGGCGACGAGCGGGACCAGGACCGACGCGGTGGCGAACGCGGTGTGCTCCGCGGCCTGCGAAAGCGCCAGGACGAGGGCGGCGAACCCCGGGCCGAGCAGCGCGAGCCCGCGCACGTCGAGCGGTGCCGGAACCGCTGCCGGACCGTCGTCGCGCGGAACCGAGCGCAGCGCGAGCAGCACGGCGACCAGTCCGAGCGGCACGTTGAGCAGGAACATCCACCGCCACGGGAGCACGTCCAGCACCGCGCCTCCGGCGACCGGCCCGAGCACCGGCCCGAGCGAGAGCACCACGCCCATCAGGCCCATCACGCGCCCGGCGCGAGCGGGTCCCGCGGCGCGCGCGAGCAGCGTCAGGACCAGCGGGTCCAGGATGCCGGCGCCGAGACCCTGCACGACCCGTGCGGTGATGAGGCTGCCGACGTCCCACGCGCACCCGGCGGCCAGCGATCCGGCCAGGAACACGGCCAGCCCGGACAGCCACATCCGGCGTCCGCCGAAGCGGTCCACGGCCCAGGTCGTGAACGGGATGGCGACGGTGACCGCGAGCAGGAAACCGGTGGTGGCCCAGCCGATCGTGCTCAGCGAAGCGCGGAAGTCGGCGGCGAGGACGTCCGTGCCGGTGGCGACCATCGTGCTGTTGAGGATGCCCAGGATCCCGCCGAGCAGGACCGCGGTGATCATCCGGACGAGTGCCGGATCCAGGCGTTCGTCCGCATCGATTGAACTCATGGGTTCAAGTTAGCTTACTCGGCAGGACAAGTGAACCCACGGGTTCAATTCGAGTAGCATCCGGGTATGGCCACGCGTGGACGCATCGACAAACGGCAGGCGATCCTGGACGCGGCGTTCACGGTGTTCGCGCGGCAGGGCTACGCGCAGGCGTGCGTCGCCGAGGTCGCAGCCGAAGCCGGCGTGGCGAAGCCGACGGTCTACAACCACTTCACCGAGAAGGCGAACCTGTTCCGCGAGGCGATGACGGCGGAGGCAGCCAAGGCGATCGCGGAGAACCTGGCGGCGGTGGACCGGCTCCGCGACGCGGGCGAGGACCTGCGGGCCCTGCTGGAGCAGGTGGGCCGCCGGCTGATCGACTGCTACACCGACGACCGGTCGTGGGCCTTCCGGCGGCTCCTGCAGGCCGAGCTGGCGCGCTTTCCGGAACTGCTGGACACCGTCCAGACGCGCGCCGGAACCAACGTCGTGACCGACGCGCTGGCAGACCGCCTGGCCCGCCTCGCCCTGGACGGCCGGCTGAAGATCACGGACCCGGCGCAGGCCGCGGAGCAGTTCGGGGCGCTGCTCACCGCGCCACTGGAGTCGCGGACCCGGCTGGGCACGCGGGCGCTCCCGGCGGCCGAACGGGACGCCGTCGCCGCCGCGGCCGTCGACACCTTCCTGCGCGCCTACGGCTGACCGGCCGTGCCGGGAGCGGTGCGCCCCCGGCACGGCCTCCCCTCAGGCGTTGGCCAGCAGCCCGTGCGGGTCGAGCACGTACTTGCGCGCCGCGCCCTGGTCGAATTCCTGGTAGCCCCGCGGGGCCTCGGCCAGCGGGATCGGCGTCGCGTTGACGGCCTTCGCGATCTGGACCCGGTCGTGCAGGATGGCCATCATCAGGCGCCGGTGGTAGCGCATCACGGGGCACTGCCCGGTGGTGAACGCGTGCGACTTCGCCCAGCCGAGGCCGATCCGGATGGACAGCGAGCCGTGCCGGGCGGCTTCGTCGGCCGCACCCGGGTCACCCGTCACGTACAGGCCCGGGATGCCCAGTGCGCCGCCCGCCGCGGTGATGTCCATCAGCGAGTTCAGCACCGTCGCCGGGTGCTCGTCGGACGCTTCCTTGCCGTGCCCGCGCGCCTCGAACCCGACCGCGTCGACACCGCAGTCGACCTCGGGCACGCCGAGTATCTCCGCGATCTGGTCCTTCGGGTCGCCCTTCGACACGTCCACCGTCTCGCAGCCGAAGCTGCGGGCCTGCTCCAGCCGGTCGGCGTTGAGGTCGCCGACGATCACCACCGCCGCGCCGAGCAGCTGCGCCGACGCCGCCGCGGCCAGCCCGACCGGTCCGGCGCCCGCGATGTACACGGTCGACCCGACACCGACGCCCGCGCTGACGCAGCCGTGGAAACCGGTCGGGAAGATGTCGGACAGCATGGCCAGGTCGAGGATCTTCTCCATGGCCTGGTCGCGGTCCGGGAACTTCAGCAGGTTCCAGTCCGCGTACGGCACCATCACGTACTCGGCCTGCCCGCCGACCCAGCCGCCCATGTCGACGTAACCGTAGGCCGACCCCGGCCGGTCCGGGTTGACGTTGAGGCAGATCCCGGTCTTGCCTTCCTTGCAGTTGCGGCACCGTCCGCAGGCGATGTTGAACGGCACCGAAACCAGGTCGCCCTCCTTGATGAACTCGACGTCCCGGCCCGTCTCGACCACCTCGCCGGTGATCTCGTGGCCCAGCACCAGCCCTTCCGGCGCAGTCGTGCGGCCGCGCACCATGTGCTGGTCGCTGCCGCAGATGTTGGTCGCGACGTTCTTGAGAATGACACCGTGCTGGGTTTCCCGGCCCACGTTGGCCTGGTGCACGCCGGGGCCGTCCTTCATCGAGAAGGTCGGGTAGTCGATGGTGTCGACCTCGACCTTGCCGGGTCCCAGATAGGTGACCGCTTTGTTGCCCGCCATGAGTTCTGCCGCCTCGATTCCTCGTTCGCCGTTGAACGGTCAGGACCCGATGCTAGGAACGTCCGCGGCGCCGGGCCTAGGGCCGGAAGACCATTCCGGAAAGCGCTCGCGAGCCGCCCAGCGCGTCACGGGCGCGAACCCGAGACCGGTCAGCAGGAACAGCGCGCCGAGGACCAGCCACCCCACCGCACCACCGCCGAGGACCAACGTCGTCAGCAACACCGGCCCTGCCATGCGGGCGATCGCCACGCCGGAGGCGAAGAACCCCTGGTACTGGCCCTGTTTCCCGTCGGGCGCCAGCGTGAAGCTGATCTCCCAGGCGCCCGCGGCGAGCAGCATCTCCCCCGCCACCTGGATGACGGCCGCGACGAGCAGCACCACCCAGACGCTCGCCGACGACGCGTACACCGCGCAGGCGAGCAGCATCAGGATCCCGGCGCCGCGCGCGGCACGGGCGGCGGTCCGCAGCCCTGACACCCGGCGCGCGACCCGGACCTGGAACAACACCACGCTCACCGTGTTGACCAGCAGCAGCGCCGACACCAGCCAAGCAGGCGCGTCCGTCCGCTCGACCATCCACAGTGGAATGACCAGGCTGAGCAACGGCATGTTCAGCATCATGACCGTGTGCAGCAGGGCCAGTACCGCGTACGGCCGGTCGCGCAGAACCGCCAGGCGAGAGCCGTCGCGGACCACCTCGGCTTCCGGCAGCCGCGACAGGATCACCGCCGCGACCACGAACCCGGCGGCGTCGGCGGCGAACACCACCTGGTAGGCGAGCGCGGTGCCGGCCTGCAGCGCGATGCCCCCGGCCGCGGCGCCGATCGCGAGTCCCGCGTTCGTGGCCGCCTGCAGGTGGGCGCGCACCCGGGTGCGGTGGGCGGGCTCGACCAGACCGGCGAGCAGCGCCTGCCGCGCGGCGGCGAGCCCGCTCTGGCCGCAGGCGTAGGCACCGGCCAGTGCGAGGAAGGCGGGGAACGAGCGGGCGAAGACGAACCCGCCGAGCGCGACGGCCGTGCCGAGCGCGAGCAGCACCGCGACCCGGCGCGGCCCGTACCGGTCGGCGACGTGACCGGCGCCCACCCCGGCGACGGCGCCTGCCGCCCAGCCGAGCGTCAGCCCGAGCCCCACCTGGGCCGGCGGCAGACCGATGACCAGCGTGAAGTACAGGGCGGAGGTGACGTAGTAGGCGCCGTCGCCGAGCGAGTTGACCAGCTGCGCCGAGGCAAGCAACCGCGCGGCGGTCATGACACGAGCGGGCGCGGCCCGTACCGGTCGGCGAGATGGCCCGCACCCACCCCGGCGACGGCACCCGCAGCCCAGCCGAGCGGCAGCCCAGGGGCGGACGCGACGTAACACGAGCCGTCGCCCAACGAATTCACCAACCGCGCCGCGGTGCGCAACCGCGGCGGTTCTACGGCGACCGAATGCCGCATGCACGCGCCCTTCAGCTCGACGAAGCCCCCAGCGCCCCCGCACACCCCCGCGACCGCACCCGCCACCCAGCCGGCGGACGTGACGCAACACGCGCCCTCGCCCAACGAATTCACCAGCCGCGCCGTGGCAAGCACCCGCGCGGCGGTCATGACACGACCGGGTGCCGTGTGCGCGCCCGCTTCAGCTCGACGAAGCCCCCAGCGCCCCCGCACACCCCCGCGACCGCACCCGCCACCCAGCCGGCGGACGTGACGCAACACGCGCCCTCGCCCAACGAATTCACCAGCCGCGCCGTGGCAAGCAACCGCGGCGGTTCTACGACGACCGGGCGCCGCATGCACGCGCCCTTCAGCTCGACGAAGCCCCCAGCGCCCCCGCCCACCCCCGCGACGCCACCCGCCACCCAGCCGGCGGACGTGACGTAACACGCACCGTCGCCCAACGAATTCACCAACCGCGCCGCGGCAAGCAACCGCGCGGCGGTCATGACACGACCGGGCGCCGTGTGCGCGCCCGCTTCAGCTCGAAGAAGCCGTCGGTGCCCGCGATCAGCACCACCCCGTCCCACAGGCCGCCTGCCGCGTCACCGCGGGGAACCGGCGTGACCACCGGGCCGAAGAAGGCGTTGACCTGGCCGTCGGGGCCGGTCACGTGGATCGCCGGGGTGCCCAGGTCCTCCCCCACCGGCCCGAGCCCCGCCGCCGTGCTTTCGCGAAGCGCGTCGTCGTGCTCGGTGGCGCCGGCGGCGTCCGCGAGGTCCGCGGGCAGGTCGCACTCGGCCAGCGCGTCGCGGTACAGGTCGCGCCCGAGCGGCGCGCGGTCGAGGTGGATCCGCCTGCCCAGCGCGGTGTAGAGGTCACGCAGCACCTCGTTGCCGCACCTGCGCTCCGCCGCGATCGCGACCCGCGCCGGGCCCCAGCCGCTGTCCAGCCACTCCCGGTACCACGGCTCCACCGCACGCCCCTCGTTGAGCAGCGACAGGCTCAACACGTGGAACCGGACCCGGACGTCCCGCACCCGCTCCACCTCCCGCAGCCAGCGCGAGGTGATCCAGGCCCACGGGCACTTCGGGTCGAACCAGAGGTCGGCGGTCGTCATGGCGAAAACACTAGAAAGCAGATTGGCCCGGGGTAAGCTCCAATTCTGACCTGCTTGTTTGGGCCATTTTCGGAGGCGTGGTGGACCTGCACATCAGCCTGACCGGCGGTGACCTCGTGGCGCAGATCTACCGCCAGGTCCGCGACGCGATCGCCGACGGACGCCTCCGGCCGGGCGAGCGACTGCCGCCGTCGCGGGAGCTCGCGCGGACCCTGGCCGTCTCCCGCAACACGGTCGCCGCCGCCTACGACCGGCTCACCGCCGAAGGCCTGCTGACCGGCCGCGTCGGGGCCGGGACGTTCGTCGCGGGCACCGCACCGGGACGGCCCCGCCGGGCGCCCCGGGGTGTGCTCGCCGCGCGGCCGTTCTGGGACACGCTGCCGGACCCCGTCGAGGCGGCCCCGGTGCGCTACGACTTCCGCGTCGGCGCCCCGGACGCGAGCCTGTTCCCGCTCCAGACCTGGCGGCGGCTGGTCTCGCAGAGCCTGTGGAGCCACGAAATCCCGTCCGGCTACGCCGATCCGTCCGGACACAGTGGACTGCGGGCGGCGATCGCGCGGCACCTCGGCATCGCGCGGTCGGTGCGGGCGGCGGCCGAGGACGTCCTGGTCACCCAGGGCGCGCAGCAGGCGCTCGACCTCGTCGGCCGGGTGCTCGTCGAACCGGGGGCGTGCGTCGCGGTCGAGGAACCCGGCTATCCCCCGGCCCGGCGGCTGCTCGCATCGCTCGGCGCGCGGGTCACGGGGGTACCAGTCGACGACGAGGGGATCGTCGTGGACCGGATCCCTGGTGCTGCCCGCCTGGTGTACGTGACGCCGTCGCACCAGTTCCCGCTGGGCACGCCGATGTCGCCGGCGCGCCGGGCCGCCCTGCTCGAGTGGGCCGGGCGGCGGGACGCGGTGATCGTCGAGGACGACTACGACAGCGAGTTCCGCTTCGCCGGGCGGCCGCTGGACCCGTTGCAGAGCTTGGACCGCGCTGGGCGGGTCATCTACGTCGGGTCGTTCTCCAAGACGCTGCTGCCGATGCTGCGGCTGGGTTTCCTGATCGCGCCCGCCGCGCTGCGGCCCGCGCTGCTCAAGGCCAAGCAGCTCACCGACTGGCACGGCGACCTCACCACGCAGGCCGCGCTCGCCCGGTTCCTGGACGAGGGCCTGCTGACCCGGCACGTCCGGAAGGCCACTCGCGAGTACGCGGCCCGGCACGAGCTGATCGTGCGCACGCTGGAGCGGGAGTTCGGCGACTGGCTCCAGCTCGTGCCCTCGGCGGCGGGCCTGCACGTGTGCGCCAGGTCGGTGGTCGACACGTCGGCCCTGCACGCGCCGGGAGTCGCGTTCGACCGGTTGCACACCTACTACTCCGACTCGCCGCCGGAACAGGGGCTCGCGCTCGGCTACGGGGCCGTGTCGCCGGACGGGATCGTGGCCGGGCTCCGCCTGCTGCGGGACGCATTCAGGGCAGCAGGAGGACCTGGATCGCGGTGAGGAGACCGGCGGCCGCGACCGCGATGGTCGCCGCGCCGAGGATGTGCCGCGTGCTGCCGGTCGTGGGCGGGCGCCGCACGGCGATGAACCACAGCACCACGACCGCGGCGGCGCACCCAGCGGCGGCGATCTCCAGCGGGGCGCCGCGGATCAGGCCGCTGCGCAGCAGGAGGACGGCCGCGACCGCGGCGGCGAGCGCGGTCCGCTGCCAGGCCAGCGCGGTCCGCTCGGGCTGGAGTCCGGGGTCCCTCATCGGACCGTGGCCAGCGCGACCACGAGGACGACCGCACCGGCGAGCGCGGCCGCCCACCCGACGACGAACGGCAGCCACGTCATCGGCAGCGGCCGCTTGTTGCGCATCGCGCGCTGCACCAGGGCCCAGCGCCGGTAGGCGAACGCCGCGAGCAGGGTGCCGGTGACGGCGAGCAGCGCGGCGAGGACGCCACGCAACCCGGCGACCGAGAACTGGGGGACGAACTGCATGAGCGCCACGGCGCCGGCGATGAGCGCGAGCGCGGTTCGCAGCCACGCCAGGAAGGTGCGCTCGTTGGCCAGGGTGAAGCGGTAGTCGGGCTCCTCCCCCTCTTCGTACCAGCGTGGGCTCATGCGGGTGACGTTACTGTCCGGCGCGCGCCCGGGGCAGTTTGACCGGGTCGTCGTGCAGGTCCTCGAACAGGTCGCCGATTTCCTCCACCCGGTCGAGGACGTCGTCGCTGAGGAACTTCAACTGCGCGGGGCGGCGGCACGCCTCCACCTCGTCCCAGGTGACCGGTGTGGACACGGTCGGCTCCGGGCGCCCGCGCAGTGAGTACGGCGCGACCGTCGTCTTGTGCGGGTTGTTCTGGCTCCAGTCGATGAACACCTTGCCGGGCCGCAGGCTTTTCGTCATCGCCGCGGTGACCTCTCCCGGCGTCTCGGCGGCGAGCTTCTTCGCGGCGGCCTTGGCGTAGGCCGAGGTGTCCTCCGGGGTCGCGGTCTTCACCGCCGCGTACACCTGCAGGCCCTTCGAGCCGCTGGTCTTCGGGTAGAGCCGCAGCCCGTCCGCCGCCAGCAGGTCGCGCAGCCGCTCGGCGACGCGGCAGCACTCGACGATCGTCGCCGGCTCGCCCGGGTCGAGGTCGAACACCAGCAGATCGGGGTTGCGGCGGGCCCCGCGCGGGCCGACGGTCCACTGCGGCACGTGCAGTTCCAGCGCGGCGAGGTTGGCCGCCCATATCAACGTCGGCACGTCGTTGACCAGCGGATACGCGTTCACGTCCGAGCTCTGACCGCGCCCGCCGCTCGCGATCTTCGCCGTTTTCACCCAGTCGGGGGCGTGCCGTCCGGCGTCCTTCTCGTAGAACGGGTTCGACTGCACCCCGCCCGGCCAGCGGCGGAAGGTGAGCGCCCGGTCCCGCAGGTGCGGCAGGATCACCGGGGCGACGCGCGCGTAGTAGTCGATCACCTGCCCCTTGGTGAACCCGGCTTCGGGGTAGAGCACCTTGTCCAGGTTGGACAACGACAGACGGCGCCCGTCGACCTGCACCGTCACCCTGTCCTCGGCCATGCCCCCAGCCTGCCGCAGCGTGGCGCGCCGTGCATCCCACACCTTGTCTCGCTGGACGGAACAGATCTTGCTCGGAACCGGTACAGTATGGGAGTAGCTGCACCGATACCGTTCCTCTCACCGGAACGCTACCCCGAGGACCATCGGCTTTGACCACCAAGAGTACCGCCGGACGCAAGCTCGCACCGGCTAACGACAACACCGGCACTGAGGCCGCGGCCCGGGTCGCCGACGTGCTCCTGCTCTTCGCCGGCGGTCCCCGTTATCTGGGGGTGAGCGCGATCAGCCGCGAGCTGGGACTGTCGAAGGCGGTCGTGTTCCGGATCCTGCAGTCGCTGGTGTCGCGTGAGCTGCTGGCGACCGACCCGGGCGTGAACGGCTACCGCCTGGGACAGGCCGCGGCGGCGCTCGGCGCGAGCGCCCTGCGCCGGTTCGACGCCCGCACGGTCGCGACACCGATACTGCGCCGGCTGCGGGACGAAACCGGCGAGACCACGACGCTGTCCGGCCTGGTCGGCGACGAGCGGGTGTACCTGGACCAGTTCGAGAGCCCGCGCGAGATCAAAATGACGGTGGAAATCGGCCGTCGTTTTCCCCTGCACGCGGGCTCGTCGGGCAAGGTCATCCTGGCTTTCCTGCCGGAGGACCGGCAGGAGTCGGTGCTGCGGCGAACGCTGGAACCGCTGACGGACAAGACGATCACCGACGTCGACACCCTCCGCACCGCACTGGCCGAAACCGCAAGGGAGGGGGTAGCGGTCTCCCTCGGCGAACGCCAGGCCGGCGCCGGCTCGGTCGCCGCACCACTGTTCGGCCCCGACGGCGAGGTCCACGGCTCGATCAGTATTTGTGGCCCGCAATACCGCTTCACCCCGGAGGCGATCGACCGTTATCGGGCCCTGATCCGCGCGGCATCGGAAGAAATCCGGGACAACTGGACCTGGCTCCGCGACAGCGAAGCAGGCAGCGCATAGCGCAACGCCCTGAACACAAGGCAGCCGGGTGGTCATCCCGTCGCCCTGACACTTGTGCATATCACCTTGAGCCAGGGCCGCAAGCTTTGTGTTTTCGGCCGCCGGACCCAGCGCGGGTTGCGGCCCTGGCTCAAGGTGATCGTGCCGGTGTCAGGCGACGGGATGACCACCCAGCTACCTTGGGTTCAGGGCGCTGGCGCTATGCGCCTGTTTTCCACAGGTGTG
>NZ_JBHZEN010000069.1:0-63435 GCF_050958625.1 Amycolatopsis sp. 3B14
CCCGCCGGAGCCGGAACCCCAACCGCGGCCACGCAGCCGCAGCCACAGCCGCGGCCACCGCAGCTGGCCCTACCGGAGGCGCAGCGCGGCCAGGTAGTCGTGCATCCGGTCGGCCCTGGAATCGGTCAGCGGGTTGCTCTGGTCGTCGTTCTCGATGATGAACTCGCGCATGCCCAGCCGGGTCGCTCCGCTGAGGATCGTGCGGTAGTCCACGACCCCGGTGCCCAGGTCCGCCAGGTTGCCGTTGGCGTCCAGGTCCTTCACGTGCGCCAGCAGCATCCGCCCCCGGTTGGCGCGGATCAGCTCGACGTTCTCCTGCGCGCTCAGCCCCGCCGCGGACGACCACCCCATGTCCAGCTCCAGGTACAGCAACTCGGGATCGGAGCCGTCCAGCAGGATCTGGTAGAAGGTCCGCCCGTCGGGGCCGTGCCCGGTGAACTCGCTGGTGTGGTTGTGGTACCCCAGCTTCATCCCCGCCCGGCGGATCCGCTCCCCGGCCCGGTTGAACGCGGGCCCGGCCTCGGCGAAACCCTCCGCCGTGTCCGGCACCCCGCCGGGGCACACGATGTAGCGTTGCCCCAGGATCCGCGCCATCTCGATCAGCTCACCGAGCCGCTCGTCGTCCAGGAACTCCGCGTACCCGTGGTGGCTGGACACCGCCCGCAGGCCGTACTTGTCCAGCAGCGGCCGGACCTCCCGCGCGTGCGCCGGGTCCGTGCCACCGGGGAAACCGGCGAACTCCAGGTTCCGGTACCCGGCCCGCGCGAGTGCCCGCAGCACCGCCTCCGGCTGGGACATGAACGCGTCCCGCACCGAGTACATTTGCAACCCGATCCGGCTGTTCGGGATCCGCCGCCCCGGCGACGCGACCGCCACCGGCGCCGCCGCCACCGCCGCCACCCCGGCCGCCGTCGCCGCCACACCCGCCAGGAACTTGCGCCGGTCGAAGACGACCGGAACACCACCACACATGCCGCTCTCCTTCCCAGAAAATCAGTGCTCGTGGACACCGGCCGGCATGGTGCCGTCGGCGTTGCGGACCAGGAACATCCCGGCCATCCCCATGTCCGAGTGGTTCTGGACGTGGCAGTGGTACATCCACATGCCGGGCCCGACCCCTTCACCGGCGATCACCTGGAACCCGAACGACACCCCGGGGTTGAGGTCCTTGATGTCGATCAGCGGGCTGGGGTCGTACTCGCTGGTGCGCATCCCGGTGCGGTTGTCCAGCCAGCGGTGCCCGTGCAGGTGGAAGGTGTGGAAGTTGCTGCCGTGCCCGATCGCGATCCACTCCACCCGCTCGCCGAGGTTCGCCTCGAACGTCGGCGCGTCGTGGTGCGCCCGGTTGTTGATCGTCATGTCGTTGAACACCACGGTGAACTGCCGCTTCGGCAGCAGATCGCCCTGCCGCCGCACCACCAGCGCCCCGTACAGGCCCTTGAGCACACCCTCGGTGCCGTGCTCGGTGCCCATCGCGTGGTCGTGGTAGTGCCAGTAGCCCGCCGTGCCCTCGGCCCACGACCCGTCCGCCCGCCGGTAACCCACGTGGCTACGCCAGGTGTAGCGCCGCGTCTGGCCGGGCATCACCGCGGAGCCGTTCATCAGGGTGCCGTCGGAGTTCACGTCGTAGTCGACGCCGTGCGGGTGCAGCGACAACACCCGGTCGGTCGTGTTGACCAGGTCGATTTCGAGGGTGTCGCCCTCCCACATCTCCAGCACCGGCCCGGGCACCGTCGCCCCGCCGGGCGCGAGGCCGTAGCCGTAGAGCTCGTCGGAGATCTTCTCGGCGTACATCGTGATCCGCCGGGTCGTGCCCGCCGCCCGCAGCGGGGCGGCCGCCGCGACGCCGGGCACCGACGCGGCCAGCCCGGCCGCCGCGGTGCCGAGCACGGCACGCCGCGTCATCTTGGCCATGGAAAGGTCCTTTCGTGGAGAGGAGTCACACCATGCGTTCGAACGCCGGGTTCGGCTGCCGCTCCTGCTTCGAGGGGCCGCTCGACGACACGACGGTGAACGTGACGCTGCCGGTCTCGCTGGTGTTGCCCGCCTCGTCGGTCGCGCGGTAGCGGATCGTGTGGGTGCCGACGTGGTCGACGACGAACGGCTTGTGGTAGCGGGTGAACACGTTGCCGTCCAGCGAGTACTGGATGCGCGCGACGCCGGAGGCCTCGTCAGTCGCGGCCAGCGTGACCGTCACCGGGCCGACGTAGTCCCACGACCAGTTCTGCGGCCCGGCCAGCTGCACGGTGACCACCGGCGGGGTCAGGTCGCCCGCTTCGGCGATGGTGAACGACAGCATCTGCACGGCGCTGGTGTTGCCGGCCCGGTCGGTCGCGCGGTAGTGCAGCATGTGCGTGCCGACCGCGGTGATGGTCACCGGCTGGCCGTAGCGGACGAACCCGGCGCCGTCCAGGTCGTACTCGATCGAGGCGATCCCGGACTCGGTGTCGGTGGCCGCCAGGACGAGCGTGACCTTGCCGGCGTAGGAGCCCTCGGTGTTCAGCTCCCCGTCCAGATCGGCGGTCACGAACGGCGCGACGACGTCACCGAGCGGATCCACCTGCACCGTCAGGGTTTTCGGCTCGCTGGTGTTGCCTGCCTTGTCGGTGGCGCGGTAGGTCAGCGTGTGCGTGCCCGTGCCCAGCACGACCGGCTGGCTGTACGTCGCGTAGGCCCCGCCGTCCAATGTGTACTCGATCTTCGCGACGCCGGACTCGCTGTCGGTCGCGGTGAGCGTCACGGTGGCGCTGCCCGCGTAGTTCCCGGCGTCGTTGCGCTCGCCCGCGACGCTGGCGTTCACCGTCGGCGCGGTGGTGTCCTCGTTCGGCTGCACGACGTTGATCACCAGCGTCTTGGGGTCGCTGGCGTTGCCCGCCTTGTCGGTGGCGCGGTAGTGCACGGTGTGCGCGCCGGGCGCGGTGATGGTGACCGGGCCGCTGTAGGGGCGGTAGGTGTCGTCGTCCAGCGTGTACTCCACGGTGTCCACGCCGGAGCTGTCGTCGGTCGCGGTGAGGGTGAGGGTGGCGGTGCCGACGTAGTTGCCGTCGGGGTCGGTGGTGCCGTCGACGGACGCGGTCACCTCCGGCGGCGTGGTGTCCTGCTCGCCGCTCTCGGTGACGATCAGCTCGCCGCTCATCGTGTGCCCGGGCATCGCACAGTAGTAGCGGTACTTGCCCGGCGTGAGGGTCACCTGAGCCTGGTGCAGCCCGTGCTCGGCGTCCAGCGGGCTGGCGGTGATGTTGAGGTCGACGTCGTGGTTGTAGCCCGGCGTCGAGGTGTCGAAGGTCAGCGTGTGGGTCATGCCGGTGGTGTTGCCGGTCTCGGTGCTGTTCTCGAACACGATGGTCGCCGTGCCCGCGACCGCTGTGGCAGGCGCCGAGGCGTACTCGGTCATGCTGTCGTCGGCGGTCCAGGTCAGCACCTGTTCCGCCGCCGCGGTGATCGGCACGGGCTCGGCGATCGCGGCGGTGGTCGTGCCGGTGAGCAGGCACAGTCCCGCCGTCGCGGCCACCAGCGCGCCACGCAGAATTCTCATGGGATTCCTCGCAGGGTGGAGCCGGTGGCGCCGCCGCGGCGGCGCCACCGGGGGATCGGGATTGCTAGAGCTGCCGCACCCGGATGTTGCGGAACTCGATCACGTCGCGGTCGCTGTGGTTCTGCAGCCCGATGAACCCGCTGAAGAACTGCCGCAGATCGGTCGGCGGGTCACCGGCGCGCGAGGACTGCTTGCCCGGCGTGTTGTCGAACTCGTTGATCACCACGCCGTTGCGGATGATCGTGTAGTGCTGGCCGGTCACCCGCACCTCGTAGTCGTTCCACACGCCCTTCGGCGTCGGCATCGCCCGGTCCAGTCCCACCTGGGAGAAGTTGTAGACGGAACCGGTCTTCTGCGCGTCACCCGCGGTGTTGTCGTTGATCTGGATCTCCTGTCCACAGTAGATCGCGACCCACGCCTGCGACGTCCGCGCCGAGCCGACCGTGCCGCAGCTGCCCGGCGGGCGTTGCTCCAGCGGTGTCCGCACGTCGGGGAACCGGGTGAACACGCCGCTGTTGGCCCGGTCGCCGGCGGGCGCCACGTCGCGGAACTGCAGCCGCACCGAGAAGTCGCCGAACGCCTTGCCGGAGTACCACAGCATGCCCATGCCACCGGCGCTGTGCAGGGTGCCGTCCGGTTGCAGGTCGAACCGGCCGTCCGGCGCCTGGGTCCAGCCGTTCATCGAGGTGCCGTCGAAAAGCCACTCGTAGGCGGTGGACCGGCCCACCTGGGACGCCGAGGCGGCCCGGATCAGCTGGTTGGCCTCCTTGTCGGACAGCAGCCCGAAGCCACGCAGCTTCGTGACCACGTCGGTGGCGTACGTGGTGAACGCGTCGTGGCTCGCCCACGGCCGTTCGTCGTCGACCAGGTCGTTGATCGTGCAGCCGAGGCCGATGTTGCGGTTGGGCACCGCGGTTTCGCTGTCCAGGAACCACACCTTCTGCCGGGCGTCCGGCGCCGGGCAGCTGACGGTCACCGGCAGGTTCGCGGTGGCCTTCGTCCCGTCGGCGTAGGTGACCTCCAGGGTCGCGTAGTAGGTGCCGCCGCGCAGGTAGGTGTGCTGGGGGTTGGCCTCGGTGGACGTGGTGCCGTCCCCGAAGTCCCAGTGCCACGCGACGCCACCGGCCTTGGCGCTGTTGAACGCCATCGTCATCGGGCCGGCCTGGGTGGTGGTCCCGACGGTCGCCGACTCCGGGGCCGGGGTCGCCGCGCCGCCGTGGTAGGTGATGCGCAGCAGCTTCTGGTTCGGGTCGAGGCTGAAGAAGCCGCCCGCGTAGTCCAGCAGGTACAGCGCGCCGTCCGGGCCGAACTTGGCGTCCATCCAGCTCTGCAGGCCGGTGTCGCCACCGCCGCCCTTGATGATCTGCCGCAGGTCCTCGGCGAACGCGGGCGCACCCTGCGTGGGCACGCGCGCCGGGTCCAGCGTCACCGCGATCCGGTTGTTGCCGTTGGACTCGTCACCGATGAACCACTTGTCCTCCCAGTACGCCGGCCACGCGACGCCGCTGGCGGTGTTCACCTCGGCGCGGTGGTAGGTCGGGCCGGACATCACGGCCTGCCCGCCGCCCTTGAGGTAGGGCTCGGTGTAGGTCGCCTCGGACTCCACATAGGACGGAATGCCGCTGCCGTCCGCGCGCGCCGGGTAGACCGGCCCGCCGCCCTGCGGCGAGTACCAGATCGCGTTGTCCCGCGCGGGCGGGATGTCCACGAGGCCGGTGTTGCGCGGCGAGGTGTTCTTCAGGTTGTCGCAGTCGTACCAGCCGGTGAGCACACTCGCGTCGGTGTTGCTGCGGTCACGGTAGGGCTGCCGGTTGCCCATGCAGTACGGCCAGCCCTGGTTGCCCGCCGAGGTGATGACGGTCGCCGTCTCGTACTTGGCCGGGCCCAGTTCGGGGTTCGGCGCGCCGGCGTCCGGGCCGACCCAGCCCGCGGTGAGCCAGTCGTGCTGCCGGTCGATCGCCAGGCGGGCGATGTTGCGCACGCCCATCACGTAGATCTCCGGCCGGGTCTTGCCGCCGCCCTCCTCGGCGCCGGTGAACAGGTTGCCCTGCGGGATCGTGTAGGTGCCGTCCGGCTCCGGGTGGATGCGCAGGATCTTGCCGTTGAGGTCGTTGGTGTTGCCCGAGGTGCGGCGCGCGTCCTGGAACGACGTGCCCTGGTACTCGGCGGTCCAGTTGTTGCCGGAGTAGCCGTCGGAGCCGCCGGAGGAGTTGTTGTCGCCGACACCGATGTAGAGGTTGCCCGCGTCGTCGAAGGCCATGCCGCCACCCGCGTGGCAGCAGCTGTGGATCTGGGCCGGCCACTGCAGCAGGTCCTTGCGGGTGGCCTGGTCGATGGTCTGCCGCGCGGCGTCGTAGGTGAAGCGGGACACCGTGCGCTGGCCGATCCGCTTCTCCCGGTCGATGGACTCGTGCGGCATCCAGTAGACGTAGAACCAGCCGTTGCGCGCGAAGTCCGGGTCGAGCGTCATGCCGACCAGGCCCTCCTCGTTCTTGACCAGCTCGTCACCGCTGCCGCGGTTGCCCATCACGGGCAGCGTGGTGAGCAGCTTGACCTGCTTGGTCTTCGGGTCCCACTGGTGGATGGTGCCGCAGCCGAGGCCGACGTTCGGGTCGTTCCAGTCCACGATCGGACCGGAGGGGCAGGCGGCCTTGCCGATGTAGAACACCTTGCCGTCGGGGGCGATGGTCAGGCCGTGCGGTTCACCGATCTGGTCGAGCTGGCCGGACTGGTTCGGCTTGGTGAGCCGCTCGACGGTGTAGTTCGAGGCGATCGTGGCCTTGCAGTCGCCGCGCACCATGCCGGTGGTCCAGCGGATCGCGCCGAGCAGGTGGCCGCGGAAGAGCTGGTCGGTGGTCCAGCTCTCGACGGTGCGGCCCATGCCGGTGTAGAAGGAGCGGCCGCCGGAGTAGTCGCGGCACCAGGAAACCGGGTGGAACGCGCCGTTGCCGCCCTGGCCCGGCTGGTACTTCCACTCCTCGACCTGCGCGATCGTGTGCACCTGGCCGACCGGGTTCGGGCTCCAGTTCAGCCACTGGTCGGAGCGGGTCCAGTTCAGCGGCAGGCCGGCGTTGGCGGGGTGCTGCCGGTCGGTCACGTCGACCACGGCCTGCTGCACCGAATCGGGGCTGGTGGCGGGCCGGGTGCCGATCAGTCCGGTGAACCAGTCCGATGTGGACTGCGCGCGGGCGGCGTCGTGGACGCCGACGAACCCGTTGCCCGCGGCGACGAACGCCTTGAGCGCGTCCTCCTGCGCGGCGCTGAGCGTGACGGAGTTGGCGGACAGGAACACGATCCCGCGGTAGCGGGCCAGGTTGGCCGGGGTGAAGACGGCGGGGTCGGCGGCCACGTCGGCCTGGAACCCGCCGGTGCGGCCGAGTTCCTGGACGGCCGCGGCTGCGGTGTTCACGGGGTCGGCCTGGCGGTCGGACGGGCCGTGGAAGACCAGGACCCGGATGGGGTCGGGAGCCTGTTGTTGTTGCTGCGGCGCGGGTGCCGGCGCCGCGAGTGCGGGCAGCACGGGCACGGCGGTGAGCAGGACCAGCCCGCACAACTGGGCCAGCACCCGGTGGAACCGGCGTCTGGACCGGTTCGGTTCGTGGACACGTCGGTAGCGCATACCATCCCTCGCTCGGACTGCGCGGGGTTTCCCCGCTCGGGTTCAGATGAGCTTGTGCCGCGCGGCCCAGACCACGGCCTGGATCGGGGCGTGCACGTCCAGCCGGTCGCAGATCCGCCGGATCCGGCGCTGCACCGTGCGTTTGGACAGGTTGAGCCGCCGCGCGACCGCGTCGATCGGCAGGCCGTCGGCGAGCAGGGCGAGGACGGCCAGCTCCTCGCCGGTCAGGACTCTGAGGGGTTGGTCGAGCGTCGCGGTCACTTCACGTCCGCCCGGAGACCGGCCGGCAGCGTGATTCGGGGTCGGATCGACATTGATCTCTGCCCTCCCAGCAGCGGGCTACTGATGCTCTGGGAAACTAACCACTTCTGCGCACGGTAGGAAGATGTCTGTCGCGAACTGGCCACTGGAAGGTCGCAAACAGGAAGAAGTGACTCCGTTCGGACCACAACTTTCGAGGGGCCGACGGGCGAGCTGGTTCAGACCGCTTTCGCGGCGGGACCGGTGGCGAGGGGCGGACTGGGCCGGGCGGCGACCCGGGTTCCCCGGTTGGCCCGGGCCTCGGGCGGGATGAGTGGGTGGCCCGGACGGCCGCGCCGGCGCGCGGGAGCGGCCGGGCGCGGCTCGGGCGCATGCCGGATGGGCAGGCGGTGGGCATGCCGCCGAGGGGCCGGCCGGCTGGGTGGACAGTCCTCTTTCGCGGGCGGGCCGGCGGCGAGGGGGAGTGGGCGCTGGGGCGGGGCGGGTGGTGTACCCCCCGGCTTCGCGGGGGATGAGCGGGCGGTGGGCTGGTCGCAGGGCGTACCGCGCCCACCCCGGGCGGCCCCGGCGTCACCCGGGACGGGCCGCGCCCGAGCTCAGGCCGTCAGCGGGGCGTGACGAACTTCAGGTGCGACCGCTGCCGCAGCCGGAGGGACGACGCCACTGCCACCCCGGCCAGCAGGACGACCGCGCACACCACCCCGTGCAGCACGCCGCGCACCAGGTATCCGCTGTCCACGCCGTCGATCGCGTACGTGCCGATCTCCCGGCTGAACCAGAACGGCAGCGCCCGCGCCAGGGCGCTGCCCGGGTCGGTCATCATCTGCAGCCCGACCACCACCAGCAGCACCAGCGTCCCCTCGAGTTCGCGGGGCAGGATGGCGCTCAGGGCGAGCCCGAAGGGCGCCGAGACAGCCACCATGATCGCCATCATCAGCGCCACCGGCCCGTGCCGCACGCCGTCCTGGTCCACCAGGATCAACAGGAAGTACGGCACCGCCAGCGCGACCCCGACCGCCCACAGCGCCGCCAGCCGTCCGACGTACAGGTGGTGGCTGCGGTACCCGGACAACCGCAGGCGCGGCTCGATCTCCCGCGCCGCGCTCCCCGCGAACAACGCCGCCGTGCTCAGCGCCCACCCCAGGCCGAGGCACACGAACCGCACGGACTGGCCCAGGTGGTCACCCCGCCTGCTGAGGTAGAACGCCAGCGGCAGCGCCGCCAGGATGACGAGCACCGACCGGCGCCGCAGCATCTCGCGCAGCGCCATTTCGGCCACGGTGGCGAACCTGGTCATCGGTCCCTCCCGGTCAGGTCGAGCACCAGGTCGACGCGGTCGGCCTGGTTGAGCAGGTGCGTGACCACGACGACGGCCTTCCCGGCGTCGCGCCACCGCCACGCCTGCTCCCAGAAGTCGAGGTAGGTCCCGCGGTCGAACCCCTGGTACGGCTCGTCCAGCAGCAGCACGTCCGGATCGCCCAGCCCGGCCAGGACCAGGTTCAGCTTCTGCCGCGTCCCGCCGGACAGGTGCCGCGCCTGCGCCGGCTCGGCGGGCCAGTCCAGCACCGCCGCCCGAGACCGGCCGGACGAGCGCGCCTCCTCCCGCGTCAGGCCGCGGCCCGCGCCGATCAGTACGAAGTGCTCGTCCGGCGTCAGGAAGTCCGCCGTGCCACCGGCCTGCGGGCAGTAGCCCAGCGAGCCGTGCACCCGCACCTCGCCGCCGTCCGCGCCGGTCATGCCCGCGCAGATCCGCAGGAACGTGCTCTTGCCGCAGCCGTTGGCGCCCACCACCGCCGCGATCTGCCCGGACCGCACCGTCAGGTCCACATCGGACAGGACGACCCGCTTGCCGTACTTCTTCGTGATCCCCGCGGCTTCCAGCAGCACCCGCCCGCCCCGGCGCGGCACGCGGCCGACGCTGTCCACGACCGCCGCCGCGTAGGCCGCGGGCGGGCCGAACACCCGCAGCGGGTGCTCGCCGCTGTCGCGCAGGTGCGTGGCCGCCTCGGCGACCACGTTGCGGCCCACCTCCGGGCTGACACCGTGCCGGTGCAGCTCCCCGGCCAGCGCCGTCAGCCAGCTGTCGACGTTCATCGCGTCGCTCCTTCCCCCAGCACCGCGGCGACGCCGGCGGTGAACTCGCGCCAGTCGGCCCTGGTCAGGCGCAGCTTCTCGGCGCCGGCGGCGGTGATCCGGTAGTACTTGCGCGCCGGTCCGGCCGAACCCTCCCGCCAGCTCGCGGTGAGCAGCCCGGTCCGCTGCAACCGCAGCAGCACCGGATACAGGGTGCCGCCCTGGATCGGGCCGAGCCCGGCCGCGTCCAGCGCCTGCGCCAGCTCGTACCCGTAGGACTCGCGCCGCTCGACCAGCGCCAGCACGCACGGGTCCAGCACGCCGCGCAACCACTGGGCCCGCCGCTCCTGATCCACGCCGACAAGGTAGCAGAGCCACCTAGATTGCGCCGCTACCTACCCGCCCGGCGTCGCGTGAGCTGGAATGTGGAGATGTCGGACCGTGTCGATTTCGAGGCGGTGTTCCGCGCGGGTGCGACGCCGAGTGCGTTGCTGTCCAGGGACTTCGTGATCGTCGCGGTCAACGACGCGTACGAGAAGGTTTCCGGGCGCCAGCGTGCCGAACTCGTCGGACACGACGTGTTCGAGGCGTTCCCGGACGACCCGGAGGCCGCCCGCGCGCTGCGCGTCTCGCTGGACCGCGTGCTGGCCACCGCCGAGCGGAACGTGATGGCGCTGCTCAAGTTCGACGTGGCCGTGCCCGGCGGCCGGAACGAGGTCGAGCACCGGTTCTGGAGCCCGGTCAACGTGCCGGTCCTGGACGACGACGGCAGCGTCCGGATGATCCTGCACCGCGTCGAGGAGGTCACCGAGGTCCTCCGCGAACTGGGCCTGCCGCGGCAGGACGCGGCCGAGATGCAGGCCGGGCAGGCGGAGGTCTACGCCCGCAGCAAGGAACTGGAGCGCACCAACCAGCGCCTGGCCGCCGCCACGGACATCACCACGGCGATGCTCGCCGACGCGCCGGCGGACGTGGTGCTGCGGTTGATCGCGTTCCGGGCCAAGGAGATCGCCGGCGCCACGAGCGGGTGCGTGCTCCTGCGCGAAGGCGACGGGTTCGTCGTCGCCGCGGAGGCCGGGGATGCCGCCGTGGACCCGGCCGCGCTGGCCGCGGAGGTCCGCCGGACGGGCAGGCCCGGGGTGCGGGTGACCGGCGACGGCGTCGCGGTGGCCGTGCCGCTGCGCCACGAGGAGGAGGTCCGCGGCGTCCTGGTCGTCACGAGCCCGCCGGGCCGGAGCGGGCTGGGCAGCCCGGCCATCCTGCCGCTGGAGCCGTTCGCCACGCAGGCCGAGCTGGCGCTGGAACTGGGCGACCGGCGGCGCGACACCGCCCGCCTGCTGCTGCTGGAGGACCGCGACCGGATCGCCCGCGACCTGCACCGGTCGGTGGTGAGCCGGTTGTTCCAGCTCGGGCTGGAGCTGAGCTCCGCGGCCGAGCTGATCATCCGGGCCGAGCCGGCACGGCGTGTGCGCGGCGTGGTCGTCGCGCTGGACGGCGTGGTGCAGGACCTGCACACCGCGGTGTTCCGCACCGGGGGAGTGCGCCCGGACGGCCGGACCTTCCGCGAGCGGCTGCAGGACCTCATCGACCACGCCGCCGAGTCGCAGGGGTTCGCCACCACCTCCCGGATCGATCCCCGCCTCAACGGCGTGCTCGGCGAACTGGCCGAACAGCACCTGATCGCCGTCCTGTCGGAGGTGCTGATCGGCGAGGTGCGGGACCGGACGGCGCAGGTGACGGTGTCGGTGGGCGTCCGGCCGGACCGCGTGGTCGGCGAGGTGACGGTCCGTGGGCTCGACCTGCCCGCCGGCATCGCCGAACTGGGCCTGACCGCGCTGGCCCGGCGCGCGGAGCAGCTCGGCGGGTCGCTGACGCTCGACACCGGTGACGGGGAACGGCATTTCACCTGGCAGATGCCGCTCGCGGGGGATCATGGCTGACGTGAGCACCGACCACCTCGACGACGCCGTTCAGCTCGCGCTGGGCACGCTGCGCACCGCACTCGACGCCGACTGGGACGTTCCCGCGGGCGATCTCGACTGGAGCTGCTGGGAAACCGCCGAGCACCTCTCCGACGACTTCTTCGGCTATGCGGTCCGGCTCGGGCCGCGCACCCCGCCCCGGCACGGGGAGGTGCCCTACTTGTGGCAGCGGCTGCGGCCGGGCGGCCCGTCGAACGCCGTGCACGCGGACCGCTCCGCGGGCCCGGCCGGCCTGCTGCGCGTCGTGGAGGCGAGCGCGGCGCTGCTGACCGCGATGGTGCGCACCACCCCGGCGCACGTGCGGGCCTGGCACGTCTGGGGCGAGGCCGACCCGGCCGGGTTCGCCGCGATGGGGATCGTGGAGACGCTGGTGCACACCCACGACCTGGCGGCCGGGCTCGGCCTGGCCTGGGAGCCGCCGGGGGAGCTGTGCGAGCCCGTGCTGCGACGGCTCTTCCCGCACGTCGCCCCGGACGAGCCGTGGCCGACGCTGCTGTGGGCGACCGGCCGGGGCGAGCTGCCGGGACGGGCTCGCCTCGGCGAATGGCGCTGGTACGCCGCGCCGCTCACCAGCCCTTGAGCTTCGCCGTCTCCAGCTGGTTCTTCAGCAGCTGACCGCCGGTGGGCAGGTCCGCCTGGTCCGGCCAGGTCGCCGGGTCCCACACGCCCGAGCGGCGGAAGGCGTTGGCGCAGTGCACGAACAGCTCCTCGACCTCGACCACCACGGCCAGCGCCGGTTTCACCCCGCCCTCGGCGAGCTCGCCGAAGAACGGGGCCGAGCGCACGATCGTGGCGCGGCCGTTGACCCGCAGCACGTCTTCCTTGCCGGGCACCACGAACAGCATCCCCACCCGCGGGTGCCGCAGCAGGTTCCGCATCGTGTCCAGCCGCCGGTTGCCGGGGCGGTCGGCGAAGGCCAGCGCGCGGTTGTCGTCGAAGACGAGGACGCTGCCTGCCGGGTCGCCGCGCGGGGACAGGTCGAGGCTGCCGTCGGGCGCGGTCGTCGCGACGAAGTACAGCGTGGCGGCGTCGATGAACTTCCGGCTCAGCTCGTCGATCCCGGCCAGGCCCTTGGCGGCGATCACCGGCGCGGGCGGGCTGATCACCTCGCGCAGTTCGGCCTCGCTGGTGACGACTTCGGCGTCCTCGGGGCGCCAGGCGGTCATGAACGTGCTCCTCGGTTCGCGGTGGCCAGCAGGTACAGCAGGTAGGGCGCGCCGACGGCCCCGGTGACGACCCCCACCGGCAGCTGGTGGGCGCCGCTGAGCAGGTGCTGCGCGGCGAAGTCCGCGAGGAGCGTGACCAGCGCGCCGACCAGCGCGGACGGGACCAGCCCGGGACGGCCGGTGCGCAGGACGCGGGTCGCGATCGGCCCGGACAGGAACGCCACGAACGCGATCGGCCCGCCGACCGACGTCGCCACCCCGCACAGCGCGGCCGCGAGCGCCAGCAGCGCGAGCCGCACCCGGTCCACCCGCAGGCCCAGCCCCTTGGCGGCGTCGTCGCCGAGTTCCAGCACCGTCAGCGTGCGGCCGAGCAGCAACGCGGCCGGCACGAGCACGACCAGGAACACCGCGGCCATCCGGACCTCGCCCCAGGCGACGCGGTTGAAACTGCCGGTGATCCACACCAGGGCCTGCGCGGCGATCCGCACGTCCACGCGGGTCAGCAGGTAGGACATGGCGCTCGCGGCCAGCGCGGCGACCCCGATGCCGACCAGCACGAGCCGGTGCCCGGTGACCGCGCGCCGCCAGGCCAGCGCGTAGATCAGGACCGATGTGGCCAGACCGCCGGTGAGCGCGGCCGCGGGCACGACCAGCCCGGACACGCCGAGGGTGATCAGGCACAGCACCGCGGCCAGCGACGAGCCCGCGGTCACGCCGATGACGTCCGGGCTGGCGAGCGGGTTGCGCAGCAGCCGCTGGAACAGGGCGCCGGACAGGCCGAACGCGAACCCGACCAGCAGGCCGGCGAGCGCGCGCGGCAGGCGCAGCCGCAACACGATGTAGTCGTCCCGCACGGTGCCGCCGCCGAAGAGCGTGCGCACCACGTCGGGCAGGGCGATCGGGAAGTCCCCGATGGACAGTGCGAGCAGGAAGACCGCGAGCACCGCCACGGCCAGCACGGCGGTGACGGCCGCGGTGCGCCGCGCCGTGCGGCGGTGGACCTCGACGACGCTGGTCATCCACGCACCCGCTTCCGTCGCACCAGCGCGATGAACACCGGCGCGCCGATCGCCGCCGTCACGATGCCGACCTGCAGCTCGCC
This sequence comes from Amycolatopsis sp. 3B14, assembly GCF_050958625.1. Classification (NCBI taxonomy): domain Bacteria; kingdom Bacillati; phylum Actinomycetota; class Actinomycetes; order Pseudonocardiales; family Pseudonocardiaceae; genus Amycolatopsis; species Amycolatopsis sp. 3B14. The sequence goes on from NZ_JBHZEN010000069.1 coordinate 13,739, forward strand.
GGGCTGCGCGAGCACCCGGCCGACGATGTCGGCGGCCAGCAGGACCAGCGGCGCCAGCACCATCGAGTACGGCAGCAGCCACCGGTGGTCCGGGCCGGTGATCAGCCGCGCGGCGTGCGGCACCATCAGGCCGACGAAGGCGATCGGGCCTGCCATCGCGGTCGCGGTGCCGCACAGGACCACCACGGCCAGCGCGCACAACGCCCGGCCAGCGTTCACGTGCACCCCGAGCCCGCGGGCCACGTCGTCGCCCATGGCCAGCCCGTTGAGGGCGCGCGCGGAGGCCAGCGCCAGCACGAAACCCACGACCAGGAACGGCAGGGCCTGCGTGACGACCGACGAATCGCGGCCGGCCAGCGCGCCGACCTGCCAGAACCGGAACTGCTCGTAGGTGGCGTTGTCGGTGACCAGGATGCCGGTGGTCAGCGACCGGAACGCGGCCTCGCACGCGGCGCCGGTGAGCGCGATCTTCAACGGGGTCGCGCGGTCCCGGCCCAGCGAGCCGATCCCGTAGACCAGGACCGCCGCGAGCCCCGCGCCGAGGAACGCGAACCAGACGTAACCGGTCATCGACTGGATCCCGGCCAGGCTGATGGCGGCGACGATGCACAGCGACGCGCCCGCGTTGACGCCGAGGATGCCGGGATCGGCGAGCGGGTTGCGCGTGACGCCCTGGATGATCGCCCCGGCCAGGCCGAGCGCGGCGCCCGCGAGCAGCCCGATCAGCGTGCGCGGGATCCGGACCTCCCACACGATCACGTGGTCCGGGTTCGCGGGGTCGTGGTGCAGCAGGGCGTCGACGACAGCCGACGGCGGGAGCCCCTTGGCCCCCACCGCCATGCTGGCCACCACGGCCAGCCCCAGCGCCACCAGCCCGAGGATCAGGCCGAGGCCGAGCGGGGCCCGGCGGCGCTGGGGGAGCGCGGTCGTGGTTTCGCGGAGCACCGGGTCAGCGTGCCAGCGCTTCGGTGATCATCGGCACCACCTTGTCGATCGCGTAGCTCAGGCCCAGCGGGGTGGCGCTGGCGAAGGCCTGCGAGATCGTCTTGTCCGACAGCACGACCACGTGCCCGGCCTTGACCGAGGGCACCGCCTGGAACAGCGGGTCGCTGTCGATCTGGCTCGCGTCGATGCCGATCGGCGAGATCACGGTCAGGTCGGCGTTGAACAGGTCCATCCGCTCCGGCGAGACGGTGATGTAGAAGTCCTTCCCGGCCAGGGCCTGCACCGCGGGGGACTGGGCGAAGCCGAGCCGCTCCATGAACTCGATGCGCGCGCCGCCGTTGACGTAGGCACCGTAGGAGGTGGCCATCTTCGCCCCGACCGCGACGGTCTTGCCCGTGAACTCCGGGTGCGCGTCGGCGGCCTGCTGGAACTTGGCGTCCAGGTCGTTGCGCACCTGCTCGGCCTCGGCGGTGCGGCCCAGCGCCTTGCCGATCATGTCGAGCTGCTGCTGCCAGGTGGTCGCGTAGGCCTCGCCGCCGGCGGGGATGCTCAGCACGGGGACGCCGAGGGCGGCCAGCTGGTCGTAGCGGGCCTTGTCGCCGCTGGCGCGGGTGTCCAGGATCAGGTCCGGGTTGAGCGCCGCGACCTGCTCGGCGCTGACCTCCAGCGTGCCGAGCATCGTCGGCGCGGTCGTGTAGTGCTTGTCCTGCGGCATCCACGGCGCGACGCCATCGCCCCCGATCGGCAGCCAGTCCGCGGCGCCGACCGGCTGCACGCCGAGGGTCAGCGCGACCTCCGCGTCACCCCACCCGAGCGCGACGACCCGCTTGGGCTGCTGCGCGATCGTCACGTCGCCGAACGCGGTCGGGATGGTGACCGGGAACTGACCGCTCGCCGGGGTCGCCGGCTCGGTCGCGCTCTGCTCCGCGGACGAGCCGCAGCCCGCGAGCACGAGGACCGCGCCCAGAAGGAGAGCCAGGAGGGAACCGCGCGCACGCGGCCGGGGGAAACGCATGGGGATAGCCTCTCGGATTAGGTAAGCCGATCCTAAATTAGGTAGGCCTCGGTTCGCCGTCCAGATGGCCGTGATCACACGGGGGCCAGGGCTGGTGTTTCCGTGCCGGAGGGTGTGACATGGACACGCCGCGGTTCGGCGAGCGGGACAATCGCTCGTGACGCTTTGAGCAGACAGGGCGTGGGTGAGCGGGATTGGACGACGCGTCGGTGGGCGCATTGGTGCTCGACCTGCCGCACACGGTGCCGCCGCTGGTGCAGGTGCGCCGGTGGGTGGCCGCCGAGCTGGACGACCTGGGCGACGACCGGGTGGTCGCGGTGCAGCTGATCGCGACCGAGCTGCTCACGAACGTGTACGACCACGGCGGCGGGAGCGGCCAGATCCGGCTGTCCCGGGACGCGAACCGCATCCTGGTGGAAGTCGACGACGGTTCCCCGTCGCCGCCCGTGATGGGGGACGGGAACCCGAAGTCCGTGCGCGGGCGGGGCCTGGTGCTGGTGGACAAGCTGGCCAGGTCGTGGGGCTACCGGCCGCGGGCGGACGGCGGCAAGACGGTCTGGGCGCTCGTCGACTGCGAGACCCTGAACTGGACTTCCTGACGGATCCAGGACGGGCGCCACACGGGTTCGGGGAGTGGCGCCAGGGTCGCGAAGTGGGCGAGGACCGGCTGCAGCCCCGGGTGCGGGTGCGCCGGGACCAGCAGGGAGAGCGGGTAGGCGAGCACCGGGTCCACGATCGGGATGCGGCGCAGGCCGAACTGGGCGGGCCAGGTGTAGCGGTCGCGTGCCCCCACCAGCGTGGCCACCTCGGCGGACCCGGCGAGCGCCGCGAGCAGCACCTCGTCGCCGAAGTGCGGGCCCGCCGCGTCGACGCGCAGGCCGAAGTCCGTGACCAGCTGGTCGTAGAACTCCGCCCATTCGCTGCGCGGCGCGATGCCGGGCACCCAGATCCGCAGCCCGCGCAGCTCCGCCGGGGTCACCGACGGGGCGTCGGCCAGCGGGTGCCGGGGGCCGGCGAGGAGTTCCAGCGCGGAGTCGAAGACGTGGATCATCCGCACGTCGCCGGGCAGCGCGGCCGGATCGGGGACGGTGCGGAACGAGGCGTCCACCTCGCCGGACATCACGGCGGCCGCTGCCACGCGGGGGTCGTCGACCCGCAGCGTCACCACGTCCAGCTCGGTGCCGGGGTGTGATCGCCAGTAGTCGTGCAGGACGACCGCCTGTGCGCTGCGCAGGCCGAGGACGTCGATCCGCAGGGCACGGGAACCCGGCCGGACGGCGGCGATGCCGCGGTCCACACCCGCGACGACACCCCGCGCGTGCGGGAGGAACGCCTGGCCGTCCGCGGTCAGCTCGACGCCGCGCGCGGTGCGGGTGAACAGGCGGACCCCCAGCTCGCGCTCCAGCGCGGCGATCCGCTTCGAGACGGCCTGCTGGGTCACGCCCAGCTCGTCGGCCGCGTGCTGCAACTGCCCGAGCTCCGCCGCCCGGACGAACGAACGCACTGCCTCGGTGTCCACCGGGCCAGCCTAAGCAGGGCCAACTCCCGGTTGTGGCTCGCCGGGAGCCGGTTGTTTGATCCGGTTCCGCCCTGGCCGGTGTGATCTGCGGCGTGGAAGCCGATCTTCGCCGGCTGTGGTCGGCCTACGCGGTGAGCACGTACGGCACGTGGCTCGCCTTCGGGGCGTTCCCGCTGATCGCGGTGCAGGTGCTGCACGCGCCTGCGTTCGCGGTGTCGTTGCTGGAGGCGGCCGGGCTCGCCGCGGCGGCGGTGTGCGCGCTGCCGCTCGGGTGGTGGGTCGAGCACCGGCCCAAGCGCCCGGTGATGATCGCGATGGACCTGGCCCGGTTCGCCGCGATGGCCAGCGTGCCCGTGGCATACGCCTTCGAGGTGCTGTCCTACGGCCAGTTGCTGGTCGTGTCGGTTGTCGCCGGGACCGCGAACATCGCGTTCACCGCCGCGTCCGGCGCGTACCTGAAGCACCTCGTGCCCCGGTCGCGGCTGCTCGCGGCGAACGGGCGGTTCGAGGGCACGAGCTGGGTGGCGACCGCGGCGGGCCCGCCAGTCGGGGGCACGCTGGTGGCCCTGCTCGGCCCGGTGGTGACGGTGCTCGCCGACGCGCTGAGCTACCTGCTGTCGGCGCTCGGGGTGCTCCGCATCCGCGGCGGTGATGTCGCGGCGCCCCGTGTCGCGCGGTTCCGCGTGGCCGACCTGCTCGCCGGCGGGCGGGTGATCGCGCGGGATCCCGTGCTGCGGCGGCTGTTCCTCAACTCGATTCTGGTCAGCGGCCTGATCACGGCCACCACGCCGCTCCTGGCGGTCCTCCTGCTCGGCGAGTACCGGTTTTCCGCGTGGGAGTACGGGCTGGCGTTCGGCGTGCCGGCGCTCGGCGGGTTCGCGGGCGCCCGGCTGTCCGCCCGGTTGGCGCGGCGCTACGGGCGGCACCGGGTGCTGACCGCCTCCGGCTGGCTGCGGTCGCTCTTCCCGCTGGGGCTGGCGTTCGTGGGCCCCGGCGTGGCGGGGCTCGTCACGGTGATCGTCGTGGAGGCCTTGCTGATCACCTGCATGGGCGTCTTCAACCCGATCCACGCGACGGAACGGCTGCACCGCACGCCGTCGGACCACGCCGCGCGGGTGCTCAGCACGTGGAGCGTGAGCAGCAAGCTGCTGCAGGCCGGGCTGATGGCGGGGTGGGGCGTGCTGGGGACGCTGACGAGCCCGCTGTGCGCGATCACGGTTTCCGGGGTGCTGCTGCTCGGCACGCCACTGCTGCTGCCACGACGCGGTTTCGAGTCCGACGGGTAACGTCGGGATCATGGGGGTCCGGCACTACCTGCGCAACGAGCGCCGTCTGTTCGCGTCCATCGGGCTCGGGTTGCGGCGCCGGAAAGCGCTTGCGCCGGGAGCCGTCGCGGTGGGTTATTCGCGGGCGCAGCGGCCGCTGCTCGTCGTGTTCGTCGTGCTGACCGTGGTCGAGGGCCTGCTGTTCGCGCTGGTCGGGTTCGGGCTCGTGGTGCACCTCGTCCTGGCGGCCGTCGAGCTGTACTCGCTGCTGATGGTGGTCGGCCTGCTCTGTTCGATCGTCGTGTACCCGCACTCGGTGTCGGCGGACGAGGTCCGCGTGCGCTACGGCGCGTTCCTCGACGTGCGGGTCCCGGTGAGCGCCATCGCGGGCGTACGCGCCCGGAGCGAGGACCACTCGGGCAGGCGGGGGTTCGACCTGGACGGCGAGACGTTCACGGTGGCACTGTCCTGGCAGACGAACGTGGTGCTCGAGCTGAGCCGCCCGGTCGCCTTCACCCGCCCGCTGGGCCGGCCAGGCGAGGCGCGGGTGATCAAGTTCTACGCCGACGATCCGCAGGCCGCGGCTGCCGCGATACACCACGCCATGGTGCGTCCGCGTGAAAGCTCACCGTGAGGGGGCCAGCACTATCGGCACGTGATCCTCGAAGGTCTCGTTCGCGAACTCCCACAGGTGCGGCACGCGGTGCTGCTCACCGCCGACGGTCTGGTGCTGGACCACTCGGCCGGCCTGGACCCCACCGACGCCGAGTACCTGGCCTCGATGGCCGCGGTGCTGCAAAGCCTGGCGCTACGGGTGAGCAACGTCCTGGACGGCGGGGCGTCCCGGCAGGTCGTCGTGAGGTGCGACCGGATCGCCCTGGTGGTCCTCCCGTGGAACGACCAAGAGCGGCTCGCGCTGGCCACCGCCGAGGCGGCTCTCGATGAGGTCATCGCGAAACTCGCTCCCGGCGCCGCTTGACCTTTCAGTTGCTTGAAGGCGCATCGTGGGGGCATGTCGAGAGAAGAACTCGCCCTGGCGATGACGAAGGAACCCGCCGAGGCGCGGCGCATCCTGTTGCGGCTCTGGGAGGAGGGCTCGGCCGTCGACCGCTGCGCCGCGGCGCACTTCCTCGCCGACCGGCAGGACGAGCCGCGCGACGAGCTGCTCTGGGACCTCCGCGCGCTCGAAGTCGCGCAGGCCGCGGATCCCGCCGAGGTGCACGGGTTCTTCCCGTCCCTGCACCTGAACCTCGCGGACGTCTACCACCGCCTCGGCGACCTCGCCAAGGCACGCGAGCACCTCGCCGCGGCGGAGGCCGTCACCGACACCCTCCAGGACGACGGCTACGGGCGCATGATCCGCGGCGGCCTGGCGCGGCTGGCGGAAAAACTGGCCGGGCGCTAGAAGATCCCGGGCCCCGGGGTCAGCATGCCGGCCGGGTCGTACCGCGCCTTCCAATCGCGCAGCGAGGGCCACCGCGAACCGAAGTGGTGGCGCCAATCCGCCTGGGTGAAGGGGATCGCGCCGACCGGATAGGTGAACCCGCCCAGGTCGCGTGCCTCCTCGTACAGCCGGCGGTTCTCGGCGACCTGCCGGGCGACCAGGCCGGCGTCGTCCGGCGGAAAGCGCAGGATCGCCACGAGAAAAGCGATCCGCTCGGCTGGCAGGCGGACCAGCGGCGCGTGCACCTGGCCGGTGAACACCGGGTAGAACAACACGCACCCGGCCGGCCCGAGGTCCGCCGGCGTCAGCCGCTCCACCAGCACGGTCAGGAACCCCACGGCGGCCGACGCGGGCAGGAAGCAGTTCCACCACGGGTGCGGGTGGAACCACGCGCCGGTCCCGGTCAGCAGCGCCTCGGCGGCGTCCAGCCGGTGCTGGAACTCCACGTAGGACAGATCCCCGCCGGAGTACGCAGCCGTCTCCAGGAACACCCGCCTGCCCGCCTCGCCGAAGCGGACCTGGCCCTGCACGAAGTCGAACCGCCCCTCCTCGACGAACCGCACCTGGTCCGCCGCCGCGGCCGCCACCGTGTCGTAGTCCACCTCGTGCCGGCTGATCCGCGGCGGCGCGGCGACCAGCCGCAGCGTGGCGCGCGTGATGATCCCGCACTGGCCCAGCCCGCCCAGCACCGCGGCGAACAACTCGTCCCCGGGGCCGCACGTCCGCACCACCCCGTCCCCGGTGACGACCTCCAGCGCGACCACCGTGTCGGTCTGCAGCCCGTGCCGGAAACTCGTCCCGCCGATCCCGCCCACCGACAACGTGCCGCCCACCGACAACCGCAGGTAGTCGGTCAGCACCGGCGGCGTGCGGCCGCGCTCCCACGCCGCCGCGAGCACCGCGTCCCAGCCGGCGCCCGCGTCCACCACGATCCGGTCCTCGGCGACCTCGTGCACCGCGGCGAGCGATGACATGTCGACCACGACACCGTCGGTCAGCGCCTGCCCGTACCCGGAATGGCCCCGTCCCCGCGCCGCGACCGGCACCCCGTCCGCCGCCGCGGTGCGAACGATCTCGCCGACCTCCCCGGCCGAGCGCGGCCGCAGCACCGCGGACGGCCGTCGCCGGACCAGGCGCCCGAAGTCGGCGGACGCGGTCATCAATACCGCTGCCAGACCCCGGCGGGCGTCCGCGCGCCCACCCCGGGCTTGCTCCAGTCGCACACCCCGTCCGGGAACGCCGCCCGCAACCGCTGCTGCTCCTCCCGGGTGAACGTGACCGGCAGGTAGTCGCGGAAGTCCACCGGCTTCAGGCGGCATTTCAGCGCGTCCATGGCGAGCCCGGACCCGGCGACCAGACGCGTGTTCGCCGCGACCGGGAACAGCGCACCGCACCGCCCGCTCGACGGGTAGGTCAGCCGCTCCCGCACGCGCTCGGTCGCCGACACGTAGCACCCGTCGCCCAGGTCCGCGGGGCGGTTCGCGACCACCTTCTGCTGCGCGCCGCGCCCCGACCGGTCGTTCCCGATCGCCGTCAGCCAGCGGTCCATCGCGTCCAGCTCGTAAGCCGCCGCGACCGCGGCGTCCGCCGGGCGGCTCGCGATGATCACCTGGTTGTCCGCCGCCCCGCTGCGCCGCAACCGCTCCCGCATCACGAACGACCACTCCGTGGTGTGGATGTCGGCGCCGAACCCGGCCAGGTCGAGATCCGTGCGCTGGTCGATGATCGGCGTGGTGCGCAACCCCAGGGACGCCGAGTTGAACACCCCGGACCGGTAGGCCGCCGACAACGCCTTCGGATCGGCCGCGCTCCGCGCCGGCACCGGGGCGCCCGTGTAGTCGAGCCCGCCGATGGCGGCGTTCAGGTCCACGAACTGCGCCGCCGAAATCTGCCCGGCCCGCAGCGCCGACAGGCCGTACTGCACCCCCGTGTTGTCCAGTGTGCTGCGCACGAACCCGGTCCGCGGATCACGCCCGAGCTGGTTCACCAGCTGCTCGTTGGAGTTGCAGATGACACCGTCCGGATTGGACACCGGATCCCAGCGCTCGGATACCGGCAGCAGCGGGGTGCAGCTGCCGGTCGCCGTCGCGCGGTTGGCGAACGTCTGCTCCCACGACACGCACGTGCTGTAGGTGTGGAACCCGGCCACCGCGAGCCGCTGCTCCGGCGTGAACGAGCTGCCCGCGCCGGCGAAGTACCGGTTGAGCATGCGGCAGTCCGAGACCGGCCCGGCCGTGCTCAGCGGGTCCGGGTAGGAGATGCCGGGAATGATGCCGTCCAGGATGCCCGGGTAGTTCTCGGCGATGTCGTACTGCTGGATCGCGCCGCCGGACCCGCCCCAGCCGATGGTGTGCCGCACCGGCCCGTAGGTTTCGGTGAAGTGCTCCTTGACCATCATCGCCGCCTCCGCGGAGATGATCGGGCTGCAGTTGTTGTCCAGCACGTTCAGGCTCGACGAGGCCACCGCGTACCCCTGCGACAGGAACAGGTCGTTCAGCACCCCGCCGGTCGACGCGCCCTGGTGGTACCCGGAATTGCAGCCGCCGCCGAAGGAGTAGACGAGCCGCTCGTTCCAACCACGCTCCACAGTGAACGGTGACGGCGCGGTCCCGTCGGTCAGCGCGGCGATTTCGTAGACGGCGCGGTCGATCGTGCCGCGCTCCACCCGCACGATGTAGGGCATTCCGTTGAGCGAAGCGAGATCCGCGGGCCGGGACGCCGGATCGGCCAGCGGCCGGAACTGCCCGCCGGTCGTGCGGTACTGGTAACTCACCTGGGTGGGCGCGCTGCACAACGGCGGCGTCGCGGCCGGCAGCCCGTAGGCTTGCGTCTCGCAGTAGAACGGCTCCTGCTGCCGTCCGGAGAACACCGGCCCGGTGATCGGGTGGTTGGTCACCCGCAGGCTCGCGCGTCCCCGGCCCGGCGCGCTCGCGACGATCTCGTTCGTCCCGTCGCGCAGGCCGCCGACCAGGCCGAGCAGGGTGTCGCCGGTCTGCTTGAACTCGCCGGTGACGTCACGGCCGTTCGCCGTCACCCGGACGCCCCGCGCCGCCGGGACCCGCACCAGCACCTGCCCGCCGCTGACCAGGTCGGGGTGCGGGTTGGAGACGGATTCGACGGTCAGCCGCGGCGGCGCCGCGACCGCCGCCGGAACGGTGAGCAGCGAGGCCGCACACGCGGCGGTCAGCACCAGTGCACGCAGCAAGGGAGCACCCCCAGGCTCGTGCGCCACCTCGTCGTGGCGCCCGCATCGGGTATAGCACGCTGTCTGGTCACCGCAAAAGTCCAGAACTGGGTTCTGTTCGATCACGCTTGAGCTGATTGTCCGAAGGGGCTGTGCAAGACGCGCCAGGCTGTGTACGGTCCCTCCGAACCGAACCTGATTCTGTTTTTGCACACCTGCGAAGAGGCGGTGGTCGCGAGAAATGGCGCAGCAAGCCCCGTTGCTACGAGTGGACGAGCTGAACGTGTCCTTCGGCGGATTGCGGGTCCTCCAGGCGGTCTCGCTCGAAGTGGCCGAAGCGGAGGTGCTCGGCGTCATCGGTCCCAACGGCGCGGGCAAGACGACCCTGTTCAACACGATCTGCGGGTTCGTCCGCCCGGACTCCGGCGCCCTGTCGTTCGACGGCCGCCGTCTCCTGCCCCGCCCGCACCGGCTCACGCGGCTGGGGATCGCCCGCACCCTGCAGGGCCTCGGGTTGTTCCCCAACCTCAGCGCGCTGGACAACGTCGCCGCCGGCGCGCCCCACCGCTCGCGCACCGGCCCGGTCGGCGCGCTGCTGGCTTCGCCGTGGGCCGAGCGGTACGAGCTGCGGCTGCGGGACCAGGCGATGGGCATGCTCGAGCAGTTCGGCATCGCCGACGCCGCGCAGCGGCCGTGCGCGAGCCTGCCCTACGGCATCCGCAAACGCGTGGCCCTGGCCCGCGCGCTGATCAGCGAACCGCGCCTGCTGCTGCTCGACGAGCCCGCGGCCGGCCTGTCCGCCACCGAGATCACCGAGCTCGCCGACATCGTGCGCGGGCTGCGCCAGCGCACCACCGTCATGCTCGTCGAGCACCACATGGAGTTCGTGATGAACCTCTGCGACCGGCTCGTCGTGCTGGACTTCGGCGAGGTGATCGCCACCGGCACGCCCGCGCAGGTGCGGGAGGACCCGGCCGTGCAGCGCGCCTACCTCGGCGAGGCGGTGGCGGCCGATGCTTGAGGTCAGCGGCCTGGTCGCCGAGTACGGGCCGGTGCGCGCGCTGCACGACATCGACCTGACGGTCGAGCGCGGCTCGATCACCGCGGTGCTCGGCGCGAACGGCGCGGGCAAGACGACGCTGCTGCGCTCGTTGTCCGGGCTGCTGCGGCCGAAATCCGGTTCGGTGCGCCTGAACGACCGGGACATCACCCGGCACGGCCCGGAGGACCTGGTCCGGCTCGGCGTTGCGCACGTGCCCGAGGGGCGTGGCGTGATCGTCGAGCTGACGGTCGAGGAGAACCTGCGCCTCGGCGGGCTGTGGCGGCGGGACCGGGCGTGGCTGCGCACCGGCGTGGCGCGCATGTTCGAGTTGTTCCCGCCGCTCGAACAGCGGCGGCACCAGCGCGCGGAGACGCTGTCCGGCGGCGAGCGGCAGATGCTCGCGATCGGGCGCGCCCTGATGAGCCGTCCCGACCTGCTGCTGCTGGACGAGCCCTCGCTGGGCCTCGCGCCGCGGACCGCGGCGCAGATCGTCGCGACGCTGCGCCGCCTGCGCGCCGAAACCGGCCTGACCCTGCTGCTGGTCGAGCAGAACGCGGGCACGGCGCTGTCGGTGGCCGACCGCGCCGTCGTGCTCAACGTCGGCCGCAAGGTCGCCGACGACGAAGCCGCCCGGCTGGCCGCCGACGACCGGGTCCGCCGGGCCTACCTGGAGATGTGATGGGACGGTTCCTCGACTTGACGCTCGCCGGGCTGACCAGCGGCGCGGTGTACGCCGCGGTCGCGCTGGCCCTGGTGCTGATCTGGCGCTCCACGCGAATCGTGAACTTCGCGCAGGGCGGAATGATGATGATCACCACGTTCCTCGGCTACACCGTGGTCAGCCACGGCGGGTCCTACTGGCTGGCGCTGGCCGTCGCGATCGCCGCCGGGCTGGTGCTCGGCGCCGTCGTGGAACGGGTGCTGATCCGGCCGGTAGCGAAGCGGCCGCCGCTGGACGCGGTGGTGGTCACGTTCGGCCTGCTGGTCGGGCTGCAGGGCATCGCCGGGATGGTGTTCGGCGGCACCCCGCAGTCCTACCCGCCCGCGTTCTCCATCGCCGGGTTCCAGGTGGGCGGGCGGCAGATCCTCTTCTCGCCCAACGACTTGTGGATCGTCGGCGTGGTGCTCGCCGTGATGGTGGTGCTGGCGGTGGTGTTCCGCCGGACCTCGGCGGGCCTGCGGATGCGCGCGACGGCGTTCGCGCCGGAGGTGGCCCGGCTGCTGGGGGTGCGCGTCGGCCGGATGCTGACCGTCGGCTGGGCGCTGGCCGCGGTGGTCGGCGCGGTCGCCGGGGTGCTGATCGCACCGAGCACGTTCGTCAGCCCGACGGCGTTCGACGCGGTGCTGGTGTTCGGGTTCACCGCAGCCGTGATCGGCGGACTGGACAGCCCGCCGGGCGCGGTCGTCGGCGGGGTCGCGCTGGGCCTGGTGCTCAGTTTCGTCTCGGGCTACCTGGGCCCGGACATCGTGACGCTGGGCGCGCTGGTCGTGCTCATCGTGGTGCTGATGGTGCGGCCGCACGGGTTGTTCGGCGCGGGAGCGAGGCGGCGGGTATGACGATGACGGAAACGCAGACGCCCCAGCTGGAAGCGTCCAGGGCGCCGCTGTGGCGACGGTCCACTTTGCTGCGTCACGCGTGCTGGGCGGTGCTCGGGCTGCTCGGGTTCTGGCTGCTGTCGATCGCGCTGGACCCGTTCGCGAACCTGCAGCTGGCCCAGATCGCCTACACGGCTATCGCGGTCGCCGGCCTCACGGTGCTGTCCGGCCTCAGTGGACAGATCTCGCTCGGGCACGGTGCGTTCGTCGCGGTCGGCGCCTACACCGCCGCGCTGCTGCTGGAGAACGCCGAGTGGAGCCTGGCGCCGGTGCTGGTGGTCGCGACCGCGGGCACCGCGCTGGTCGGCACGCTGGTCGGGGTCGCCGCGGCGCGGCTGCGCGGGCCGTACCTGGCGGGCGCGACGCTCGCGCTGGCCGTCGGGCTGCCGTCGCTGGCCGACTACCACGACCTGCGTGACCTGCTGGGCGGCGCGAACGGCCTGATCGTCAGCCCGCCGGTGCCGCCGCTGTCGCTGGGCGAGACGTTCCCGCTGGAACGGTGGCAGTCCTGGATCTGCGGGATCTGCCTGGTGGTCGTGTTGTTCCTGCTGGCCAACCTCAGCCGCAGCCGCCTCGGCCGCGACATGCGGCTGGTGCGCGAGGACGAGGACGCCGCGGCCCTGTCCGGCGTGCACGTCGCCCGAACCCAGATCCTCGCGTTCTGCGTCAGCGCCGGGTGCGCCGGACTGGCCGGCGGCCTGTTCGCGATCGTCAACAACCTGGCCGCACCGGGGGCGTTCACGCTGGCCCTGTCGCTGTCCCTGCTCACCGCAGCCGTGCTGGGCGGGCTCGGCAGCCTCGCCGGCGCGGTGTACGGCGCGGTGATCGTGACGCTGCTGCCGAACTGGTCGACCGACCTCGCGCAGCAGGCCGACCTGCCGCGCGCGGTCTACGCCAACATCCCGCTGGTCCTCTATGGACTGGTGCTGATCCTGGTCATCCTGGCCTTCCCCGGCGGCATCCAGTCCGGGGTGCGCCGGATCGGCCGCCTGCTCCGCCGTAACCGGAAGAACTGAAGGAGACGAGATGGTCCTGTCCAGACGCCCGCGCGCGGCGGTCGCGCTCACCGCGGCGCTCGCGCTCACCTTGACCGCGTGCGGCGGTGGCGGTTCGGGCGGCGGCAGCACGCCCGGCGTGACCGACACCGACGTGCTGATCGGCAGCACCCTGCCGCTGACCGGCAACGCGGCGCCCGGCTACAGCGAGCAGGGGCCGGCGGCGAAGGCGATGTTCGACTACATCAACGCCAGCGGCGGGATCCACGGGCGCAAGATCAACCTGAAGTACGTCGACGACGCCTACAACCCGGCGAACACGGTCACGCTGACCAAGCAGCTGGTGCTGGAGGACAAGGTGTTCGCGATGGTCGGCGCGCTCGGCACGCCGACCCACACCAAGGTCGTGGACTTCCTGAACAGCTCGCGCGTGCCGGACCTGTTCGTGGCGTCCGGCTGCACCTGCTGGGACCAGCCGGACAAGAACCCCTACACCTACGGCTGGCAGCCCGACTACACCGTCGAGGGCAAGATCCTCGGCGACTACGTCGCGAAGAACTTCGCGGGCAAGAAGGTCGCCTACTTCTACCAGGACGACGACTTCGGCGCCGACGGCATGAAGGGGCTGGACAAGTTCATCGACCAGAGCCTGGTCGTGTCGCGGCAGCCCTACCAGCCGGGCAACACCGACGTCGCGGCGCAGGTGTCGGCGATCGCGCGCAGCGGCGCGGAGGTCGTGGTGCTGGAGACGATCCCGGCCTACACCGCGCTGTTCAAGCTGACCGCGCTGAAGCTGGGCTACAACCCGCAGCTGGTCGCCTCCAGCGTGGGCGCGGACCCGGTGACGGTGGCCGGGCTGCTGGAGAACTTCGCCAAGCAGAGCGGCGCGTCGGTGAAGGGCAGCGACCTGGTCGAGGGTCTGGTCAGCAGCGCCTACCTGCCGGCGAGCAGCAACGCGCAGAACTCGTGGATCCAGCTGTTCAAGAAGGTGCACGACACCTACATCCCGAACCTGCCGTTCGACGGCAACGTCATCTACGCGATGTCGTACGCGTACACGTTCGCGCAGGTGCTGCAGGCCGCGGGCAAGGACCTGACGCGGCAGGGGCTGATCGACGCGCTGAACAAGGGCGGGTTCACCGGGCCCGGCCTGGTGCCGTTCCGGTACGGGCCGGAGTCGCACGCCGGCTACACCGGCGGGCAGATCTCGACCATCCGCGGCGGGCAGCAGGTGCTCTCCGGCACGCCGCTGACCACCGACGACGGCGACGGACCGGTGGTGCCGTACACGCAGCCGCAACCGGCGGCGCCGGCCAACGGCGTGCCGGCGGCGTGAGGTGGGCGCCGCGTCCCGGCGGGGCTCACGTCACGCCGGGACCGGCGCCGGCCGTGCGGTCCGGCACAATCGGGGTATGACCGAGGCCACCACCGGGAGCACGCGGGCGCAGATCACGCGCGCCGCCCTGCTCGACGCAGCCCGCGAGGTGTTCGTCGCCTCCGGTTACGAGGACGCCAAGCTCGTCGACATCGCCGACCGGGCGGGCGCCAGCATCGGCAGCCTCTACCACCACTTCACCGCGAAGTCGGACTTGTGGATCACGCTGTACGACGAGTACACGCGGCGGCAGCAGCACCGGTCGGCGCGCGCGTTCCGGACCGCCCTGGCCGCGGGGGAGGAGGACGCGCTGCGGCTGTTCATCGCCGGCACCCGCGCGTACCTGGAGGGGTGCTGGGAGGAGCGGCAGCTCGCGCGGATCTTCCTGTCCGGCAGCGGGCCCGCCGGGTTCGGGCTGCTGACGCGGCAGCGGTTCCGGGAGTGGCTGCACGCGAATTCCACGCTGGTGAACGGCCACACGCGGCCGCTGTCGGACATGCTGGTGCTGTGCCTGACGGCGATGGCCACGGAGGCGGGGCGCGAGGTGGCGGCCGCGTCGTCGAAGGCGAAGGCGCGCCGCATGATCGACGAGGTGCTCGAACTGATGGGACGCCTCTACCCGGCCTCTTGACGGGATTTTCGGCGAACCGCCGCGGGAGACCGCGACCGTGGCGAGGCACCGGCTCACCACGACGGTGAACAGGACGACGCCGGCTGTGTAGGTTGCCTCGGCTGGCGCGCAGCTCGCGGCCGGTGGTCGCGCCGAAGGCAGCGGGCTGGTCGGCGCAGGCCGCGCTCACACCGATGGTGGTCACCCGCGCCGAAGGCAGCTACGTCTGGGACGGCCACGGCAGCAGGCTGCTGGACTTCTCCTCGCAGCTGGTGAACACCAACCTCGGGCACCAGCACCCGCGCGTGGCCCCGCAGCACGCCAACACCAGCGCGGGGAGGCCGCCCGGCTCATCGCCGAGCGCACGCCGGGCCAGGGATGGTGCCAAGGGCAGCAGGCCGAACACAGAGCACTTGCTCGCAGCGCAGGTAGCCCAGGCTCGCCCACACCTGCCCCACTCTCGATGCCTCCACTCTCGATGCCCCCACTCCCGATGCCCCCGGTCCCGATGCCCAGTCCCGATGCTCCAGTCCCGACCCCTCGGCGGCTCGCCCTCGATCCCGGCAGTAATTGTTGAACAATCCTCTTGTCGTCTCGATCAACGTCGCGCTAGGCTGCGCCATTGCTTCCGGCAGGAGAGGAAATCCGATGAAGTCCCACAGGGGAATTCGCGCCGCGGTGGCTCTGTCGTCCGGCGTACTTGCGGTACTGGCCTTCCAGGGCACGGCTTCGGCGGCCCCGGTGCCGCCCGGAGACGGCTGGGACCACGTCTGGTCCGGCGCGTCCGGCGATTTCAAGGTGTACGTGGAGGAACACGGCGACCTGATCTCGGCCTGCGACACGAAGGCGGACGGCAAGACCCCGACGGTGTGGGTCGGCCCCGGCACCGGGGAGACGACGCGGTACTCGTTCCGGGTGACCGGCGGGAGCGGCAGCTGTGTCTCGAAGAGCGCCTCGCTCGGCGGGGTTTACAACCTGCCCGAGGGGCAGAAGTTCACCGTCACCGCGTGCAGCTATGGCTGCGGCGCCTGGCCGTTCGTGAACGACCACTAAGGCCCGCCGGCGCGCGTCGACCCTCACTCGGGTGCTCATGGCGCTG
This sequence comes from Amycolatopsis sp. 3B14, assembly GCF_050958625.1. Lineage (NCBI taxonomy): Bacteria > Bacillati > Actinomycetota > Actinomycetes > Pseudonocardiales > Pseudonocardiaceae > Amycolatopsis > Amycolatopsis sp. 3B14. The sequence continues at coordinate 29,828 of NZ_JBHZEN010000069.1, forward strand.
ATCGCAGGCCAGACCTGCCACGGGTGTCAGCGGAGCAGGTCGGGCCGGACTCTGGCGATCTCCTGGGTCAGCTGCCGGACCGTGCCGATGTTCGGCAGTCTCAGTTCCACTTCCGGACCGGCGTCCGGCAGGGGTTTCACCAGCGCGCTGTGGCGGGTCGCGAAACGGCCGTCCGCGGGGGTGAAGACGAGGGCAGGCAGCACGGGCTTCGAGTTCGGGTCGCCCTTGACCGGAGGGCGCGGTTCGCGTCCGCGCACGGCACGCAACTCCTCCCACGCGATCAGGTCGGATTTGCGACCGGCTCCCCACCACAGTCCACGCTGATCGACGACGAAGCGGTGCACGCGGGGGAAGGAGCTGATCATGACCAGCAGGCCGCCCAGCGCGAGCGCGCCGAAGAGGAACGACGCGGCGGCCGGAGTGAAGTTCTTCGCCCTCGACGAAGCGGACGGATGCCCGACGTCCGGGAAGAGGGCGACCAACCCGAAGACGACGAACATGGCCAGCCCGCCGATGAACACCCATCGGCCGGACCGGAATTCGACGACGGGCGTCTCAGGATCGGGGGACCACGTCTGCTCGGGCACGGACGGCAGCGTAGCCGAAGGCGGCTTCGGCGGGAGCGCGTGCGCGATTGACCCTCACATCAGTGTGAGGGTGCATGATCGGACCATGACCTTCGACCCGCACGACCTCCTCGCCGAGGCCCGGATCGCCGTACTGGCCACGATCAAGGCCAACGGCCTGCCCCAGCTGTCGCCCGTCACGCCGTACTACGACCGCGACGCCGGGGTGATCTACGTGTCCATGACGGAGGGCCGGGCCAAGACCCGCAACCTCCGCCGCGACCCGCGCGCCGCCCTGGAGGTCACCAGCTCCGACGGCTGGGCGTGGGCGACCGCGGAGGGCACCGTCACCCTGACCGGCCCTGGCGCCGACCCGCACGGCCCCGAGGTCGAGGCGCTGGTCGACTACTACCGCAAGGCCGCGGGCGAGCACCCGGACTGGGCGGAGTACCGCGAGGTCATGGTGTCCGACCGGCGGGTGCTCATGACGCTGAAGGTCGAGCGCGTCTACGGCGAGAAGATCCGCTGACCCCACCGGCCCGAACGCGGAACTCGCGCCCGCGGGCGTGGGACTCGCGGGTCAGATGTCGAGGCGGATCATGCCGGTTTCGGTCATCCGCTCGCCGTGGGCGGCGGCGCTGGTGAGCAGGTCCTTGACGCCGGCCGGGAAGTCCAGCTCGGTCCCGTGCGCCTGCGCGTACGCGATCCGCGCGTTGACGCCGTGCCGCTCGCCCGCGCCCCACTCCGGCCAGCGCGCCCGGGCGGTCTCCTCGATCGCCGCGTAGTCCGCCGAGCCGGCGACGGCCTCCTGCAGCCACTCGAAGTATTCGCGCACGTCCGCGACCGGATTCTTCGTCGCCGCCGTCACCGGGCCGTGCCCGGGCACGTAGGTGGTCGCGCCGAAGTTTTCCAGCCAGCTCAGCGCTTCCAGCCACCCGGCGACGGACCCGGAGATCGCCAGCGGCGTGACCCCCAGGAACAGCAGGTCACCGGTGAACAGCGTGCCGGACTCCTCGTGCCACACCACCAGGTCGCCGTGCGTGTGCGCCGGCCCGGGCACCGGCACGACCGCCACCGACGTGCCGCCCAGGTCGAGGGTCTTCGGCTCGGTGACCGGGGAGATGCCCGCAGGCGGGTCGATGGCGCCCCAGTCGCAGCTGAAGAGCATGTCGTAGGTGTGCGGCCCGGACAGCACCTCGCCCGCGGCGGGCGGGGTGGCCAGGATCGTCGCGCCCGCCGCGGCCAGGCGGCCGGCTCCGTGGGCGTGGTCGCCGTGCGCGTGGGTCAGCGCGACCGTGCGGGGCGTGCCGGGCGCGAGGTAGGCGTCGATCGCGGTCTCCAGCCGCCGGTTCAGCGGCTCGGTCGCGAACGTGTCGACCTGCAGAGCCGCGTCGCGGCCCGCGACGAGCCCCGCGTTGCTGACGAACCAGCCGCCCGGCGGCTGGTGGAAGGCGATGACGCCGGGGTGCAGCGCCACCGGGTTCAGGTCGGGTCTGGACACGCGGCCCAGCATCCTCCTCGGCGGGCGAGGAAGGGAAGAGTCCTTCGGGACGAAGACCTCGCCCCGAAGGACTCGTTCCATTGTGGACTTCCTCACTGCGGCGGCGGCTGCTCCTGCTGCCCGCGCACGAAGTCCTTGGCCTTCTCCGACGCCTGGTCGATCTTGTCGCTGTGCTCGCCGAAGCGGCCCTTGGCGGCCTCGGCGGCCTTGTCGATGCCCTGGTCCGCCTTGTCCGGGTTCTTCCCCAGGGCGTCCTTGGCCTTGTCGAACATGTTCATGGCTCACCTCCTAGGCGCCCCGGCTACCCGGCCCGGAACTGCGGAAACGCCACCATCACCCACGTGCGGGTCACTCACGCGAGGGGACTCGGGTGGAAAGTCCCCACCAGGACGCCTTGTCGGAATGGTCTAGTCCACGCTACTTTGTTCTTCCCCACAACAAACGGCCGGAAGGCGTGATGTCGATGAAGATGTCGAGCTGGCTCCGTTTCCTCCTCCCCGCACTGGTCACCGCCGCCACCCTCACCGCGCCGCCGGCGCAGGCGGCCACGGTGACGTTCAACGACGACTTCAACGGCCCCGCGGGCAGCGCGGTCGACCCGGCGAAGTGGCAGCTGGAGACCGGGGACAACGTCAACAACCACGAGCGGCAGTACTACACGGCGGGCGCCGCCAACGCGGCGCTCGACGGCCAGGGCAACCTCGTGATCACCGCCCGCCGCGAAAACCCCGGCGGCTACAACTGCTGGTACGGGCCGTGCGAGTACACCTCGGCCCGGCTCAACACCGCGGGCCGGTTCACCCAGACCTACGGCCACTTCGAGGCCCGCATGAAACTGCCGCGCGGGCAGGGGATGTGGCCGGCGTTCTGGGCGCTGGGCAACGACATCGGCACCAACGGCTGGCCGAACTGCGGCGAGATCGACTTCATGGAGAACGTCGGGTTCGAGCCGAACACTGTGCACGGCACCATCCACGGCCCCGGCTACTCCGGCGCGGAGGGCATCGGCGCCGCCTACTCCGGGCCGAACTTCTCCGACGGCTTCCACACCTTCGCCGTCGACTGGGCGCCCAACCAGATCCGCTGGTACGTCGACGGCGTGCTCTACCAGACCAGGACGCCCGCCGACCTCGGCGGCGACCGCTGGGTGTTCGACCACCCGTTCTTCCTGATCCTCAACCTCGCCGTGGGCGGCTACTGGCCCGGCGACCCGGACGGCAGCACCCAGTTTCCGCAGCAGCTCGTCGTCGACTACGTGCGCGTGACGAACTGACCGCACGGCCGGGACCGGCTCGCGGCCGGGGCAGGTCGTGAGCCGGTGCCAGCTTGACCTTGTCACCGTGTCAGGCTTCTACCGTCGCCCGCATGAGTGGAGTGGTGATCATCGGGGCGGGCCCGGGCATCGGGCAGGCGGTGGCGCGGCGCTTCGCGCGCGAGGGCCTGCCCGTCGCGCTCGTGGCGCGCACGGAGCGGACCATGCCCGGCGCGCGGAGCTTCGTCGCCGACAGCACGGACGAGGACGCGCTGCGGGCCGCGCTGGACGCGGCGGCGGCCGAGTTCGGCACGCCGGACGTGCTCGTCTACAACGCGGCGCTCATCCAGCCGGACGCCCCGGGCGAGCTGCCGGCGCGGGCGCAGCTGGACGCGTGGGCGGTGAATGTCGTCGGCGCGCTGACCGCCGCGGCGCACGTCGCACCGGCGATGGCCGACCGGGGCAGCGGCACGATCCTCGTCACCGGCGGGATGCCGGAACCCAAGCCGGAGTACGTGAGCCTGTCCCTGGGCAAGGCCGGGGTCCGCACGCTCGTCGCCCTGCTCGACGCGCGGTACGGGCCCGCGGGGGTGCACGTCGCGTCGGTGACCGTGGCCGGGCCGGTCGCGCCCGGCACCGCGTTCGATCCGGACGACATCGCCGAGCACTACTGGGACCTGCACACGCAGCAGCGGCCGTGGTCGATCGAGGTCGTGCACGACGGCCGGGGGTGAGCGCCCGGGTCAGCGGATCCGCACGCCGAGCGCGCTGGCCAGCACGAGGGCCTGCTCGGGGTCGATCGTCGCCCCGGCGACCTTCGTCTCCAGCGGGTTCAGCCCGGTGATCTCGCTGCCCCGCAGGTCGCAACCGGACAGATCGGCGCTGTGGAGCCAGGCGCCGGACAGGTCGCACCGGTGCACCGTGCCGCCGATCCGGGCGCCGGTCAGGTCGGCCTCGCGCAGGCGCACGCCGCCGAACGACGCGCGCCGCAGGTCGGCGCCGGGCAGGCCGGTGAACGACCAGTCGCCGCCCTCGACGGTCAACAGGTCGAAGGTGCAGCGGTCGAACATCGAGCCGGTCGTCTTGCAGTCGGTGAAGGTGGCGTCGAAGAACGAGCACCCGGTGAACGTGCAGTTCAGGAACGCGGCGCCGGTGTGCCGGGAGGCGTTGAACCGGCTGTCGCGGAAGGTGCACTCCGTGAAGACCGCGCCCTCGGTGACCGCCTCGCTCAGGTCGGCCCGGACGAACGCGACGCGCTCGTGCCGTTCGCCGCTGAGGTGCGCGCCCTCCCAGTCCTGGCCGGTGACCGTCGAGCCGGTCGCGGGAGCCGGGGTGCCGTGCCTGCGTTCCGCCACCGCCCGACCCTATCCGGGTCCGGCCCGGGAATTCCCCGGATGCCGCGCCGCGCGCGGCCGAGCAGCATGATCGGCATGATCTGGAGATCCTTCGTGCTCGCCGTGGCTGTGTTGCTCGCGTCGGTGGTGCCGGCGTCCGCGGCGACGGGCCTCGCGTTGCCGCGGCCCAGTGGCCCGCACCGGGTGGGGCAGACCGAGTTGCACCTGATGGACGCTTCGCGGACCGATCCGTGGCGTGGCGGGCCGCGGGAGCTGATGGTCAGCCTGCACTACCCGGCGCTGCCCGGCCCTGGGCGCGCGGCGCCGTACATGCTGCCCGGCGCCGCCACGCACTTCGACGCCGTCACCGCGAACGGTTTGCTGGGGCTGGGCGTGCCGTCGGCGGACTGGGCGGGCGTGCGGACCAACGCGCGGCGCGACGCCGTGCCGCTGCCCGGGCGGTGGCCGGTGGTCGTGTACTCGCCGGGGCTGGGTGAGCCGCGCACGTGGGGCACCGCGACGGCCGAGGACCTGGCGAGCCGCGGGTACGTCGTGATCAGCATCGACCACACGTGGGAGTCGCCGGAGGTGGAGTTCCCGGACGGCTCGGTGCGGACCATGGTCGACCCGGGCGATCCGGATGCGTTCCTGCGGAAGGCGCTCGACGTGCGGGTCGCGGACACGCGGTTCGTGCTGGACGCGCTGGCCGGGCGCCTGGACGTGAGCCGGGTCGGCATGATCGGGCACTCGATGGGCGGGGCGGCCGCGGCGCTGACGATGGCCGCCGACCCGCGCGTGGTGGCCGGGGTGAACCTGGACGGGAACCTGACGTGGTTCGACGGCAGCCTGATGCCGCCGGCCGAGGAGGGGCTGCGGGGACCGTTCCTGCTGGTCGGCAAGGACGGCGAGACCGACACAGGCCCCGGCTGGAACGCCTTCCGCGCGGCGACCCAGGGCTGGACGGCGCAGCTGCGGTTGCTCGGCTCGGAGCACGCGACGTTCACCGATGCCGCGGCGTTGGTGCCGCAGCTGGGCGTCCCGCTGGGCACCCTCGACCCGGCGACCGCGGTGCGCACGCAGCGCGCGTACGTGGCGTCGTTCTTCGACCGTTGGCTGCGCGACCGGAACGACCACCTGCTGGACGGCCCGTCGCCCCGCTACCCGGAGATGGTGTTCGTGGGGTGAGCTAGTTGACGAGCCAGGCGATCCCCGCGATGGAGAACATACCCGCGTACACCGCGGCCAGGATGGCGAGGTTGCCGGCCCAGATCTGCTTCGTCACGACCTCGGCCGAGCCTTGGTCCAGCGCGCGCCGTCGTGCCCCCTCGATGCGTTCCTGCATCGCGCGTTGCTTGCGGTTGTGGCGGATGGTGGAGGCCAGGGACTCCGCGCCGGTCTGCGGTGCCACGACTTTGCCGTCGGACAACACGATTCGCAGAGCTGGTCGGGCTTCCAGCCTGCTCACCGCCGACCACGGGATCGAGTGCCGGGTGAAGAAGTTGTGGACCACAAGACCACCCTCCTTTACCTCCACCCTGACCTGCAGGTACCTGATGGCCCCCCAGAACCCCCAACCGGTGGCGAGGATCAGTTCGGCGATGTTGCCGAAGGGATCTCCGCGAAAGATGCCGTCGGCTACCACCCAGATGAACAGGATCGCGACAGCGAGTGCGGCGACGGCGATGTACCACTGTTCTCCGCCCCGTCGCAGCACCGTGATCGTCTCACCGCGCATTCGTCTCACCTCGGGTCGTTGGAACCTCTGTCAGGATGGGCCGATGCTGGCCGACCACTTCCCGCTGCTCGCGTTGCGGGTGCGGACCCCTCGGCTCGAACTGCGCCTGCCTGCGCCGGAGGAGCTCGGCGCGCTCGCGGAGCTCGCCGCGGAGGGGGTGCACGCCCCGGGCAGCATGCCGTTCCTCGTGCCGTGGACCGACCAGGAACCGGCGCTCGTGGCGCGGTCGCTCGTGCAGTTCCACTGGCTCCGGCTGGGCCGGTGGAGCCCGGACGACTGGGGCCTGGACCTCGTCGTCTTCCGGGACGGCGAGGTGGTCGGCCAGCAGAGCATGAGCGCGAAGCAGTTCGCCATCATCCGCGAGGTCCACACCGGTTCGTGGGTCGGCCGCCGTCACCAGGGCCAGGGCATCGGCACGGAGATGCGCCGCGCGGTGCTGCACCTGGCCTTCGCGGGCCTGGGCGCGGAGGAGGCGGCGTCCGGCGCGTTCGAGGACAACGCCGCCTCCCTCGCGGTCTCCCGCAAGCTCGGCTACCGCCCGGACGGCGTCGCGCGGCACGTGGTCCGCGACGCGCTCGCCGTCGAGCACCGGCTGCGCCTCGGCCGCGACGCGTGGCGCGACGACGTCCCGGTGACGATCGAGGGTCTGCCGCCCTGCCTGCCGCTCTTCGGGATCTGACCGCCGTCAGAACACGGCGAGCCGGTCCACGAGCAGTTCCGTCCGCCGCTCGGCGTCCTCCGGCGGCAGCCGTCCCGCCCGGGTCAGGGTCGCCAGCCCGTGCAGGGCCGCCCAGAACACCTCGGTGAACAGCCCCGGGTGCACGCCGTCGCCGGCGACGTCGCTGAGGTTCTCCAGCAGGGCGGCGAAGCCCTCCTTCAACGGTTCCGGTGTGTCGTCCTGCGCGAACGCCAGGCCGCCGTCGAGCTGGAACATGGTGTCGTAGACCGCCGGGTGGCGGGCGGCGAAGTCGAGGTAGGCGCGGGCGAGAGCGGTGACCCGGGCCCGCGGCCCCGCCGCGGCTGCGGCCGCGGCCCGCAGCGCCGTGGCCAGTTCGGTGGCGCCTTGCAGGGCGACCGCGCCGATGATCTCGCGTTTGCCGCGGAAGTGGCTGTAGAGAACCGGCTGGCTGTATTCGATGCGCTCGGCGAGCCTGCGGGTGGTGACCGCGTCCCAGCCTTGCTGCTCGGCGAGTTCGCGGGCCGTCGCCAAGATCAGGCGTTCCCGGTTCGCCCGCTCGCGCTCCTTGCGTTCCTGTACCGACACCAGCGCATCCTAGCACTGCTAGACAATCGAGCAGTGGTTGCGCTAGCGTCGCCACATCGGCTAGCAACGCTAGATTTCACAGGAGTCGCCATGCTCAACGCACTCGAGGTGCTCACCACCGTCGTCGTCGGCGTGATGGTGGGGGTGGAGTTCGCGGTCGCCTTCGTCATCAACCCGATCGTCGCCCGCCTCCCGGACGACAGCACCCTGCTCGCCCGCGCCCACGGCGGCCGGATGCTCGGCGCCGTGATGCCGGTCTGGTACCTCACCTCGCTCGCCCTCGTCGCGGTCTGGGCCGTCGCCGGGTGGCGCCACGACGGCGCCGGCCTCGTCGTCACCGCCGGCGCGCTGCTGATCGTCAGCGTGATCATGTCGGTCCTGCTGCTCGTCCCGATCAACAACCGGGGCAAGACGTGGACCCCGGAGAACCGGCCCGCGGACTGGAAGCAGCAGGCGCAGCGCTGGGACCGCTTCCACTACATCCGCGTGGCCGTCATCATCGGCGCCTTCGCCCTGTTGGCCGCAGCCCTCGCCTGAGCCCGAGCGAGATCTAGAGTCGACCCGTGCGCGTGGGGGAGTGGGCGGCCCGATGGGTGCCGCCGGGGGCGGTGGCCGCCGTGTGGATCTACGAAGGTCTCGTCGCCAAGGTGCTGGGCGCCCGGCCGGACGAGCGGGCGATCGTCGAATCCGTGCCGGTGCTCGGCGGGGCCGCCGCGGTGGTGCTGGTGCTGATCGGCCTCGCCGAGGTCGCCCTCGGCGGATGGGTCCTGACCGGCTGGGCGCCGCGCACCGCCGCGGCCGTGCAGACCGCGCTGCTCGCCGGGTTCAACGCCGGCGGCCTCGCCTTCGGCGGCGGGCACATCGCCGAACCGCTGAACCTGGTGCTGCACAACGTCGTCCTGCTCGTCCTGGCCTGGCTCGTCGCACTCCGGCGGCACCGGTGAACCCGTGGGCGGGCCGGCGGGGCCTGCTGTTCGGCTGGGGCTACGAGGATCCGGACGTCGAACTCCGCGTCCTGCCCCGCGGGCGCGTCCTCGCGATCGCGGCCGCCGGGGAGACCGTGTCCGCCCTCGCGCGCGCCGGGTACGAGGTCACCGCCGTCGACATCAACCCCACACAACTGGCCTACTGCCGGGACCGCCTCGCCGGCGCCCCCGCGACCACCGGCCGGGCCGAACGCCTGCTCACGGCCGGGCGCGCCGCCCTCCGGGCGCTCGATCCCCGCTGGCGACGCGTCGACGAGGTCCTCCGCGACGGTGATCCCGTCGCGCTGCTGGAATCCCGCCGCCTCCAGGGCCTGCTCGCGGCCGGGCTCGCGCCGCTGGGCCTCCTGCTGCCCGCGTTCCGGCACGCGATCCCGCCGCGCCTCGACCGCGTGCTGCTCGCCCGCCTCCGCCGGGGCCTCGCACACGCCCCGGCGGACAACCCGTGGGCGTGGCGCCTGCTCGCCGGCCGCGACGAACTCATCCGCGACACCCGCGCCGCCGCCACGCTCGTCCACGCCGACGTCGCCGAGCACCTCGAACAGGCGCCCCGCGGCTGCTACGACGGCATCTCCCTGTCGAACGTCCTCGACGGCCCCGACGCGGGTTACGCGGCCCGGCTCGCCGCGGCCGTGCGGCACGCCCTGCGGCCCGGGGGAGTGGTGGTGTCCCGCTCGTTCCGCGAACCACGTCCCGGCGAGGATCCCGGCCCGCCGGACCGATCGATGCTCTGGGGCGTGGTCGAAGTACGGAGGTGTCCATGACCGCGCTGAACCGGCATCCCCTGCCCATGCGCACCAGGTTCGACCACTCGCTCGTCCTCACCTACGCCGTCGATCCGGCGCAGGTCGCGCCGCTGCTGCCGGAACCGCTGACCCTGGACACCTACACCGGCCCGGACGGCGCCGAGCACGCCTTCGTGGCCGTCGCCCTGGTCGCGCTGCGGCACCTGCGGCCGTCGATCCTGCCCGCGCCGCTCGGATTCCGCTCGGTGATGACCGGCTACCGGGTCCTCGCCCGGCTGCGCACCCCGGGCGGGAAGACCATGCGCGGCTTGCGGATCCTGCGCAGCGACACCGACCGCGCCCTGCTCGCGCTCGGCGGGAACGTCCTCACCGGCTACCACTACCACCGCAGCGCGGCCCGGGTGTCGCGGCAGGAGGCCATGCTCAGGTTCACCGTGCGGTCGCGGGACGGGCAGGGCGACCTCGACGTCACCGCCGATCTCGGCGAGCGGGAACCGTTGTGGGACGGGGTGTTCGCGACCCCGGCCGACGCGCGGCGCTTCGCCGGGCCGCTGCCGTACACGTTCTCACCGGACGAGGAGGGCATCGTGGTGGTCAAGGCGTTCCGCAGCACCTGGCGGCCCGAACCCGTCGGCATCGCGCGGCACCACGTCGCCTTTCTGAACCGGTTCGACGGGGCCGTGCTGGCCAACGCGTTCCACGTGTCCGATGTGGACTACGGCTGGCACCGGGGTGAGCTCCGGTGATGCGCGGGGTCGCGCAGGTCCTGGCGTTCAACTGGCCGAAGGTGCTCGCCGGCGCGGTGGCCGCCGCGGCGCCGCTGCCGAAACCGGCGCGGGCCGGGGCGGCGTGGTTCACGGTCGCGAGCCTGGCCGCGTCGTGGTGGGTCTACGACCTCTCCGGCCTCTACCGTTGGACGTGGCTGCGGCCGGTGCTGCCCGCGCGGGTCCACCGGCACATGCTGATCACCGCCGGGTTCGACGAGGTGTCGGCGACGCTGCCCGCCCTGCTGCCGGAGTCCGCCGGCGTGGTGCTGGACGTGCTGGATCCACGCGGCCCGGTCGAGGCGTCGATCCGGCGGGCTCGTCGGCGCTACCCGGCGAGGGCGGTCCCGGTGCGGCCGGAGGCGCTCCCGTTGGCGAGCGGCGCGGTCGACGTCGTGCTGGCGGTGCTCGCCGCGCACGAGCTGCGCACCCCGGCCGGGCGGGAGGCGTTGTTCCGCGAAGCGCGCCGCGTGCTGCGGCCCGGTGGCCGGCTGGTGCTGGTGGAGCACCACCGGGACCTGCCGAACGTGCTGGCGTTCGGGCCGGGCGCGTGGCACTTCTACCCGCGCGCGGAATGGGAGCGCGTCGCGACACGGGCTGGCCTCGCGTGTGTCGCCCGGGTGCGGCGGACGCCGCTGGTCACCGCGACGGCGTTCGAGGCGGCGTGATGCTGGAACTGCAGATGCGCCTGGCCGGTGTGGTCGCGATCGTGCTGGGGCTCGCGCACCTCGCGCTGCCGCGGCTGCTCGGGTGGCCCGCCGACCTCGTCGCGGTCAGCCCGATGTCCCGGCTCGTGGTCGGCCTGCACACCGGTTTCGTCGGGCTGACCTGCGTGGTGCTCGGCGCGCTGCTGTGGCCGGTGGACGAGCTGCTCGCGCCGGGCGCGCTGGCCGCGACCGTGCTGGCGGCGCAGACCGTGTTCTGGGGCGCGCGGTGGCTGTGCGAGCTGGTGGTGGTCGGCCGCGTGGTGCGGGCCGCGCCGCTCGCCTGGCGGGCCGCGCACGTGGTCGGCCTCGGCGGCTGGGCGTGGCTCACCGCGGTCCCGCTGACCGCCCTCCTGACGCGGTGACGAGCCCGGTCTCGTAGGCGAGGACCACCAGCTGCGCGCGGTCCCGCGCGTGCAGTTTCGCCAGCAGCCGCCCGATGTAGGTCTTCACCGTCGCCAGGGAGAGGTGCAGGCGCTCGGCGAGTTCGGTGTTCGACAACCCGTGTGCGATCAGCGTCAGCACCTCGGTCTCCCGCGGCGTGAGGACGTCGAGTTCGCGGCTCAGGGCCGGGCGGGAGCCGGTCGTCCGGGCGAACTCGGCGATCAGCCGGCGGGTGACGGCGGGCGCCAGCAGCGCTTCGCCGGACGCGACCACCCGGATGGCGGCGCACAGGTCCGCGGGCCGGGTGTCCTTCAGCAGGAAACCGGCCGCGCCCGCCCGCAGCGCGTCGAAGACGTGCGCGTCCAGGTCGAACATCGTGAGGATCAGAACCCGCGCCGACGGCATCCGCTCGGTGAGCAGCCGCGTCGCCGCGATGCCGTCCATGCCCGGCATCCGTACGTCCATCAGCACCACGTCGGGCCGCGTTGCCTGCACGACCTCGACCGCCTCCGCGCCGGTCGCCGCCTCGCCGACCACCGTCATGTCCGGTTCGCTGTCCACCAGCAACCGGAAACTGCCGCGCAGCAGCGCCTGGTCGTCGGCGATCACCACCCGCAGCGGCTCAGGCAACGGGCACCTCCGCCGGCGCGCACCGCAGCCGGGCCGCGACACGGAAACCGCCGTGCGGCAACGGTTCCGCGGTCAGCTCACCGCCGTACAGCGCGGCCCGTTCGGACATGCCCACGATGCCGTGGCCCGGCCGTACCGGCCCGGGTGACCGGGCGCCGTCGTCGGTGACCTCGATCCGCACCTCGCCGGCGTGTGCCCGCACCACCACCCGGCACCGCGCGGGAGCGGCGTGCTTCACCACGTTCGTGACCGCCTCCTGCACGATCCGGAACGCCGCCAGCTCCACCGGCCGCGGCAGGTCCGCCACGTCGACGTCCAGCTCCACCGCGACCCCCGCGGACGCCGCCCGTTCCGCCAGCCGTGGCAGATCCGCCAGTTCGCCCGGCGGCTCGGCGTCCTCTCGCAGCGCGCTCAGCAACCGCCGCATCTCACCGAGCGCTTCGCGACTGGTCTCCTCGATGATCCGGAGCGCTTCGCGGGCTTCGTCCGGCCGGGACTCCGCCACGTGGTTGGCCACGCCCGCCTTCACCGCGATCAGGCCCATCCCGTGGGTGACGACGTCGTGCAGTTCCCGGGCGATCCGCAGGCGCTCGTCGGTGCGGATCTGGTGCTGCCGCTGCAGTTCCAGCTGCTCGGCCTGGGCCCGGTGCGCGTGTGCCGCCCGCCCGGCCGCCCACGCCGCGACCAGCAACGGCACGCCGAGGACGTACCACCAGGCCGCGAAACCCGCGACCGCGGCGACCGCGGACGCGCCCAGCAGGGGCAGCAGCCGGTCCCGGCCGAGCGCGACGACGTGCAGCACCAGCGCAGCTCCCGCGAAGGGGTCCCAGAGCACGCCGAGGAACGCGGCCGCCGCCGACACGGCCAGCACGAACACCAGCACCGGGACTGGCCACCGCCGCCGCACCAGCACCGCCAGCCCGATCACGACCGCCATGGCCACCGAGCCGCCCAGCCGCCAGCCGGTGTCGTCGCGCAGCAGGTTCCCGCCGACGGCGACGTCCACCGCGATCAGGAGCACGGCCGGCAGCGCGGCGGCGGCGCGTGAACGCCACGGCGAAGGGCTCATCCGTCGCACGATATCCGGGTGCGGCGCCCGCCGCGTCCGTCCACGGCGGTCATACCAGGGTCTGATGTCCGCGGCCGGAGTGTCCGCCGTGGTGCGATCCGCCGCGTTCCGGACACTGGCAGGTTCGCCGCATGACTCGTGAACCGCGCTGGATCGCCGGCCTGGCGATGATCGCCGCCCCGCTGCTGTTGCTCACCGGGATGCTGTTGCGCCTCCCGGTCCCGTTCTTCTTCCCGCACCAGCTCGCCGCGGCCGCCGACCACCCCGGCCGGATGAGCGCCGCCTACACCTGCGTGCTCGCCGGGACGCTCCTGCTGTGCCCGGCGGTGCTCGCGCTCAGCGCGCGGGTCAGGTCCGGGCCGGGCGCCTTGGCCGCGGTCCTCGTCGTGACCGGGCTGTTCGCGCGGGTCTTCCACGCCGGGTTCGACCAGGCCGCCCTCGCGCTGGCCCGCCACCGCGGGGCCGGGTTCGCCACCGCGTTCGTCGCCGACGCCTACGGCGATGCGCACCTGTTCAGCTACCTGTCGTTCACGATCCTGCTCGGCTGGCCGGTGCTCGCGTTCGCCGCCTGGCGGGCGCGCGTGCTGCACCCGGTCCAGGCGGTAGGGCTGGTGGCGATGGCGGCCATGCCGCTCGGGGTGCTCAAGGGGACGACCGTGCTGTCCGTCGTGGCGGTGGCGGGCGTGGCCGTGGCACTCGTGCCCGAGGGGCTGCGCCTGCTCCGCACCGCGCCGCGGCCGGATTTCCGGCTGGTGGCCGTCGCGGTGCCGGTGGTGGGCCTGCTCGCTTACGTCAGCACCCTCGGGTGAGCGTTTCCCGGCCCGGCGCCGTGGGCAATCTGCCGGGCATGGCCAAGGTTCTCGTGCTCGATGTGGACGGCACGCTGGTGGACACCAACTACCACCACGCGCTCGCGTGGTTCCGCGCCTTCCGCGGGCACGGCGTGACGGTGCCCGTGTGGCGCCTGCACCGCGCCATCGGCATGGGCGGTGACCAGCTGGTGCCCGAGGTCGCCGGGCAGGAGGTCGAGGACTCCTGCGGCGACGACGTCCGGGCGAAGTGGAAGGAACTGGTCGACGGGATGCTGCCCGAGGTGTGCGCGCTCGACGGCGCCCACGAGCTGCTCCAGGCCGCCGACGCCGCCGGCTACCGCGTGGTGCTCGCCAGCTCCGGCAAACCCGACCACGTCGACCACTACCTCGACCTCATCGACGGCCGCGAGCTGGCGGCCGACTGGACCAGCTCGAAGGACGTCGAGGCCACCAAACCGGAGCCGGACCTGCTGGAGGTCGCGCTGGAGAAGGTGCGGGGCGAGGAGGCCGTGGTGATCGGCGACTCGGTGTGGGACTGCGTCGCCGCGCGCCGCATCGGCCTGCCGTGCGTCGGGCTGCTCACCGGCGGGTTCTCCGCGGCGGAGCTCACGGACGCCGGCGCCGCCCGGACGTTCACCGACCTGCGCGAACTCCGGGCGAGCCTGGACGAGCTGCCGTTCGGAGCCTCGCCGCGCTGATCACCGCTGCAGGTGCGCGGGCACGTTGGGGAGTCAGGTGGGTTGTCCTGGCCAGGTCACTCCGCATCGTGCGGCGGCCGCGGGGAGGCGTCGATCTCCAGTCGTGCCGGGGCACCGCCCGTGAGCTGGCGTTCGTGGGTGACCGTCCGGTCGAGCTGCTTCGCCAGGTGCGGGATGGTCGTCGACGGCAGGTAGGTCGTGGCGCCGGCGTCGAGCAAGCGCCGGACGGGGCCCTGGTAGCTCACGCCGAGCTCCGCGTCGTCGATCTCGGCCACCACCACCCGCGCCTTCGGGAACGACCGGCGAAGATCGCCGATCAGCTGCGGGCTCACCGGCGGCACCAGCAGCACGTCCGCCGTCGCCGGTGCCGCGTGCATGTCGATCACGATGTAGTCGGCGCCGAGCTCGGCCGACAGCTTCCCCCGCGCCGACTCCGACAACCGCATGGCCGTGGCGACCACCGTGACGTCGTCGGCGATCTCTGCCGCCGACCGGGGCGCGCCGCCCGTGCTGGAGATCGTCGCGATCACCTTGCCGTCCCGCGTGACCACGAGGTCCTCGCCCGGCGGCAGCGCGTCGATGAGATCCGCACGCTGCCGCACACTCCCAGACCGCCTCCGGACACCGCCGGAGTTTTTTCCGGATCCGTGGTTTACCGCCCGGCGACCGGGGTAGTCAGCCCGCGGAGTCGCAAGTCCGGTGGACGCGCAGGGGTGCCGTCGGACGGAGCAGGAAGCCTCGGCCCACCTCCCCCTCGGCGGGCCGGGGCTTCCGTCTGTCCAGGGGTAGTGCGCACCCGCCCGCACCGGCGCGGGACAATGGCAGGCGCACCCGACCAGCAAAGGACCGATTCATGGCGAAGGCCGCCGAGCCACCTTCAGGTACCCGCGACTTCCTGGCCGACGACGTGCGTCGCCGGAAGGCGGCGTTCGACACCGTCAGCGCGGTCTTCGAGCGCTACGGCTTCGACCCCCTGGAGACCCCGGCCTTCGAACGCCTCGAGGTGTTCGCGGGCAAGCTCGGCGACGACGCGTCCGCCCTGATCTTCAAGATCCTCAAGCGCGGGGTGCACGAGGCCAGCGGCGAGGCCGACCTGGCGCTGCGCTACGACCACACCGTGCCGCTCGCCCGGGTGATGGGCACCTACGGCAGCAAACTGCCCTCGCCCTACAAGCGCTACGCCATCGGCCCGGTGTGGCGCGCCGACCGCCCCGCGCAGGGCCGGTTCCGCGAGTTCGTGCAGTGCGACATCGACACCGTCGGCTCGTCGTCCCCGCTCGCCGACGCCGAGACGCTGTGGGCGATCAACGACGCGCTGACCGCGCTGGGCGTCGCGGACTTCCGTTTCCTGGTCAACAGCCGCCAGGCGCTGCACGGCCTGCTGGAGGCCTACGGCATCCCCGAGGAGGCGGGCACGAAGGTGCTCGGCAGCCTCGACAAGCTGGACAAGGCGACCCCGGACGCGGTGATCGCCGAGCTGGCCGATCGCGGCCTGGCGGCCGAGACCGCGGAGAGCCTGGTCGGGGACGTCGTCGCCACCGACACCGACCGCATCCGCAAGCAGCTCGACACCACCGAGCGCGGCCGCGCCGGCCTCGCCGAGGTCGACAAGCTCGTGGAGCTGACCGCGGGGCTGCCGTCCGGGCGGGTCGTGTTCACGCCGCGGATGGTGCGCGGCCTGGACTACTACACGGGCCCGATCTTCGAGGTCACCGCCGCCGGCTACCCGGGGTCGATCTCGTCCGGCGGCCGCTACGACGGGCTGGTCGCGAAGCTCGGCGGCCCGGACATGCCCGCGTGCGGCGGGTCGATCGGCCTGGAGCGGATCCTCGCCGGACAGGCCGCGGCCGACGCCGAGGCCGGTGGCCTGGACGTGGCGCTCACCGTGCTCGGCGCGGAGGACGAGGTGCTGCGGCTGGCGAACCGGCTGCGCGCGCAGGGCCTGCGCACGGGCGTCTACCTGGGCACGTCCGGCAAGCTCGCGCGCCAGTTGAAGTGGGCGAACGACCAGCGGGCGCGCACGGTCCTGATCTACGGCCCGGCCGAGCAGGAGGCCGGCGAGGTGACGGTGCGGGACATGACCTCGGGCGAGCAGACCCGCGTCCCGGTCGACGAGGTGCCCGCGCACCTGCAGCGATAACGACTCGCCGGAGAACGCTCCCAGCAGACTCGCCGGGGGCGTTCTCGGCGCCGAGCCTCTGTGCGGCGACGCCCCGAACGGCAGCTCGTCCAGGCTCGCCCTGACTCCACGCCCGTCGCCGACGCGCCCACACACCAGCAGCGACCAAACCTCAACGCGACGACGCGCCCCCAACGGCAACGGGTGACTCTGTCGTGGCGAGAGGGCTGGGTGAGCGCCGGTGGGGGTTTGCCGGAGGCTGGTCGATGGGGCGCGGCGCCCCCGGCGGGCGCGGTTGCTGGTTGCCGGGGCAGTGGCGCCGTGGACTCGACCCAGTTGCGACCTGTGCCGTGCCGGGAGGGTGGGGCTCGCGGGCGGCTGGTGGGTGTGGCGCCCCACTCGTGGGGGCGGTTGCCGGGGCAGTGCCGGTGGGTAGGGCCAGGTGCGCGCCGGCCAGGGTTTGCCGGAGGCTGTCGGCGCGGCGGCGCGCGCCGACGGGAGCGGCTGCTGGTTCGCCGGGGCGGTGCCGCCGTGAACGTGGCTGACAGGGGTTCAGGCCTCCCGGGCTGAGGGCGCGCGGCCCGGCGATACGCGGCGGGCAAGCGCATCGCCGCGCCGACGGGAGCGGCTGCTGGTTCGCCGGGGCGGTGCCGCCGTGAACGTGGCTGACAGGGGTGCGAGCCTCCCGGGCTGAGGGCGCGCGGCCGGCGACACGCGGCGGGCAAGCGCATCGCCGCGCCGCTTGGAAGCGGGTGGCGATCTCTCCCGATCAGCGCACCAGGCGGAAGAAGTTCCGGATCTCCTCCACCCACACCTCCGGCTCTTCGAGCGCCGCGAAGTGGCCGCCGCGCTCGGGTTCGTTCCAGTAGCGGATGTCGGTGTACCGGCGCGCTGCCCAGCGGCGGGACGGGCGCGGCACCTCACGCGGGAAAACCGAGCACCCCGTCGGCACCGGGACCGTGTCCGAAGTGGACCTGCTGAACCACTCCGACACCTGCTTGAAGCTCTCCCAGTACAACCGCGCCGATGACGCGCCGCTGCGGGTGAACCAGTACACGCTCACGTTGTCGAGCAGCTGGTCGCGCGTCAGCACGCTGCCCGTGTCCACCCACGAGTGGTACTTCTCCACGATCCACGCGCACAACGCCACCGGCGAGTCCACCAACCCGTACCCGACGGTCTGCGGTTTCGTCGACTGCTCCGCCGAGTAGCCCGACTCCCGCGACTCCGCCTCGGCCAGCGCGTCCAGCGCCTCCCGTTCCCGCGGTGACAGATCGGAAAACGTCGCCGGATCGGGCGCCGCGATCGGGGGCTGCACGTGGATCCCGGCCAGCACGTCCGGGTGCTGCTGCCCCATCGCGGTGGTGATGCTGTTGCCCCAGTCGCTGCCGTGCGCCCCGTACCGCGTATACCCCAGCGAGGCCATCAGCGAGGCCCACGCATCGGCGATCCGCTGCACACCCCAGCCGGGCGAGGTGGGCTTGTCGCTGAAGCCGTAGCCGGGCAGCGTCGGCAGCACCACGTGGAACGCGTCCGCGGCCGACCCACCGTGGGCGACCGGGTCGGTCAGCGGCCCGATCACGTCCAGGTACTCCACGATCGACCCCGGCCACCCGTTGGTCAGCACCAGCGGCAACGCGCCGGGGTGCGGCGAGCGCACGTGCGCGAAGTGGATGCCCACGCCGTCGATCGTCGTCCGGTACTGCGGCAGCGCGTTGACCCGCTTCTCGAACGCGCGCCAGTCGTACCCGTCCGCCCAGTACGCGCACAGCGACCGCAGGTACTCCAGCGGCACCCCCTGCGACCAGTCGTCCACCGTCTCGGCGTCCGGCCAGCGCGTGCGCGCCAGGCGGTCCCTCAGGTCCGCCAGTTCACGGTCATCGACAGCGATCCGAAAATTCTCCACGCGCCGACCATAACGAGACCCACCGACAATTCACGGCAGCGCGGGCAGCACCTTGTCGAGCGTGATCGGCAGGTCCCGGATCCGCGCCCCGGTCGCGTGGAACACCGCGTTCGCCACCGCCGCGGCCGTGCCCACGATCCCGATCTCGCCGATCCCCTTGACCCCGAGCGGGTTCACGTGCGGGTCGCGCTCGTCGAGCCAGTGCGCCTGGACGTCGTCGACGTCGGCGTTCACCGCGATGTGGTACTCGGCCAGGTCGTGGTTGACCACCTGCCCGAACCGCGGGTCCCACACGCTCTCCTCGTGCAGCGCCATCGACAGTCCCATCGTCATGCCGCCGAGGAACTGCGACCGCGCGGTCCGCGGGTTGACGATCCGGCCCGCGGCGAACACCCCGAGCAGCCGCGGCACTCGGATCTCACCGGTGTCCGCGTGCACCCGCGCCTCGGCGAACTGCGCGCCGAACGCGTACATCGCGTACTCCTTGCGAGCCGGGTTGTCCCCGGTCGTCGCGTCCGCCTCGGCGCCCTCGGCCGGGTCGCGGCCGTACTTGTCGCGGAACGTGCGCGCCGCCTCGAACACCGCCGAACCCCAGGTCGCCGTGCCTGCCGAACCGCCGGCCACCGCCGCCTCCGGGTACGCGGTGTCGCCGAGCCGCATGTCGATCTCCTCGACCGGCACCTCCAACGCCTCCGCGGCGATCTGCGGCAGCACCGTCCACGCGCCGGTCCCCAGGTCGGCCGCGCCGATCTCCACGGCGTACCGGCCGCCCTCGAACCGCACCACCGCGGTCGACCCCGGCCGCGTCGACGACGGGTACACCGACGCCGCGACTCCGGTGCCGACCAGCCAGCCGTCCTCCAGCCGCACGCCCGGGTGCGGGTCGCGCGAGTCCCAGCCGAACCGCCGGGCGCCCTCGCGCAGGCAGTCCACCAGGTGCCTGCTGGAGAACGGGTTGCCCGACTCCGGGTCCACTTCCGGCTCGTTGCGGATCCGCAGCTCGACCGGGTCGATGCCCAGCTCGTAGGCCAGCTCGTCCATCGCCACCTCGGGCCCGAACATGCCGGGGCACTCGCCGGGCGCGCGCATCCACGACGGCACCGGCACGTCCAGCGCGGCCAGCCGGTGCGTGGTGCGCCGGTTCGGCGCGGCGTACATCATGCGCGAGGGCAACGCGGTCTGCTCCGCGAACTCCTTGATGCGCGAGGTCTGCTCGACCACGTCGAGCCCGATCGCGGTCAGCCTGCCGGCCCGCGTCGCGCCGAGCCGCATCTTCTGGATCGTCGGCGTCCGGTACCCGGCGAGCGAGAACATCTGCTGCCGCGTCAGCGCGAGCTTCACCGGCCGTCCCGGGTAGGCCCGCGCGGCCATCGCGGCCAGCACCACGTTCGCGTGCGGCAGGCCCTTCGACCCGAACCCGCCGCCCACGTACGGGCACACCACCCGCACCCGTTCCTCGGGCAGGCCGAACACCTTCGCGGTGGCCTTGCGCGACGGGTGCACGCCCTGCGTCGAGTCCCACAGCGTCAGGACGTCGTTGTCCCACAAGGCCGTCGTCGCGTGCGGCTCCAGCGGGTTGTTGTGGTACATCGCGGTGCGGTAGGTCTGCTCGACCGTCACGTCGGCGGACGCCATCGCCCGGTCGACGTCCCCGGCCGCGGTGTCCGTGGGGAACGCCGGGTTGACCTTCTCCGGTTTGTACAGGTCGTCGCGATCCGCGGACAGTTCGGTGTCGTGCTCGCGCTCGTCGTAGGTCGCGAACACCAGCTCGGCGCCGTGCCGCGCGACCTCCGAGGTCTCCGCGACCACCAGCCCGATCACCTGGCCGCGGAAGGCGACCTCGCGGTCCTGCAGCACGGCCAGTTCGGCGTCCGCTGTGGACGCCAGCCGCTCGGCGCTGCGGTAGGTGATGACGTCCAGCACACCGTCGAGCACCTCGGCCTCGGCGGTGTGGATCGCGGCGATCCGGCCGCGCGCCACGGTGGCCTGCACGGGGTGGCAGAACACCGGCGTGCCGGCCGGCGTCTCGTAGGCGTACGTGGCGGTGCCGGTGACCTTGCGTGTGCCGTCCCGCCGCACCAGCGGTTCGCCGATCGCGGTCATGACAGCTCCCGGAGCACGGAAACCAGGGTGCGGGTCAGCAGCGGGACCTTGAACTCGTTGCCGGGCAACGGCCGCGCCTGCGCCAGCTCCTCCTCGGCCGCGGCGCGGAACGTAGCCTCGGTGGCCGGCGCGCCGCGCAGCACGTCCTCGGCCTGCCAGGCGCGCCACGGTTTGTGCGCGACCCCGCCGAACGCGATGCGCGCGTCGACGATCGTGCCGTCCTCCACGGCCAGCACCGCCGCCACCGACACCAGCGCGAACGCGTAGGAGGCGCGGTCGCGGACCTTCCGGTAGCGCTGCTTCCCGGCCGGCGGCGCGGGCAGGTCGATCGAGGTGATCAGGTCGCCGTGCGCCAGCACGGTGTCCCGCTCCGGGGTGTCGCCGGGCAGGCGGTGCAGCTCGGTGAACGGGATCGTGCGCTCGCCGTCCGGTCCGAGCACGGACACCTCGGCGTCCAGCGCGGCCAGCGCGACCGCCAGGTCGGACGGGTGCGTCGCGACGCAGTGCTCGGACGCGCCGAGGATCGCGTGGTAGCGGGTGTAGCCGCCGATCGCGGAGCAGCCGGAGCCGGGCTCGCGCTTGTTGCACGGGGTGGTGACGTCCTGGAAGTACGCGCACCGCGTGCGCTGCAACGGGTTCCCGCCGGTGGTGGCCATGTTGCGCAGCTGCCCGGACGCGCCGGCGAGCAGCGATTCGGCGAGCACCGGGTAGCGCGACCGGATCCGCGGGTCGGCGGCCAGGTCGCTGTTGCGCACCCCGGCGCCGATCGACAGGAGGCCGTCGCGCTCGGTGATTTCGGTGGAGGTCAGGTGGGTGACGTCGACGAGCCGGCCAGGGCGGGCGACGCCGAGCTTGAGGTGGTCGACGAGGTTCGTGCCGCCGGCGAGGAACACGGCGGACGGGTCGGCGGCGACGGTTCGGACGGCGGTGTCCGCGTCGGCGGGGGAGTCGTAGGTGAACGGCTTCATCCGGCCGCCTCCTCGATCGCGCTGACGATGCCGTCGTAGGCGGCGCACCGGCACAGGTTGCCGCTCATCCGCTCGGCGATCTCGGCGCGGGTCAGTGCGGGACGCTCGCTGACCGCCGGGGTCGCGTGGCTCGGCCAGCCCTGCTTGACCTCGTCCAGCGCGCCGACCGCGGAGCAGATCTGGCCCGGCGTGCAGTAGCCGCACTGGAACCCGTCGTGCTCCAGGAACGCGCGCTGCACCGGGTGCAGCTCACCGTCCGGAGCGAGCCCCGCGGCGGTCGTGACCTCGGCCCCGTCCTGCGCGACGGCCAGCGACAGGCAGGACAGGATCCGGCGGCCGCCGACCAGGACCGTGCAGGCCCCGCACTGGCCGTGGTCGCAGCCCTTCTTGGGGCTGGTGACGCCGAGGCGTTCGCGCAGGGCGTCCAGGAGGGTGGTGCGGCTGTCGAGCGTCAGCTGGTGGGTGGCGCCGTCGACACGCAAGGTGATCTCCGCGTCCATGACGTGGGGCGTACCCGGCGGGACAGCGGCGAAACCGGCGACCGCGTTCCCGGCGCGCCGCGCAGTGCCGAAGCGGCGCCGCCGGGACCCCGCCGCCGTGGGAAAATGCCCGGATGCGGCAGATCGGGAACGACGCCAACCTCGCCGGGAAGATTCTCGACGAGCTGAAGAGCGCCATCGTCAACGGCGAGCTCGTCGCGGGCAGCCTGTACTCGGTGCACGACCTCGCGGAGCGGCTCGGCGTGTCCCGGACGCCGGTGCGGGAGGCGCTGATCCAGCTGGCCGAGCGCGGCATGGTGCGGTTCGAGCGCAACCGCGGGGTGCGCATCCTCCAGACGTCGCTGCACGATCTGGAGGAGGTCTTCGCGATCCGGCTGCTGCTGGAGGTCCCGGCGACCCACCGCGCCGTCACGCAGCGGACCGCCGCGTGGGTCAAGGAGCTGGCCGCCCAGCTCAAGGTGATGCGCGCCGCCGCGGAGAAACGCGACGAGACCACCTTCATGGCCGCCGACCGGCGCTTCCACGAGGTCATCAACGAGGCGTCCGGCAACGTGCGGCTCGCCCGCTACATCGACTCGCTGCGCGACATGGTCCTGCTGCGCGGCGCCTCGACCGTCGACACCTCCCGCAGCCTGTCCGACATCCTCGCCGAGCACGAGGAGATCTTCGCGCTCATCGAAGCGGGCAAGGCCGACGAAGCCGCCGAGTCCATGCGCGCGCACCTGCTCAACACGGCCCGGCTGCTGATCGGCCAGGAGGCCGCGGCCAGCGGTGATCCGGTCCCGCCGGTCTCGTTGGAGTGGACCGGCTACCCCCGTCGTTGACGAGTAGCATGCTACATGCCACTCTGTGCTCGGCTCTGTCCTGACGCGCAAGGAGGCGCAGATGACGGCACCGAGCAAGGTTCACCTGCTCAAGACCGGAACCATGGAATGCGACCAGACCTGGCTGCTGCTCAAGCCGGGTGCGACCATCACCGACCGTTCGAACACCCGCAAGGAAGCGGTGTGGACGACGTGCCCGACCCACGCGGTGCTCATCGAGCACCCGGACGGGCGCATCCTGTGGGACACGGGCGTTCCGCAGGACTGGGAGACCCGCTGGGCGCCCACCGGGCTGCAGGAGTTCTTCCCCGTTCAGGAGGGCACCACCTACCTGCAGGACTCGCTGGCCGCGCTGGAGCTGACGCCGGACGACATCGACGTGCTGGTGCTGTCCCACCTGCACTTCGACCACGCCGCCAACGCGAAGCTCTTCGACAACGGCAAGACCCGGATCATCGTCAACGCGAACGAGCACGAGGGTGCGCTCGGCATCGACGGGCCGTTCAAGGGCGCGCACCTCAAGGCCGACTACGAGGGCATCGACTACGAACTCGTCTCCGGTGACGCCGAAATCGCGCCGGGCGTCAGCGTCATCGAGACACCGGGCCACACCTGGGGGACGATGTCATTGCGGGTGGACCTGCCGGAGGCGGGCACCAAGATCTTCACCTCCGACGCGGTCTACCTCGGCGAGAGCTGGGGCCCGCCTGCCATCGGCGCCGCGATCGTCTGGGACAGCGTGCGCTGGCTGGAGTCGGTGGAGAAGCTGCGGCGCATCGCCGAGGAGACGAACGCGGAGGTGATCTTCGGGCACGACCCGGAGCAGGCCGCCAAGCTCCCGTTCGCCCCCGACGGGTACTTCGGCTGAAAGGCACGGGCATGACCGAATACCTCAACGAGACCGTCTTCACCTGGGGCGCGACGCCGCTGAAGTTCGGCGCCGGCGCCGTCGACGAGATCGGCTGGGACCTCGCGCAGATGGGCGCGGAACGGGTCCTCATCGTCACCGACCCGGGCGTCGCCGCGACCGGCGTGCCGCAGCGGGTCGCCGACGCGGCCAAGGCGGGCGGGCTGACCGTCGAGGTCTACGACCAGGTGCACGTCGAACCGACCGACGTCAGCATCCAGGCCGCGGTGGACTTCGCGAAGCAGTCCGAGTGGGACGGGTTCATCGCGGTCGGCGGCGGCTCGTCGATCGACACCGCCAAGGCCATCAACCTGATGACCACCTACCCGGCCGACCTCTACGACTACGTCAACAAGCCGATCGGGCAGGGCAAGGCGCCCGCCGGGCCGCTGAAGCCGCTGGTCGCGGTGCCGACCACGGCGGGCACCGGGTCGGAGACGACGCCGGTGTGCATCATGGACTTCCTCGACCTGAAGGTGAAGTCCGGCATCAGCCACCCGCGGCTGCGGCCGTCGATGGCGGTGGTCGACCCGCTGTTGACGCTGAGCATGCCGCCCGAGGTGACCGCGGCCAGCGGGATGGACGTGCTGTGCCACGCGCTGGAGTCCTACACGGCCAAGCCGTTCGACTCCTTCCCGCGGCACCGCGCGGACACCCGGGTCGCCTACTGCGGGTCGAACCCGATCTCGGACGCCTGGACCGAGCAGGCGCTGACCCTGCTGGCCCGCTCGTTCCGCAAGGCCGTGCTGGGCGGCGGCGACCTCGCGGCGCGCACGGACATGATGCTGGCCGCGACCTTCGCCGGCATGGGGTTCGGCAACGCGGGCGTGCACATCCCGCACGCCTGCGCGTACCCGATCGCCGGGCGCGTCAAGGAGTACCGGCCGAAGAACTACCCGCAGGACGAGGCGATGGTCCCGCACGGCGAGTCGGTGTCGCTGACCGCGCCCGCGGCGTTCCGGTTCACCTTCCCGACGAACCCGGAGAAGCACCTGCGGGCCGCGCGGATCCTCGACCCGCACGCGCCGAAGCAGCGCGACGCGGTGGACCAGCTGCCGTTCGTGTTGTCCTCGCTGATGCGCGACATCGGCACGCCCAACGGGATCGGCGGCGTCGGCTACGACGAGGGCGACATCGGCGACCTGGTCGAGGGCACCCTCAAGCAGGAGCGGCTGCTGACCATCTCGCCGCGGCCGGTCCGCGCCGAGGACCTGGAGGCGATCTTCGCCCAGTCGATCGAGAACTGGTGATCGGATGCCCATCTACGACTACGCGTGCGACTGCGGGAACCGGTTCGAGGCGCTCGTGCCCTCGTCCGCCAGCCCGCCGCCGAGCTGTGCGTGCGGTTCGTCGCCGCGCCGCCTGCCGTCCGCGGTGCGGCTCGGCGGGGTCGCCTCGGCCGGGCCCAGCCGGGACGACGCGCCGAAGAGCTGGCGCGGCACCCGCAACGGCGACCGGGAAACGGTGCGGCACTGGCACCAGCAGATGACCCGGCGGGAGAAGCTCGAGCAGAAGTACCCGGAGCTGGCCGGTGACCGCCGTCCGGTGCTCGCCCACGAGGGGCGCTTCGCCGCCGCGCCACTGCGGGCAGGCGACCCGGTGCCGGGGGAATCGGCTTCATGACGGTGGTCGCGGACGAGCGCGTGGCCCGGTTCCTCGCGGAGCTGGGCCACGCGCTCACCGGTGAGGTCGAGTCCGGCACGACGGCACGCGCGACCTACAGCATGGACGCGTCGAACTACCGGCACGTGCCGCTGGCCGTCGTGTTCCCGTCCACTGTGGAGGATCTGGAGACGACGGTCCGGCTGTGCCGGAAGTTCCGGATCCCCATCACCGCGCGCGGCGCCGGAACGAGCATCGGCGGGCAGGCGCTCGGCGAAGGTGTCGTAATCGACTACAGCAGGCACCTGAACCGGGTCCTGGAGATCGACCCGGAGGCGCGGACCGCGCGCGTGCAGCCCGGCGTGGTGCTGGACGCGTTGCGGGCGGCTGCCGCTCCGCACGGGCTGACGTTCGGGCCGGACCCGTCGACCCACAGCCGCTGCACGATCGGCGGCATGGTGGGCAACGACGCGTGCGGCTCGCACTCGGTGGCGTGGGGGCGGACCGCGGACAACGTGGTGGCGCTGGACGTGCTGACCGCGGACGGGACGCGGCTGGCGATCGGCCCGTCGCTGCCGGACGATCCGCGGGTCGCCCAGTCGAAGCAGCTCGCGCTGGACAACCTGGCGCTGCTGCGCACGTCGTTCCCGTCGATCCCGCGGCGCGTGTCGGGGTACGCCCTGGACCAGTTGCTCCCGGAGAACGGGACGAACCTGGTCCGCGCGCTGGTCGGCACCGAGGGCACCTGCGTGCTGCTGACCGAGATCACCGTGCGGCTGGTGCCCGCGCCCGCGGCCCGCGCGCTGGTCGTGGCGGGCTACGTGGACGACATCGCGGCCGCCGACGCGGTGCCGTCGGTGCTGCCGCTGAAGCCGTTGACCGTCGAGGGCATGGGCCGCGACCTCATCGACTCCCTGTTGATGCGCCGGTCGCACCCGGCTGTCGACCTGCTGCCGGCGGGGCGCGGCTGGTTGTTCGTCGAGGTCGGGGGAGCGGACCCGGCGGAGGCGGCGGCGCGGGCTGCCGAAGTCGCGGCGGCCCTGGAACGGGACACCGGCGCGGCGACGGTCGTGGAGACGCGGCCGGCGGACCAGCGGGTGCTGTGGTCGGTGCGCGAGGCCGCGGCCGGGATCGTGACCCGCATGGCGGACGGTTCCGAGGCCTGGCCGGGGTGGGAGGACTCCGCGGTGCCGCCCGCGAACCTCGGCGCGTACCTGCGGGATTTCCGCGCCCTGCTGGGGAAGTACGGGCTGCGCGGTGTCCCTTATGGACACTTCGGCGAGGGGTGCGTGCACGTGCGCATCAACTTCGGCCTGACCAGCGAGGAGGGCAGGCGGCAGTTCCGGGCGTTCATGGAGGACGCGGCGGACCTGGTGGTGCGGCACGGCGGGTCGCTGTCCGGCGAGCACGGCGACGGGCAGGCGCGGGCGGAGCTGCTGTCGCGGATGTACCCGCCGGAGATCCTGGCGCTGTTCGAGCGGTTCAAGGCGATCTGGGACCCCGACGACCTGCTCAACCCGGGCAACCTGGTGCGGCCCCGGAAGCTGGACGCGGACCTGCGGTTCGACGGCCCGGTGCGGTCGTTGCCGGTGACGTTGAAGTACCCGCACGACGGGGGCAGCCTGGCGACCGCGACGCGGCGGTGCGTCGGCGTCGGGGCGTGTGTCGACAAGTCGTCCGGCGTGATGTGCCCGAGCTACATGGTCACCGGGCGCGAGGAGCATTCGACGCGCGGGCGGTCGCGGCTGTTGTTCGAGATGATGCGCGGCGAGACGGTCACCGACGGCTGGCGCTCCGGCGAGGTGCTGGAGGCGCTGGACCTGTGCCTGGCGTGCAAGGGTTGTCTGTCGGACTGCCCGGTCAACGTGGACATGGCGTCGTACAAGGCGGAGTTCCTGCACCAGCACTACGCGGGGCGGCTGCGCCCGGCGAGCCACTACACGCTCGGGTTCCTGCCGGTGCTGGCGCGGCTGGCGTCGGGCGCGCCGCGGCTGGCGAACCGCGTGCTGGGCGGGCGGTTGTCCGGGCTGGTGAAGAAGGCCGGCGGGATCACGCCGGAGCGGTCGCTGCCGCGGTTCGCGCCGCGGACGTTCCGCCGCGGGTTCCGGGCGCGGGAGCGGGGGCGGCCGCGGGTGGTGTTGTGGCCGGACACGTTCACGAACTTCCTGTCGCCCGAGGTCGGCCACGACGCGGTGCGGGTGCTGGAGCACGCCGGGTTCGACGTGGTGCTGCCGTCGTCGTCGGTGTGCTGCGGGCTGACCTGGATCTCGACCGGGCAGCTCGGCGTGGCGCGCCGCGTGCTGCGGCGGACGTTGCGGGTGCTGCGGCCGGAACTGGAGGCGGGGACGCCGATCGTGGGCCTGGAGCCGAGCTGCCTGGCGGTGTTCCGGCACGACTCGCGGGAGCTGCTGGACGACTCCGAGCTGCACGGGCTGCCGTCGCAGGCGTTCACGCTGGCGGAGTTCCTGGAGAAGTACGCGCCGGACGTGGAGTTCCCGGAGGTCGAGGCGTCGGCGATCACGCAGCAGCACTGCCACCAGCACGCGGTGATGGGCAACGCGGCGGACGAACGGTTGCTCCGCCGGGTGGGTGTGCGGAACCGGACGCTGGACTCGGGGTGCTGCGGGCTGGCCGGCAACTTCGGGGTCGAAAAGGGGCACTACGAGGTGTCGGTCGCCGCGGCGAACCGGGTGCTGGTGCCCGAGGTGGAGGCCGCGTCCCCGGACACGATGGTGCTCGCGGACGGCTTCAGCTGCCGCACCCAGATCGACGACCTCACCGGACGGCAGGCGCTGCACCTGGCACAGGTACTCGCGCGGGCGCTCGACAACCCCGGCTGACCCGCGAGTTGCGCGCTCCCGCGCGCGAGTCCCACGTTCGGCGCGGCGAGTTCCACGCTGGCGGGGGAGCGGTGCCCCTGGTTTCGCTTCCCGGGTGAGGTGCGCTCGGAGGGTGCGCGGGCGTGGGTGCTCGCCCGGGTGCTGGACACCCAGGCGGCTGAGCGCGAGTCCCACGCTCCGGCGCGCGAGTCCCACGCTCCCGCGCGCGAGTCCCACTTTCGGCGCGGTGAGTTCCACGCTGGCGGGGGAGCGGCACCCCTGGTTTCGCTCCCGCGTGAGGTGCCCTCGCGGTGAGTTCCACGTCGGCGCGGCGAGTCCACACTCGGCGTCTGAGCGGCACCCCCGGACGGGGGCAAGCGCTCGACCTGCGGCGTTAACCATTGCTAACGTGGCTCGGGCATCGGCGCCAAGGGAGGCGAGGATGGAGAACGCAGCGTTGCGGCCCGAGATCGCCAAGTCGTGGCGCCGGGCGGAGCTGTCCGGGCTCCGGCCGGACGCCGCGGTCGACCGGCTCACCGTCGCGGACATCGACCGCCGCAGCAGGCTCGTTCTCGCCGCCGAACCCGTCCTCGACCAGGCCACCCGCGAGCTCGCCGACACCGCGTTCAGCCTCATCCTCGCCGACCGCGACGCCTGGATCGTCGACCGGCGGTTCGGCGAGCACCAGCTGGAATCCACCCTCGACCGGCTCGGCGTCGTCCCCGGCAGGCGCTTCACCGAGGAGAACACCGGCACCAACTCGATCGCGACCGTGTTCGAGCTGCGCCAGGGCCTCGCCGTGCACGGGCACGAGCACTTCATCGACAGCTTCAAGGCCTTCGCCTGCTACGGCCACCCGATCACGCACCCGGTGACCCGCCGCCTGGAGGGCGTCCTCGACATCACCTGCCCGGCCGACCACGCCAGCCCGCTGCTCGGCCCGTTCCTGCGCCGCGCGGTCGCCGACATCGAGCAGCGCCTGCTGGAGGGTTCCCGCGCGGCCGAGCAGCGCATGCTCGCCGCCTACCAGGCCGCCGCCCTCAACCGCCTGCGCCCGGTCCTGGTGCTGGGCGACGACGTCGTCCTCGCCAACGCCGCCGCCACCGACCTGCTCGACGCCGCGGACCACGCCGTCCTCCGCGGGCTCGCCATGGACGCCCCGTTCGGCGTCCGGCAGGCCCGCAGCGTGCGGCTGTCCTCCGGTCGCGTCGCCGACGTGTCCTTCGAGCGCATCACCGGCGCGTCCGGCGTGCTGTTCGAGCTGGAACCGCCGACGGTGCAAGCGATCCCGCGGCGCGCCAATCCGCGACCGGTGCAGCGGGACTTCACCACCTACCGCGAACAACGCACGCACGTCCTCATCAGCGGCGAGCCCGGCACCGGCCGTTCGACGGTGGCCCGCGAGCTGGCGGGGGAGTCGGCGCTGGCGGTGCTCGACGCCGTGGACGCCCAGCACTGGGCCCCGACCCTGGACCAGCTCGTCGCGTCGCACACCGGGCTGCTGGTGATCGAGAACATCGCCCTGCTGCCCGCGGAGGCGGCCGCCCGGGTCGGCGCCGCCATGGACCGCGGCTGGTTCGCGTTCACCGGCCCGCCGCCATCGGAGCTGACCGGCCCCGCCGCGGACCTCGCCAGCCGCTGCATCGCCCGCCGCGAGCTGGCCCCGCTCCGCTCCCGGCGGGACGAACTGCCCGCACTGGTCGCGGCGATGCTCGCCGACCTTGGCTCGACCCTCCGGTTCGTGCCCCGCACGCTGGAGGTGCTCGCCGCGCAGCCGTGGCCGGGCAACCTGCGTGAGCTGAAGGCGCTGCTGCGGCACGTCGCGACCGGCCGCGCGTGTGGTGACGTGCTGCCGCGTGACCTGCCGGAGGCCTACCAGGGCAGCCCGAGGGCACGTCACCTCACGCCGATCGAGCAGCTCGAACACGACGCGATCGCCGCGGCGCTGCGGGACTGCGGCGGCAACAAGGCCCACGCCGCGAAGCTGCTCGGCATCAGCCGCTCGACGCTGCACCGCCGGGTGCGGAGCCTGGGGTTGAGCTGACCTTGCCGGGCAGCGCCGTCTCGTCGACGTACCGCATCTCGTAGACGCGCTCGGTGAACCGCCGGCCGTCCGGGGTGCGCCGGTGCGGGACTACGACTGGTTCGCGTCCCTGTTCACGGCGGACGGCCGCGGGTGCATCCCGCCCGTCGCCGACTTCACCGAACCGGACGAGATCCGCGCCGGCATCGAGCGGCTGCAGGCGCACTGGGAGTTCTTTGAACTCGCCGCGCAGCGCCTCGATCTCGACGCGGTCCTCGAACGTGGTCACGCGAACCACCCCCAGGCCACGACGGCGGCCAGCACGAGCAGCACCACGGGCACCGCCACGACTTTCGTTTCGCGGCGGCGGACGTGCAGCACGACCGCCCCGGCCATCAGCAGCACCAGCCCGGTGGCCGCGAGCGGCGACAGCACCGGCGCGATGTCCAGCGCGGCGGGCAGGATCAGCCCGGCCGCGGCGAGCACCTCCAGCACTCCGATGGTCTTGCCGAGGCCGAGGGTGAGCCCGGTGGCGGCCAGCTTTTCCGCTGGCTGCGCCAGTTTGACGGCCCCGCTGGCCAGGAAGACGGCGGCCAGCGCGGCCGCGATGATCCACAACGCGATGTCCATGCCGGTCCGACGACGCAGCCCCGCGCGGTGTGAGGTCACTGTGTCAACTTGACACGGTTAGCCCGCTGTTGCGCAGGTCACTATTACCGCCATGTCCACGACGAGGAGGTTGGTGTGACTGCGGTAGCGGAGCAGACCGTGCGGCCGGAGGTTCGGGAGTTCGTGTCCGGGACCAAGCAGCTGCTGATCGGCGGGCAGTGGGTGAACGCGGCGTCGGGCCGGACGTTCCCCACCTTCGACCCCGCCACGGGGGAGAAGATCACCGAGGTGGCGCACGGCGCCGCCGAGGACGTCGACCGCGCGGTGGCCGCGGCGCGGCGCGCGTTCGAGGACGGGCCGTGGTCCGGCACCACGCCGTCCGAGCGGCAGCGGCTGATCTGGCGGATCGGCGACCTGCTGCTGGAGCGCGCCGAGCAGTTCGCGCAGCTGGAGGCGCTGGACAACGGCAAGTCCGTGGCGGTCGCGCAGGGCGTCGACGTCGCTTGGGCGGCCGACATCTTCCACTACTACGCCGGGTGGGCGACCAAGATCGAGGGCCGCACGATCACCCCGTCGGTGCCGTGGATCCCGGGCAGCCAGTGGCACGCCTACACGCTGCGGGAACCGGTCGGCGTGTGCGCGCAGATCATCCCGTGGAACTTCCCGCTGGTGATGGCGGCGTTCAAGCTGGCGCCGGCGCTCGCGGCGGGCAACACCGTCATCCTGAAGCCGGCCGAGCAGACCCCGCTCACGGCGTTGCTGCTCGGCGAGCTGTTCTGCGAAGCCGGGTTCCCGGACGGCGTGGTCAACATCCTCACCGGGTTCGGTGACGCGGGCGCCGCGCTGGCCGCGCACGACGATGTCGACAAGGTCGCGTTCACCGGTTCCACCGAGGTGGGCAAGAAGATCGTGGACGCGGCCAAGGGCAACCTGAAGAAGGTGTCGCTGGAGCTGGGCGGCAAGAGCCCCAACATCGTGTTCGCCGACGCCGACCTGGAGGCCGCGATCCCCGGCTCGGCCAACGCCTGGTTGTTCAACCACGGCCAGTGCTGTGTGGCGGGCACGCGGTTGTTCGTCGAGGAGTCGATCTTCGAGGAGTTCACCCAGGGCGTCGCGGAGTTCGCGAGCCAGGTCAAGATCGGTCCCGGCCTGGACCCGACGACGCAGCTGGGCCCGCTCGTGTCGCAGGAGCAGCTCGACCGGGTCACCAGCTACCTGCGGCAGGGCATCGCGGACGGCGCCCGTGCCCTGACCGGCGGCGGCCGTCACGGCGACTCCGGGTACTACGTCGAGCCGACCGTGCTGGTGGACGTGCGCGACGACATGAGCGTGGTGCGCGAGGAGATCTTCGGCCCGGTCGTGGCCGCGATCCCGTTCTCCGCCGAGGACGGTCTCGCCGCGGCCGCGAACAACACCGAATACGGCCTGGCTGCGGGGATCTGGACGCGGGACATCTCGCGCGCGCACCGGGTGGCGAAGCAGATCAAGGCCGGTTCGGTGTGGGTCAACTGCTACAACGGCTTCGACACCGCGATCCCGTTCGGCGGGTACAAGCAGTCCGGCTGGGGCCGCGAGCTCGGCGCCGAAGCCATCGACCTCTACACCCAGACCAAAGCCGTCAACGTCGCGCTCTGAGGAGAACCCGCATGAAGGTCAAGGCAGCTGTACTCACGGACTTCAAGACCCCGTTCGAGATCACCGAGCTGGACCTGGACGGCCCGCGGGAGGGCGAGGTCCTGATCCGGTACGTCGCGGCCGGCTTGTGCCACTCCGACCTGCACCTGTCGGATGGAGATCTGCCGCCGCGGTTCCCGATCGTCGGTGGGCACGAGGGTGCCGGGATCATCGAGGAGGTCGGGCCGGGCGTCACGAAGGTCAAGCCCGGTGACCACGTGGTGTGCTCGTTCATCCCGAACTGCGGCACGTGCCGTTATTGCGCCACCGGGCACCAGAGCCTGTGCGACATGGGTGCGACGATCCTGGAGGGGAGCTTCCCGGACGGCAGTTTCCGGTTCCACAAGGGCGGGGTCGACTACGGGCAGATGTGCATGCTGGGCACTTTCGCCGAGTACTCGACCATTTCGCAGCACTCGGTGGTCAAAGTGGACGAAAGCGTGCCGCTGGAGACCGCGGTGCTCGTCGGCTGTGGTGTCCCGACCGGGTGGGGCACGGCCGTGTACGCGGGGGACGTGCGGCCGGGGGAAACCGTGGTGATCTACGGGATCGGCGGGATCGGCATAAACTCGGTGCAGGGCGCGGCGCACGCGGGGGCGAAGAACGTCGTGGTGGTCGACCCGCTGGCGTTCAAGCGGGACACCGCGCTGAAGCTGGGAGCCACCCACGCCTTCGCGACGGCGGGGGAGGCGCACGAGGTGGTCACCGAGCTGACCAGGGGGCAGGGCGCGGACAAGGCGCTGGTCACGGTCGGGGTGGTGGACGAAGAGGTGATGTCGGCGGCGTTCGACGTCGTCGGCAAGGGCGGGGTCGTCGTCGTGACCGGCCTGGCCGACCCCGCGAAGGCGACGATCCACGTCTCCGGCGCGGTGCTCACCCTGTGGGAGAAGACGATCAAGGGGAGCCTCTTCGGCAGCGGCAACCCGCAGCGCGACATCCTGAAGATGCTGGACCTCTACCAGGCGGGCACGCTGAAGCTGGACGAGCTGGTCACCAACCGGTACCGCCTGGAGGACGTCAACCAGGGCTACGAGGACCTGGTGGCAGGCAAGAACATCCGAGGCGTAGTCGTCCACGGCTAACCCCGACTGGAAGCCGGCAACGAAAAGCAA
>NZ_JBHZEN010000070.1:0-71601 GCF_050958625.1 Amycolatopsis sp. 3B14
CCGCACCGGGATGAACGCGGAACCGCGCCCGTCAGACTGCTCCGCCGAACGGCCGGGGCGCGGTGCCACCGAGCGCGGCGAGGTTGCGGGCCACCACGTTCTTCCGCACGAGGGTCATCCCGGCGAACAGCAGCACCGCCCCCAGCCCGACGAGCAACCCGAGCACCGGCGACCCGGTGGCCGCCAGGGCCCCCATCCCGCCGGCCGTGCCGCCGGTGTGGGGACCGATTCCACCTGCGTACATCTCGATCCGTCCTTTCCGTCTCGCGACTCCGCCCTGAAGACCGGGCGAGCCGCGCGAACATGTCGCGAGTTCTGGGAACGGGCGGCCATGGTGAATTTGCGCCGCCCGTGGGCTGCGGTGCGGGAGGTCAGGCCGCGACGCGTCGGCGGACCAGCCACACCGCGGCCCCGCCCAATGCCAGCGCGGCGCCCACACCACCGGCGATCATCGGGACGTTCACCGTCACGATCGCGGCCGAGGTGTTGTTGGCCGTGTCCGGATCCGTTTCGTTCCCGCTCACCTGCGCCGTGTTGGTCACGGTCACCGCGTCGGTACCGGCCGGCACGAGTACTTCACGTTACCGGCGGCGAGGTCCGCCGCCGGGACCTCGACGGTGGTCTCCAGGGTCTGGGCGCCGCCGACGGGCATGCCGGGTGTGGTGTTCGTGCCCGGGGCCGTGTCGAAATCGGTGCCCAGTTTGGCGAACCCGTTCTGCCCGACCCCGGCAGTCGGGCCAAGGTGCCAGCAGCTCAGGAGGCGAACCGGCGGGCGATCTCGGCGACGATGCGTTCGGAGGCGCGGCCGTCGCCGAACGGGGACGACGCGCGGGCGAGCTGCGCGTGCAGGCCGGGCAGATCGTCGAGCCACTTGGCCGCGGTCTTGCTGATCAGCGGTCCTGGCGAGACGAGCACCGCGAAATCACGCATCGCTTCCGGCCGCTCGGTGGAGCGGCGCACGACGATCAGGGGCCGCTTGAGAACGGTGCATTCCTCTTGCAGGCCACCGGAGTCGGACACCAGCAGCGCCGCGTGGGCCGCCAGTCCGAGGAACTCCGACGGGCCGAGCGGTCCGGTGACGGCGAGCCCGTCGAGGTGGTGCGCCAGCCCGTGCTGTTCGACCGCCCGCAGAGTACGGGGGTGCAGGGGCAGCACGACGCGGCACGGGATCCGGTTCAGCTCAGCCAGGATGGTGGCCAGCGCGGCGGGGTCGTCGGTGTTCTCCGGCCGGTGGATGGTGGCGAGGACGTACTGGTCGGCGACCAGCTCCCGCTCGGCCAGGAGCTGCTCGCGTCGCGCGGGATGGGGCAGCTGCGAGAGGACGGCTTCGACGACGGTGTTGCCGGTGCGGATCACCGAGCTGCCGGTGATGCCCTCCCGGGCGAGGTTGCCGACGTTGTCGTCGGTGGCCGCGCAGAGCAGGTCCGACACGTGGTCGGTGACGATCCGGTTGTGTTCCTCGGGCATGGTGCGGTCGAAGCTGCGCAGCCCGGCTTCGACGTGGACCACGGGAACCGACCGGGCATTGCCGGCCAGCGCTCCGGCGACGGTCGCGTTGGTGTCGCCCTGCACGACGACGGCGGCCGGGGTGACGTCGGCGAACAAGAGATCGAGCGCCTCCAGCGCCGCGGCGATCTGCCCCGCCCTGGTGGCTCCGCCGACCGCGAACCGGACGTCCGGCAGCGGCAACCCGAGCTCGGTGAAGAACACGTCGGACATGGCCTCGTCGTAGTGCTGTCCGGTGTGGACGATCCGCGCCTTCGGACCGAGTCGCCGGATGATCCCGGCGAGCTTGACGATTTCGGGCCGGGTGCCGAGCACCACCGCCACCCCGCCGTCGGGGAGGGCCGCGGTCTCCGCGCTGACTCTGTCCGTTGTGGTCACTGGGTTTCCTTCCGCAGGAAGATGTCTCGTCACCCGGAAGACCTCTCGCGGGGCCCGAACTTCACGGCAGGAGCGGGTTTTTCCGGTGATCTCCCCCACCGCGAGGAGGAAACACCCCTCATCCGGTGGTGGTGGTCGTTGCCGTGCTGGACCTGGTCTTGCTGGGAGCCGAGCTCGACGACGGTCGCGACGAGGATGGCGACGGCGTGGAGCTGGTGGTGCTGGAGCTGGACGTGGCCGGGCTGCTGGTGCCCGTGCTGGGTGTCGTGCTCATGCTGGGCGTCGTGCTCGTGGCCGGCGCCGTCGTGCTCGGCGCGGGAACCTCGGTCACCTGCGGAGGAGGCGGCGGGGTGGTCACCGGGGGCGGCGCGGGCGCGACGGCCGGCACCGCGATGGCCGCCACCGCGCCGCGGGCATAGGCGTCGGCGAGGGCGAGCACGAGGTCGACGTAGGCGTCGGAGTGGTTGTAGCGGAACACCGCCGCCCGCAGCTGCGCCGGATCGGCGAGGTTCCCACCGCCCGCGCACAGGTACCGTCCCGCCGCGAGCGCCGCGTCGAAGATGTTGTCCGGATCGGCTCTGCGGTCGCCGTTGCCGTCCGCGGCGTAGGCGCGCCACGTCGACGG
Source organism: Amycolatopsis sp. 3B14 (assembly GCF_050958625.1). Lineage (NCBI taxonomy): Bacteria > Bacillati > Actinomycetota > Actinomycetes > Pseudonocardiales > Pseudonocardiaceae > Amycolatopsis > Amycolatopsis sp. 3B14. Next base: position 2,510 of record NZ_JBHZEN010000070.1, read on the forward strand.
GATGAACTGCATCGGCCCGACCGCGCGATCCAGGACGGGGTCCCCGTCGAGTGCGCCGCGGTCGGTGTCCGGAATGGACGCGGTGCCGCCCGTGCCGTCCAGTGCCAGACCACGGATCCGCGGCGCCACCGAGCCGTCCTCGTACACCTGGGAGCCGCCGTGGCGGCCGTGGTTGGACTCCACCCGTCCGATCGCGGCGAGCACTGTCCAGCTGAGGCCGCACCCGGCGACCGCGTCCGCGGCCCGGTGGTAAGCCGCCAGCGCGGCGGCCGGAACCCCGACGCCCAGCGAAACCGGCGACGCCCTGACCCGCGGGCCGGGAGACGGCAGCGAGGTCGGCGGCGGCAAAGTCGGCGGCGCGGGCAGGCGCGGCGGCTGGGCGGCCACCTCATACGGCCGCCCAAGGTCGTCGATGCGGGGCGGTTCGCGCAGGGACAGCGCCTGCGGCACGGCCGTCCCGGCGCCGGAGCCGTCCACCGGCAGGGCGGTCACACCCACCAGGGCCAGCCCGGCGCCCAGCAGGCCGGCGGCGCGGGTCACGTGTTTCATACCGATGCTCGCCCCTCGTACGTCCGCTGCTTGCCGCGGTGCCCCGTGGCATCCACCGGCAGCGGCGGTCCCGCTCCGGCTTTCGATGAGAGGACCGGACCACTCGCCGCGGCATCACGCGCACCACCTCCAATCGGGTGAGCTGCCCGAGTCCAGGTGCTCGTGCCCCGGCCGCCGGGCGCGCAGGTTCCGCCGCGCTGGGGCAGCCAGGCGCTCGGCTCTGCGCTGCCCCTGTGCTCCATTCGTGTGGCGAAGTGTGGTTCGCGCCACATCGATCACCCGCCGGTCATAGGCTTCGACCTCGGCACGATCTCGTCCGAAAAGGGGGAAAGATGAGATTGCTTCGACGGGCCGCGTTGTTCGCGGTTTCGGTGATCATGGTTCTGTCCACCGCGGTCACGCCCACTGCCGGGGCCGCGCCCGCCATCGCCGCGGAACCCTCGGCGGTGCCGTTCTCACCCGATGACGACGTCACGATCAGCGAGATCGCTTTCGTCCACACCGCGGACGGCCTTCGGCGCGCCAAGGAATACGTGCACAGCGGCGACTCCTGCGCTTTCGCTTTCTGCACGATCCAGAATTCCTCCGGCGGGCGTTTCTACAAGGTCTTCAAAATGAGCCCGTCGATCTACGTGTGCACCACCGTGCGGTTGTCCAACTTCCTCGGGCGCTGGGACACGCACAACCACAGCACCGACACGGCGGAATTGCAGGACCAGTACTTCCGCACCAACTCCATCTTCCCGCCGGGACGCCGGGACCCCGCACGCTGGGACCCGATCTACTTCATCACGTTCTGCCCCTGACGACACGTCCGGCGAGATACAGTCCTCTCCGGAGGCCAGGCGGCCACCAGCGGCATTACTCGGCGCGAACGGAGGGCGATGGACGACCGGGTGATCGCGCCGGACGGTACTCCGCTCGCGGTGCAGCGCCGGGGCAGTGGGCCGCCCCTCGTGCTGCTCGCCGGCCAGGCCAACGACCACACCTGGTGGGACTCCGCCCGCGGCGACTTCGCCCGCACCACCATCACGATGGACTACCGCGGCACCGGCGCGAGCGGCAAGCCCGACGTGCCCTACTCAACCCCGCTGTTCGCCGACGATGTGGTCGCGGTGCTGGACGGGCTCGGCATCGAACAGGCCGACGTGTACGGCACCTCGATGGGCGGCCGGGTGGCGCAGTGGCTGGCGATCCGGCACCCGCACCGGGTGCGCCGGCTCGTGCTGGGCTGCACCTCACCGGGAGGGCGCCATGCCGTCGAGCGGTCGGCGGAGGTGCGCCGCGCCCTGCTGCGGCCGGACGCCCGCGAGACGCTGGCCGACCTGATGTACACGCCGGGGTGGCGGGCGACCCACCCCGGCCCGTACCGCACGCTCGGCGACCCGTCGATGCCCCCGCACGCCCGCAAACACCACCTGCGGGCCAGCGACCAGCACGACGCCTGGGACGCCCTGCCCCGGATCACCGCCCCCACACTCGTCCTGCACGGCGAGGACGACCGGCTCACCCCGGCCGTCAACGCCACCCTGCTCGCCCAGCGCATCCCCCGCGCCCGCCTGCACCTCTTCCCCGCAGCACGCCACGCCTACTTCGAGGAATGCCGCCCCCACGCCAGCACCCTCGTCGAAGACTTCCTCACCACGGCGAGCTAGGCGTCAGCGGCGACGCGCTCGATGGCCTGCACAGCGACGTCGGGCTGGTCGACGTAGATGTAGTGGCCGCTGTTCGCCGCCGTGACCGGGTTGCTGTCGCTCGACAGTTTCAGCCACTTGTCCTGCCCCGCGGCCCACGCCTGCTCCAGCGCGGCGCCGTACTCGGGCACGGCGGCCAGGTACGGCTGCCCGTGCCGGATCACCTCCACCGGGATGTCCCCCGCGTAGCCCACCTCCCCGTCCTGCATGGCCAGCATCTCCGGGTTCTCCCCGCCGTAGACCGCGAGGCTCTGCGCGCGCAGCTCGGCCGCCGGGCCGGTGGCCGACTCCGGGATCGCCGCCGTGGTGTCGCCGATGATGGTCGACGGCGTGGCGTCCATCAGCACAAGACCCGCGACCCGGTCGCGGTGGGCGGGCGCGTAACGGGCGGCGATCAGCCCGCCCAGGGAATGCCCGGCCAGCACCACCGGTTGGTCACCGGCAACGCGGTCCAGCACCCCGGTCAGAATCCGGCCGGCGCTGTCGAACGTCTGCGGACCGGCCGGCTGGTCGCTCGCGCCCTCGCCGAGCCGGTCGTAGGAACAGACCCGCCCCTTGGTGCTCAGCGTCTGCTGGAACGCGGCCAGCTTGTCCAGACCATCGCCGAGACCGGCCAGCAGCACGACGACCGGCCGGTCTTCCATCTCGGTACCGGAACAGGACACGTTCACCGAACGGCCGTCGACGGTGATCTTCGCGGTGCCGGAGATCGGCTCCTGACCGGCGGCCGCCGACGCCGGGGCCTCCGACGACGCCGGGGCCTCCGACGACTCGGCGGCCTCGTCGCACGCGGCCAGCACCGGCGCGGCCACGGCGCACAGCAGCGCGGCGACTGCAGTTGACTTGATGTTGCGGAACATTCAGTTCTCCAGTGGGATTCTCGATCAGCGCCACGCACGCTAGAGGAGCGGCGCGGTCCGAAAGATCCCCGCGGGGTGGACATTCGCGGGTAGCTCGCACGGGGGACAGCTCAGCGGGCCAGGCCGTGGCGGTAGGCGTAGACGACGGCCTGGACGCGGTCGCGCAGGTCGAGCTTGGTGAGGATCCGGGAGACGTAGGTCTTGACGGTTTCGGGGCTGAGCACCAGGGTCGCGGCGATCTCGCTGTTGGACAGGCCGTCGGCGATCAGGCGCAGGACTTCCAGCTCGCGCGGGGTCAGCGGGGTTTCGCCGTCGGTGTCCTGCGGCGGCCGGATCCGGGCGGCGAACCGGCCGATGAGCCGGCGGGTCACCTCCGGGGCCACCAAAGCGGCTCCGGTGGCGACGGTGCGGATGCCGTGCAGCAGCTGTGCCGGCGGGGCGTCCTTGAGGAGGAACCCGCTGGCGCCGGCCCGCAGCGCCTCGTAGACGTATTCGTCGAGGTTGAACGTGGTCACCACGAGCACCTTCACCGGCTGGGCCACCCCCGCGCCGGCCAGCAGACGGGTCGCCTCGATGCCGTCGAGGACCGGCATCCGCACGTCCATCACCACGACGTCCGGCCGCAGCCGCGCGGCGAGGTCGACCGCGGTCCGGCCGTCACCGCATTCGCCGGCGACCTCGAGATCGGGCTGGGCGTCGATGATCGTGGTGAACCCGGCGCGGATCAGCGCCTGGTCGTCGCACACCAGGACGCGGGTCACGACGCACTGCCGGCGGGAATCCGGGCGTGCACCACGAATCCGCCGTCCTCCTGCCGCGCTGTCCGGAACTCGCCGCCGAGCCCGCCGACCCGTTCGCGGAGCCCGGCCAGTCCCCGTCCGCTGCCGCCGACCGGCGCGGTGGGTGAGCCCGCGCTGTCGGTGGCGACCTCGACCGTGATCTCCCGGTTCCCGTGCCGCACAAGGACACTGGTGCGGCTGCCGTGGGCGTACTTGAGCGCGTTGGTCAACGCCTCTTGCACGACCCGGTATGCCGTCGCCCCCGCGGTGCCGGTGGGCGGGCGGCCTTCCTCGGTGTACTCCACCGGCTGCCCGGCTTGCCGGGCCTGCTCCACGAGCGCGCGCACATCGCTCCCCTGCCCGGTGTCGTGCTGGGGATCGAGCACGTCGAGCAGCTGCCGCAGGTCGGTGATGGCCCGGCGGCCGGAATCGGTGACGGTGGACAGCGCCTGGTCGAGGCGATCACCGGTCAGGTAACGCGCCGCCTCGGTCTGCACGACCATCGCCGTCACGTGGTGGGTGACGACGTCGTGCAGTTCCCGGGCGATGCGGGTGCGCTCGGCGATGCGGGCGGTTTCGGCAGCGTGCAGACGGCGTTCCGCCTCGGCAGCGCGGGATTGGCGCAACCTGCTGCCGATTCCCCAGAGCAGAACCAGGGCCAGGTAGAACGACACGAACCCGGCGACGCCTTCGGCCGGCTCGGGACCGGAGAGGGCGATGGCCAGCGGAACGTAGGCCGCCGACGCCACGATCGCGGTCGTCCACCGCCACCGGTCCAGGTGCGCCCCGGCGCTGATCAGCGCGATCGGCAGCGCGGTGCCCGCGACCGTGTGGTAGCCGTGCAGCTGGTCGAGCGCGAACCCCGTCGACACCAGCGCGAGGCAGGCGGCCGGGAGGCGCCTGCGGACGATCAGCGGTAGGCATTCGACGGCGACCACGGCGAGGCCCAGCGCGTCCATCGGACGGTCCGGCACGTCGCCGAGCCGCGTGCCGTTGTTCTGCAGCGCGGGGATCAGCGACGGCAGGAGCAGCACCAGCGCGAGCGGCGCGTCGCGGACCGTGACGTCGAAGCGCCACCACCGATCCGCACTGCGTCGGACGACGATCACGGGAGGAGAGTAGTGGCCCCCGGGATGACGTCGTTCACTGGCTGCCGGCGAGTTCGCCGTACAGGCGGGCGTGCAAGGCACAGGACCATCAGCAACACCCCGGCCAGGAATGTCGGGCCGGGTGCGCGCCCCCGGCCCGCACGTTGATCATCGTCTGGCCGATCATCGCGCACGTCGATCCGCCCGGGCACCTGCGCCAGGAAGATGAGGATGGCCAGCGCGTTGACGAAGCCGACCATCACGCTGCCCGGCACGAACCGCATCAGCCGGGCCACCCCGAGCGAGCCGGGCACGATCTGGAAGATCCCGCCCAGGATGACCGTCGCGACCAGGTGCCCCAGCCCGTGCTCACAGGCCGGTGGGGCGATCGCGATGACCACGGCCATCGTGCAAGGTGGCCGCGAACTCCTCGGCGATCACCGGCTTGCGGCGCACCTCCGCTCGTCCGCGGTCCGCGTCAGCTCGGCCGGCCTGCCCGCGGGGTCCTCGATGCGGGGCGCGTCCGGCGTGGGGTCGATGATCGCCAGGACCTCGCGCATCTCGTCGAGCTGGGAACCCAGCGGCTTCATCCACATGATCACAGCCGGTCCACGATCCCTTGACCTCGACCTTACTGGAGATTGCATCGTCACGACATGACGACGAAAACCGATGCGGTGACCGTGCTCGGCCTCGGCGAGATGGGCTCGGCGATCGCCAGGGTGTTCCTGGAGCGCGGGTACCGCACGACGATCTGGAACCGCACCGCGAGCAAGGCGGTGCCTCTGGTCGAGGCCGGAGCCACCGCGGCCCCGACGGCAGCGGAAGCCGTCGCGGCGAGCCCGCTCGTGGTGGTGTGCCTGCTCGACGGCGCGGCGGTGGACGGCGTGCTGTCGTCCATTGCGGACACCGTCCAGGGCAAGGTGCTGGTCAACGTCACGAGCGGCTCGCCGGGCCAGGCCCGGGCGAACGACCGGTGGGCGCACGAGCACGGCGCCCGCTACGTCGACGGCAAGATCATGGGCGACCCGCCCTACGTGGGCACCCCGAACGCCCGGTTCCTCTTCAGCGGCACCGCGTTCGGCGAGCACGAGGAGGTGCTGCGCGAACTGGGGGCAGTCACCTACCACGGCGAGGAACCCGGCGCGGCGGCCGTGGAGTTCCTGGCCCACGTCGCCATGGGGTACGAACTGCTCCTCGGCTTCCTGCACACCCTCAAGCTCGTGCAGGCGGAAGGCGCCGACGTGACCGGGTTCGCCGAGCGCTTCGCCGCTTCGCTGACCGCCTACCAGCCGCTGCTGACCTCGATCGCCAAGGCCGTCGAGAACCGCGAGTACCCGCCGGACCTGGGCCCGCTCGACGTCCAGGTCGCGCTGATGGACGATCTGATCGGCCACCGCGAGTCGGCCGGTGTGGAAGCCGTCCGCATGCGGGAGACCAAGGAGCTGATGACGCGCCGGATCGCCGAAGGTCACGGTGGACAGGGCTTCTCGAGCGTGTTCGAGCTGTTGAGCTAGCACGGATCCGGGCCGGGGGCGGCGGATCCCCGTCGTCCCCGCGGAGTCAGCCCCCTCCCGTCAGATCCCGGGTGACCCCGAAGTAGCGGTCAAGGATCGCACCCGTAGGAGTACGTCATACGCTAATCGCGCCAAGATATTCCCTGGACACACCACGATGGGGTTGGTTGATCTCGGAGACAACGGCGAAAAGATCCGATAGAACAGGTGGACGCCTCGACCGCCACACCCAAGGGGGAACACCATGCGCCGCTACCTTCCGGTCGCCGCGATCGCGCTCCTGCTGACCGGCTGCTCAACGACGACCCCGCAGCGTTCCGGCAGCCTCCCCGAGCAGCCGACGCTGACGGCCCCCACCAGCAACCAGACCGGCACGAGCAGCCAGACCGGCGCCAGCGGCTACGTTCCGCTGGAGCTCGGCGACACAGCCGAGCTGAGCGCCGAAGTCGACGGCAGCAAACCCGCGACGTGGACGATCGAGAAGATCGAGATCGACCCGCCATGCAGCGGGCGCAACGGGTCAAGCGATACCGGGCATGTTCTCGTGCTGCATGTGCGGGCCGACAGCGGCCCGGACAAATACGCCGCAGAGCAGATCCCCGACGCGTTCAGGTACACGTCGTTCGCCGAACCCGGCAAGAACGGCACGGCGATCCAGGCCTCGCCCTCGCTGTGCAAATCTTCCGAACCCCACAGCCAACCACTGCCGGTGCCGTACCAGTTGAACCAGCAGCTCACCGGCACAGTCGCACTGATCGTGCCGGAGGCGAACGGCACGCTGATCCAGAACAACCCACTGCTCAAGGGCGAAGGCTGGCAATGGTCGTATCCGGCGAAATAGTCCAGCCGGCATCTGGGCGGCATTCGCCCAGACCACGCGCGCGCACTTTCGGCGCGCAGGCCGAGGAGGAGTGATCATGGCGGAGGACGACACGGAGCCCGACTGGGACCGGAGCGACCCGCTGTGGCGGTTGCGCCGGCGCTTCTGGCTGCGCAAGCATCCACGGCCGCCGCTCCCTCAACTTCCCCGGCATGATCCACCGCCGCCAACGGACCCTCTGCCGCCCGTTTGAACCCCAAGCCGCCCGCGTCGCGCTCGGCTACCGCGTACACCAGCAACTGGCGGACTCGATCATCCGCGCCGCCCGGACAAGCCGCGCACTGAGCGGCCTTCCCGATCCGCCAGCGGACGAAGACCCCGAGGGAGCACCGAGCACGGGCGACCCTGAGCGGGGCTACCGGGAGCTGGGCGACGTGCGCGCGCCCGGCGCGGATGAGCAGAATCAGCCCGGCGGTGGCCACATCTCGCCGAGCCCTGGATGTGCGGCGAACCGGTCGCGGGCGGCGTGCCGCCAACCGCGGGGCGAACATCTGGGCAGCGTGACGACGGGGTTGACGTGCGCACCGGAGATCGCGCCGGGCAAGGGCGATCAGCACGCCCAGGCCGAAGACGGTGGCCAGCGAGTTCGCCGACAGCTGCGCCCGAGGGTCCCGACCGTCCGGAGATCACCACCTAATGCAGTAACGCGGGGTGGCGATCTTGGCGGCAGGAATTGCGCCGGTCAGCCCAACGCGTGTTCCCCGGTCGGCCGTACCGCGCCGCGGATCCGGCAGGTACCGTCGGGCGATTGACGAGCGGAGGCCCGGTGCGAATTCTCCTTCTGTGCTCGGCCTTCAACGGCCTGAGCCAGCGAGCGTGGACCACGCTCCGGGCCCGCGGTCACCACGTCACCGTGCACGTGGTGCACGACCCGGACACCATCCCCGGCGCGGCCGCGGCCGCCGGGCCGGACCTCATCGTCTGCCCGTTCCTGCGCCGGCGGGTGCCCGACGCGGTGTGGCGCGCCTACCGCACGATCATCATCCACCCCGGTCCCCCGGGCGACCGGGGCCCGTCGTCGCTGGACTGGGCGATCATGGACGGGGAGCGCCAGTGGGGCGTCACGGCCCTGCAGGCGACCGCGGACCTGGACGCCGGCCCGGTCTGGGGGTCGCGGTCCTTCCCCATGCCCGCCGAGCCGCCACGCAAGAGCACCCTCTACAACGCCGAGGTCGCCGACGCCGCCGTGGACCTGATCGCCGAGGTGGTGACCAAGGCCGGCGACCCGGGGTTCGCGCCGCAGGACCACGACCAGGCCGGGCGGTCGCGGCCGCCCGTGCGCCAGCCGGACCGCGGTTTCTCCTGGGACGACGAGACCGGGCACGTCCTGCGCCGCATCCGCGCCGCGGACGGCCGCCCCGGCGTGCACACCACGCTGGCCGGCGTGCCGGTCGCGGTGTTCGACGCCCACCCCGGCACGGCCACGCCCGGCGAACCGGGGACGATCGCGGCGCGGCGCCACGGGGCGGTGCTCGTCCGCACCGGCGACGGCGCGGTGTGGGTCGGGCACGCCCGGCGCCTGTCTCCCGGCCCGCCGGTGAAACTGCCCGCCGCCACGGTTCTCGGGCGCGTCCTCGCGGGGGTGCCCGAGGTGCTGGAACCGTTGGCGGCCGAGCAGCCGCCAGGCCCGCGGGAGATCGCCTACCGGCGGCTGGACGACGTGGGCCTGCTGCGGTTCGACTTCTACAACGGCGCGATGTCCACCGCGCAGTGCCGACGGCTCACCGCGGCCGTGCGGTACGCCGCCGCCCAGGACACCCGGGTCCTGGTGCTGGCCGGCGGCGAGGTGTTCGCCAACGGCATCCACCTCGGCCTGATCGAGGCGCACCCGAACCCGGCGGCGGAGGCGTGGCGCAACATCACCGCGATCAACGACCTGTGCCGGGAGATCATCACCTGCACCGGGCAGGTCGTGGTGTCCGCGCTCGCCGGGGGCGCCGGCGCGGGTGGCGTGATGCTCGCGCTCGGCGCCGACGTCGTCCTCGCCCGGGACGGGATCGTGCTCAACCCGCACTACGAGACGATGGGCCTCTACGGCTCGGAGTACTGGACGTATGTGCTGCCGCGCCGGGTCGGCGAGGCGCAGTCGCGGCTGCTGACCAGCCGGTGCGAGCCGGTCAGCGCGGGCGAGGCGGCCGCGCTCGGCATGGTCGACGAGGTCCTGCCGGCCGACCGGCAACGCTTTCCCGGCGCGGTGCTGGAGCGCGCCGCCGAACTGGCCGCCGGGTCGGATGCGCTCCTGCAGCGCAAGCGCGCCGACCGGGAGGCCGACGAGCAGCGCCGGCCGCTGGAGACCTACCGGGTGCGGGAACTCGCGGAGATGAGCCACGACATCTTCGAGGACCGGCACGGCTTCGCCGCGGCCAGACGCGCCTTCCTCCACCCGGCGGCCCCCGCACCGGCGGCCCGCCGCCCGGCGCTGCTCAGCGGCGGATGACTCGCCGGCCTCCCGGATACGAGGCGAAGCCGCTGGTCACGTCCGCAGCGACGCGGTGGCCAGCACGTCCGCGGCGCGGACGACGGCCAGGCCGGTGCGGGCGGCGAACTCGCGGGCTTCCCGCGGACCGGCGAGCAGGACGGGGTCACTGGAGCTGACGAGCGCGCAGCTCGCGACGACAGGGCGCAGTCCGGCTCGCGAGGCCAGCGCGAGGGCCGCGGGGAGCGTGCCGCCGGTCGGGTCCGCGGCAGCCCGCACGGGGATGACGTGCCCCGGGCGAGTGAAGTCGCGGGGCGTGCTCGTGGGCGCGGCCAGCAGGCTGATCGTGCGGGCCCGGTCGGCCGCGGAGATACCCGTCGTCGTCCCGTGCGCGGCGTCCACGGCGACGCAGTCGCGTTCCAGCGCGCCCCGGCTGCCAGGCGGGTACATCACGGGCAGGTCGAGCCGGTCGGCGTCGTCGTCGCTGAGCGCCACGCGGAGGAAGCCCGCGCCGTGGCGAACGAGGAAGGCCACCGCGTGGGCGGTGGCACGCTCGGCAGCGAGCACCAGCTCGGCACGCGGTCCGGGACCGCCGGCGGTGACCACGACGATCGGGCGGCCGAGCGCCATCGCGCGCAGGGCGGTGCTCATCGCGTCTCCAGCGCGCGCACCGCGCTCAGGTGGAAGACCAGCGGGCCGAACCTGTCGTCGGTGCGCGCGCCCAGCACCTCGAACAGGACGATGTCGTGATCCCCGGCGGGCACGGTCCGGTGGACCCGGCAGTCCAGCCACAGCGGGGCGCCGGCGAGGAACACCGCGCCCTCGGGCGACGCCTCCCAGGTGGCGTCGGCGAAACGGTCGACGCCAGGGGCGGCGAGGGCGGCGCTGAGCTCGGCGTGCTCGCCACCGAGCACGCTGATGCCGACCCGTCCGGCGGCGGCCAGCCGCGGCCACGTGGTGGAGCCGTGTCCGACGCAGACCGACACCAGTGCGGGTTCCAGCGACACCGAGGTGAACGAGCTGGCGGCCATGCCCACGGGCCCCTCTCGCCCGAGCGCGCACAGTGCGGTGACGCCGCTCGGGAACCGGGCGAACGCGTTCCGCAGCGCGCGCCTGCGCTCGGCCTGGTCCACGGACAACGGGGGAAGGAAGAGTGTTCTCACGTCAACTCCTCGAGCCGGATCACCGCATGCTCTCCGCACGACGCGGCCCTGTCTGTGACCCACGTCCGGGCACCGGACCCGCGGTTGACGGACGCAAGTCACAGACACGATCGTCCTTCCTGGAAAGGATCGGTCGGGTCGCGGACCGAGACACGGCAGGAAGGCATCAAAGTGGATGCAACGACGCAGGAGAAGCCATGAACGCGGGCCGTTCCGTCGACACCGATGACGGTGTCCGGCTGCACGTGACCGACACCGGGAACGGCGTTCCGGTGCTCTTCCTCCACGAGTACGCGGGCGACCACCGGAGCTGGTCGCGGCAGGTGGCCGATCTCCAGGACGGCCACCGGTGCATCACCTACGCGGCGCGCGGCTACCCGCCCTCCGACGTCCCGGGAAGCCCGTCGGCCTACTCCTGGCAACGGGCCGTCGACGACGCGCTGACGGTGCTCGACGCGCTGGGGGTCGAGGCCGCCCACGTGGTGGGACTGTCCATGGGCGGCTACACCGCCGTCCAGCTCGCGCTGCGCCACCCCGGCCGGGTGCGCTCGGTCATGGCGGTCAGCGTCGGGTCCGGCTCCGACCCGGCCACCCGGCCGGCCTACCTGGCGGAGACCAGGATCGTCGCGGAGCAGCTCCGATCGCGGGGAGCCGGGTTCGTCGGACGCAAGTTCGCCGAAGGCCCCAGCCGGGTGCAGCTCAAGCACCACAACGAGCCCGCGTGGCACGAGTTCGTGGAACAGTTCGCCGAACATTCCGTGGAAGGGCTGGCGCTCACCGTCCTCGAGATCCAGGGCCGCCGGCCGTCCCTGCACGACCTGGCCGGCGAGTTCCGGCGTTTCCCGGTCCCCCTCCTGGTCGTCAACGGTGACGAGGACGAGGCGTGCCTGTCCACCGGCTTGATGCTGAAGCGGACCGCGCCCGCGTGCGGCATGCTGGTGCTGCCCAACAGCGGGCACGTCCCCAACCTGGAGAACCCGCAGCAGTTCAACGACATCGCCCGCGGCTTCTTCCGGTCGGTCGACTCGGGCCGGTGGCCCCGACGGGACCCGCGGTCGCGCCTCACCTCGCAGTTCGGACTCGACCAGCTCGAGTCCGGGGAGCCGGTGAGAGTGGAATGAACCGCGACGGCGCACCGATCCCGCCCGCGGCGCTCCAGGCGTGGTCGAAGAGCTTCCTGTCCGGACAGGATCCGGAGATCCGCGACGCCCTCCTCTCGGACAGCCGCGTGGTGACCTACTCGGCGGGCACCGTCATCTGCCGCGGGAACTCCGACTACCGGGTGACACTCGTCCACAAGGGACGGATTCGCGCGAAGGTGACGTCCTGGGACGGGCGGGAGGTCACCACGCGGTACGCGACGGCAGGGCACTTCACCGCCCTGCCCGCGATGCTCACCGACGGCGCGCCGTCGTCGCTGGAAGCGGTGACGATGTGCGAGGTGTCGGTGCTGAACCCGAACACCTTCCGCCGCCTCATGCGGACCCGGGCCGAACTCGCCTACCAGGTCGCCGTCTACCTGGCGGAGTCCACCTACGAAACTGTGGCCTACCTCGAGGACAACCTGTTCAACTCCGTCCAGCAGCGGCTGAGCCGGCACCTGCTCGAGATGGCCACCCCCACCGTGAACGGGCTGCTGGTGCAGACGGACCAAACCGATCTCGCGCACACCATCGGATCGGTGCGCGAGGTCGTCGCCCGCGCGCTCAAGAAGCTGGACGACATCGGGGCGATCCGCCGTTACCGGCGGCAGATCTGGATCGAGGACCCGGCGCTGCTGAGGTCGTTCGCGTCGACGGACCTGCGGGGCCGTCGCCTGCCCGAAGTGAGGGACAGTTGAGCCAGTACCGGATGGACGAGGAGCTGGTGCAGTCGATCGCCGCCCTGCCCGCGGTCGACCGCACCGACGTCGCGGAAGCCCGCCGGATCGTGTCGAGCCGGTACGCCAGGACCGGCTCGGTCGAGGGCGTGAGTGTTCACGAATGCTCCTGCACCGCCGCGGACGGGCACGTCATCGCGCTCCGCGTGTACCGACCGTCCCGCCGCACGAGCAGTGGCGCGATCTACCACGTCCACGGCGGCGGATTCATCCTCGGTGATCCGGACATGAGTCACCTCCGGAACGCCGAACTCGCACGGGAAACCGGTGCGGTCGTCGTCGCCGTGGCCTACCGGCTCGCTCCGGAGTGGCCCTTCCCGACACCGTTGGAAGATGTCTACAGTGGACTGCTCTGGCTGCGCGAACACGCCGGCGAGCTGGGGATCGATCCCTCCCTGATCGTCCTGCACGGGGTGAGCGCGGGCGGCGCGCTCGCGGCCGCGGCCGCCCTGCTGGCCCGCGACCGGAACGGGCCACCGGTCCGCTTCCAGTTCCTCAAATCACCGGCACTGGACGACCGGCTCCGGACGGCGAGCAGCAGACGGTTCACCGACACGCCCGCGCTCACCCGCCGGGACGCCGAGATCGGCTGGTCCGCCTACCTCGGCCGGGCGGCCGGCGCGGTGTCGCCCTACGCCGCGCCCGCCCGCGCCACGGACCTGACGAACCTGCCCCCGGCGTACGTCTCCGTCGCCGAGTTCGATCCGCTGCGCGACGAAGGAATCGACTTCGCGCGATCACTGCTGGCGGCCGGGGTGCCCGTCGAACTGCACCTGTTCCCCGGCACCTACCACGGCTCCGGGGCGGTACGGGAAGCGGCGGTGAGCCGGCGCGAGCTGTCCGAGGAGGTAGCGGTGCTGCGCAAGGTCCTGGAACGGCCTGGACAACCAGCCGCACCGCGAGACGACGAGGGGAACCGGGCACATGTCTGAGGCGAGCATGATGACGGGACAGCACTTCCTCAGCGGCGTGCGGGTCCTCGACATCACCGGCGCACTGGCCGGCCCGTACTGCACCACCATCCTGTCCGACCTCGGCGCCGAGGTCATCAAGGTCGAGCCCGTGGACGGGGACTCGCTCCGGCGGCGTCTGGTCGGGCCGGAACAGCGCCCGCTGCCGTTCGACCTGATCCACCGCGACAAGCGCAGCTTCGCCGTCGACATCAAGACCGAGCGCGGGCAGAACCTGGTCCGGGCTCTGGCGCGCCGGTCGGACGTGCTGGTGGAGAACTTCCGGGTCGGCGCGCTCGCGCGGCAGGGACTGTCCTACGAGGACCTGAAGGACGACTGCCCGGACCTCGTGTACTGCTCGATCTCCGGCTTCGGCCAGTACGGGCCGATGCGGAGCGCGAAAGGCATCGACCTCGTCGCCCAGGCCTACGGCGGTCTCCTCAGCGTCACCGGAAGCACAAGTGGCGAGCTGGCGAAAGCGGGCTACCCCATCGGCGACCTCGGCACCGGGATGTGGGGCGCCATCGGCGTGCTGGCGGCGCTGCACCGCGTCCGCGCGGGGCACGGCGGCTCCCACATCGACGTGTCCCTCGCGGACACGATCGCCGGATGGTCGTTGTGGGAGGTCGCCGATTTCGCCGGGACGGGCGAGCCACCGGGCCCACTGGGCACCGCACACCGGCTCACCGCCCCGTACGAGGCGTTCACCTGCGGCGACGACGCGATGCTCGTGATCGGCGTGACCGAGCGCTCGTGGCGTGACTTCTGCGCGGTACTCGACCTCGATCTCTCCGGCGACGAGCGCTTCCGCGGCGAGTACAACCGCTTCGTCCACCGCGAGCAGCTCGCCGGGCTGCTCCAGGCCCGGTTCCGGACGGCGCCGAGGGACCACTGGATCGAGCGGCTCCGCGAAGCGGGCGTGCCGTGCGGACCGGTCCACACCGTTCCGGAGATGCTGGACGATGCCCAGTACGCGGCCCGCGAGATGTTCCCCAGCGACGTCGAGCGGTTCGGGCACCGCCGCGTGGTGAACACGCCGCTCATCGCCGACGGCGCACCCCGCGCGCGGCGGAGAGCACCCGGGATCGGGCAGGACACGGTCGACCTGCTGACCGAGCTGGGCATCGGCGACCACGAGGTCCGGGCCCTCGTGCGAGACGGCGTGGTCGCCGCGGCGCCCGCCCCGGACGCGCAGGCCGGCTGAGGATGAGCGGTTCGACGCGTCTGGACATCGTGGACCGGGTCGCCCGGCTCACGATCAGCAGGCCCGAGAAGCGGAACGCGATGTCCGGCGACATGTGGCAGGCACTGCTCCGGCACGTCAGCCGGATCGGACAGACACCCGGAATCGTCGCCGTCGTGCTGCGGGGCTCCGGAGGGAGTTTCTCCGCGGGCGGGGACCTCGCCGAGTTGAGCTCGTCCGATCCGGACCACGTCGCTGCCTACCGGCACCTGGCCGAGACCGCTGTCCTGGCGCTGACGGAGCTCACGCCACCCAAGATCGCGGAGATCGACGGACCGTGTTTCGGCGCGGGCTGCAGCCTCGCGCTCGCCTGCGACGTCCGGATCTGTTCGCCCGCGGCGCACTTCCGGATACCCGCGCTCGGTCACGGCCTGACCTACGAGCCGGTTTTCGTGCGCCGCCTCGTGCAGGCGGTGGGCCCCGGCCCGGCGGGACTGCTGCTCTACGGCGGGGAACGCTGGAACGCCGACCAGGCCGCCGCCTACGGCCTGGTCGACAAGTGCGCGCCGGACCCGGCGGCCGCGGTCGGGCAGATCCTGACCTGGCTGCGCGGCGCGAATGTCGAAGACATCGTCTCGACGGCGATGTCCATCAGGACCGCCACGCGGTCCCGGTAGGGAAGGTCACCATGGATCTGCAGTTGAAGGGCGCCCGGGCGGTCGTCACGGGAGGATCCCGCGGGCTCGGGCTGGCCATCGCGCGGGGGCTCCTCGCCGAGGGTGCCCGGGTGGCGCTCGTCGCCAGGGACGCGCAGCGGCTCGGCGCCGCCGCGGACGGCCTCCGCTCCGGCGCGGCGGGAGCCGAGGTCCTCGCCGTCCCGGCGGACACCACCGACGACTCCTCGGTCCAGGCCATGGCCGAGCAGGTCGTGACCGCGTGGGACGGTGTCGACGTGCTGGTGAACGCCGCCGCCCAGCCGTCCTTTGCCTCCGCTCCCCCGCCGCTGGCCGATCTCAGCGACGGCGAGGTGCTGACGGACTTCGACACCAAGGTCCTCG
The DNA here is from genome assembly GCF_050958625.1 of Amycolatopsis sp. 3B14. Classification (NCBI taxonomy): domain Bacteria; kingdom Bacillati; phylum Actinomycetota; class Actinomycetes; order Pseudonocardiales; family Pseudonocardiaceae; genus Amycolatopsis; species Amycolatopsis sp. 3B14. The sequence goes on from NZ_JBHZEN010000070.1 coordinate 18,526, forward strand.
GGTACCTCCGGTGCGCCCGCGCCCTCGCGCCGCACATGGCCCGGCAGGGGTGGGGACGGATCGTGAACATCTCCGGTCTGAACACCCGCCGCACCGGGTCCGTCTCCGGGACGATCCGCAACGTGGCGGTCGCCGCCCTCACCGCGAACCTCGCCGACGAGCTCGGCCCGCACGGCGTCGGGGTCACGGTCGTGCACCCGGGCCTGGTGGAGACCGAACGCACCCCACGGCTCGTGGCCGACCGGGCGGCGGCCGGCGGGCTCACCGAGGAGCAGGTCCGCGCCCAGCTGGCCGCGACGACGAGCCTCCGACGTCTCGTCACCGCGGAGGAGGTCGCGGACGTGGTCGTGTTCCTGTGCTCGCCCAGGGCCGCCGCCGTGACGGGAGACGCGGTGTCCGTGGCGGGCGGCAACCGCGGCGCGGTGCACTACTAGACCGAGATCACGGCTGAGCTGCCGGCTGGTGGTGCCGCCCATGGCCGTGGGCGGCACCACCAGTACTACGCCCAGGAGAACCGGCGCAGTCCGTCGGCCGTGATCAGGCGGCCGAAGGACAGCTCCGGGAAGTGCGCGGGCGCGAACGGGTCGCCCGAAGCGGCCAGCTCGTCGGCGATCCGTTCGCGGATGGCGTTGGCCGCGGCCCGGTCCACGTCGAACATCCCTTCCCATTCCGGGTCGGTGAGCTCCCCGACGGTGTGCACCACGTCGCCGAGCAGGAGCGCGCGCTCGCCGGCGTCGCTCACCACGAAGACGGTCGAGCCGGGGGTGTGCCCTGGCGCGGGCCGCGCGAGGAGACCGGGCACCAGCTCGGTCTCCTCGTCGAACATCTCCAGCCGCCCCTCGATCGGGGCCAGGGTTTCCTGCAGCACGGGATCGGCCGTGGGTGCGGTCATGAAGTACGCCCAGTCCGCCTCGTGCACCCGGAACGTCGCGCGCGGGAACGTCACTTCGCCGCGGACCGTGGCCCAGCCGACGTGATCCGGGTGCAGGTGCGTGAAGACCACGTCGGTGACGTCGTCGAGCGCGACCCCGGCGCGGCGCAGGTTCGCCGGCAGCCAGCCCGTCACGAACCCTTCGTGCACGAAGTCGTCACCCGCTCCGGCGTCGACCAGGATCGTCCGGTCCCCCAGCCGCACGAGGAACGCCCCGATGTCCATGTGGATCCGGCCGTGCTCGTCCAGCGGCTGGTGCGCACAGTCCCACCGCGCGTCCCGCCGGTGGGTCACGGTGTTCCCGATGGGCAACCGGGCGGTGCCGTCGAGGATCGGGACGATGTCGACGTTTCCTACCTTCATCAGTTCCTTCCAGTCACTTCGGTCAGCCGCGGACGCGCAGGGCCTCCCCCGACCATTCCTGTTCGCGCAGTTCGTACTTCTGCACCTTCCCGGTGGAGGTCTTGGGCAGTCCGGCGACGATCTCGACCTCGCGCGGCGCCTTGTAGCGGGCGATGAGCGACCGCACGTGCGCGATCAGCTCGCTCTCCGAAGGGTTCCTCCCCGGCCGCGGCACCACGAACGCCTTGGGCCGCTCGCCCCACCGCGGATCCGGGACGCCGATCACGGCGACCTCGAGGACGTCGGGGTGCGCGGCGATGGCGTGCTCGACCTCGATGGTCGAGATGTTCTCGCCGCCGGAGATGATCACGTCCTTGGCCCGGTCCCGCAGCTCCACGTAGCCGTCCGGATGCATCACCCCGAGGTCCCCGGAGTGGAACCAGCCACCGGCGAACGCCCGTTCCGTGCCCTCGGGATCGTTGAAGTAGCCCTGCATCACGTTGTTGCCGCGCATGACGATCTCACCCATGGTCCGCCCGTCCCGGGGAACGTCGTGCAAGCGCTCGTCCACCACGCGGATCTCGTCCGCTTGCAGCATCCCCACCCCCTGCCGGGCTCGCAGTTTCGCCCGGTCCTCCGGCGCCAGCTCGTCCCACGCCCGCTGGTACTCGTTCACCGCGTACGGGCCGTAGGTTTCGGTCAAGCCGTACACGTGCACGATCCGGAAGCCCATCCGCTCCATCTGCAGGATCGTGGTGGGGCTCGGCGGCGCTCCCGCCGTGGTGACGACGAGCCGGTGGCCGAGCTGGTGGGCCGACTCGGCCCGCATGATCGTGGTGACGACCGTGGGCGCCCCGTTGAGGTGGGTGACCCGGTGGCGGTCGATGAGCTCCCACACCCGGTCCCCGCGCACCTCGCGCAGGCAGATCTGGGTCCCGCCCGCCGCGACCAGCGCCCACGTCGTGCACCAGCCGTTGCAGTGGAACATCGGCAGCGTCCACAGGTAGACGCTGTCCGCGTCGTGTCCGGAGTGGAAGATCTCGCCGAACGAGTTCAGGTACGCGCCGCGGTGGGTGTAGACCACGCCCTTGGGCCGTCCCGTGGTGCCCGAGGTGTAGTTGATGGAGATCGCCGCTCGCTCGTCGTCGACCGCCCACACCAGCTCTCCTCCATCGCCAGCGGCGCCGGCGAGGAAGTCGGCGAACGCGACCGCGCCGGGGACCTCGACGGTCGCCCCGGGGCCGAGCGGGTCGGCCGCCACGGCGATCGTCCGCACCGTGTCCAGCGACCCGGCGATCGGCGCGATCGTGGCCGCGTACTCGGCGTCGACGACGAGCACGGTCGCGCCGGAGTGATCGAGGATGTAGCGGACCTCCTCAGGCGCCAGCCGGGTGTTGATCGCGACCAGCACCGCACCGGCCAGCGGCACGGCGAAGTGGGCGGCCAGCATCTCCGGCACGTTGGGCATCAGGTAGGCGACGCGGTCGCCCGGCCGCACCCCGGCGGCGCGCAGCATCCGCGCCCGCTGCTCCACGCGCGCAGCGAACTCCCGGTAGGTCCAGGCCTCGTCGCCGTGCACAACGGCGACCTTGCCGGCGTGGACGTTCGCCGACCGCCGCAGGAACGACAGCGGCGTCAGCTGGGTGATCCCGGTGTCCATCCGTGTGCCCCCTTCAGTGCGCGCCCACGCGCAGGACGACTTTCCCCGTCGGCGCCTGCTCGGCCACCTCGTGCGCCCGCACCACCTCGTCCAGGCCGTGCGGCAGCACCGGCAGAGCGGACAGCGCACCGTGCGCGAGCGCAGCGGAAGTCCACCGGATCGCGGCGGCCAGCCGCTCCGGGGACACCCCGTAGAGCAACACGAACTCCAGCGTCGTGTTCGCCTTCATGAACTCGCCCACGGGCAGGGACAGCTCCCCCTCCGCGGCGTAGACGGCGATGGCGCCGGGGGCGCCGAGCACGGCCATGTCCAGCTCCAGGTTCGCCCCGAGCGCGACCTCGACGATGCGGTCGACGGGCCCGGCGAAGTCACGGATGCGCCTGGCCGCGTCCGCGTCGGTGTAGCGGACGACGAAGTCGGCTCCGGCCTTTTCCGCCAGTGCGCGCTTCTCGTCGGAGCTCACCGTGGCCACCACCCGCGCGCCGGCGTGCTTGGCCAGCTCGATGGCGAAATGCCCCACCGCGCCCGCTCCCCCGGCGACGAGGACCGTGCGCCCCGCCAGCGCCGCGGGATTCCCGCCCAGGCAGTGCGCGGCGGTCAGCGCCGGAACCCCGAGGCACGCCCCGAGGTCGTCGGATGCGCCGTCGGGCAACGGCACCGCCCGCTCCGCGGGGACGACCGCGAACTCGGCCGCCGTCCCGTAGCGGTTGTGGAACGCCGCCAGGTACAGCCACACCCGCTGCCCCACTTGGAGGCCGGTGACGCCGTCGCCCACCGCGTCCACGACACCGGCGCCGTCGTGGTGCGGCACCTGGAACCAGTCGGGGGTCCGCCCCGCGAATCCCGCCCTGGTTTTCCAGTCGGTGGGGTTGACACCCGAGGTGGCGATCCGGACCCGGACCTGGCCGGGACCGGGCTCGGGCACCTCGATCTCGACGACTTCGAGCACCTCGGCGGCGCGACCAGGACGGCGGTAGACCGCTGCTCTCATGCCCGCACCGCCTGTTCGCTCACGCGAGCCGGGTTCGAACGAGCTCGTAGTAGTGCCGGATCGCACGGTCCGGGTCGTAGCGGGGTTGCCATCCAAACTCCTCTTCCATCCGGGTTCCGTCCAGCGCCATGTAGTAGCTGTCCGGCATCTGCATGGGATTCAGCCCGGGCCCCACGTCGAGCGCCGCGCCGGGGATGACGCGGCGGATCGCGTCCGCGAAGTCGTGCATCGACACCGCAGGCCCACCGGCCACGTTGTAGGCCTGGTGGCGCAGCGGCCCGGGCGCCAGCGCGACACACGCGATGGCGTCGGCGACGTCGAGGACGTAGATGATGCCGTCCCGCTCGTCCCCGCCCTGCTCGATCGTGAACCCGCGGCCCGAGGCCGGCAGCTCGACCATCGAGCTGTAGGTGTTGATCGGGCCGGCGTGCCGTTGCAGCCTGCCCGGGCCGAAGATCGTGGCGAACCGCAGACTGACGCACTCCACGTCGGAGTTGCGCCCGTACCACGCCACCACGTTCTCCGCGGCCGCCTTCGTGATCCCGTACATGCCGGTCGGCCGCAGCTCGTCGTCTTCGCGCACGGACTCGTAGGTGGGAAACCCGCGCTTGCCCGTCGCGGGCGCGTACACCGCCTTCGAGCTGGTGTAGACGACGCGGCGCGCACCCGCCGCCACCGCGGCGGCGCACACCGTGGCAGTGCCGCCGACGTTCACCGCGATCGCGGTGTGCGGATCCCGTTCGCAGTCGACGAAAGCCGCGAGGTGGATGACGCAGTCGGGCCGCAGCCGCAGGGCGGCGCCGGTGAAGCCCTCCGCGTCGCGGATGTCGCCGACGACGAGCTCGACCCGGTCCGCCACGTCCTCGATCAGCGACGTGTCGTCCCGGCTTTCGAACACGGCCACTTCGTGGCCGCGGCCCAGCAGCTCCCGGACCACCCAGGCGCCGTTGACGCCCAGCCCGCCCGTCACCAGGAAACGCATGCCGACTCCTTCACTGTGCGGCCAGGCGCCGGAACGACGGGACCATGGGCGCGTAGGCGGACATGCCGCCGTCCACGACGAGCACCTGCCCGTTGATGAACGACGACTCCGGTGAGGCCAGGAACAGGGCGGCCATCGCGACGTCGTCCGGCCTGCCCAGCCGCGGCGTCGCGACGTGATCCAGCAGCACCTCGGTCTGCGCCGCGGAGAACATCTTCTCGGTCGCGGGCGACACGATGTGCCCCGGCGCGAGAACGTTGCACCGGATCCCCTGCTTGCCGTACTCGACGGCCAGTGACTTCGACAACCCGATCACCCCGGCCTTCGCGGTCGCGTAGGCCGGGCGGCCTTCGAGGGAAAGCCAGGCGGCGAGGGACGAAGCGTTGGTGATGCTGCCCCCTCCCGCGCGGACCATGTGCGGCAGGACGTGTTTGGCGGTCAGGACGCAGCCCAGCAGATCCACCCGCAGCTGCCCCAGCCACACCGACAGGTCGGCCTCGGCGACGAAGACGTCCTCGGCCACCAGACTCCGTTCGGAGGCGTAGTTCTGGAGCACGTCCACCCCGCCGAAGCGCTCCACCGCGAACTCGACGGCACCGGCGACCTGGTCCTCGTCCGAGACGTCCGCGGCGAACGGCTCGGCGACACCACCCTCCTCCCGGATCCGGTCCACCGTCGTCGACGCCTTGGACTTGTCCACGTCCACGACGAGGACCTTCGCGCCTTCCCGGGCGAACACCTCCGCCGTCGCCGCTCCGATACCCGAACCCGCACCTGTCACCAGCGCTGACTTGCCCGTCAGCCGCCCCGCGGCAGACCCCATGCTCAACTCCTCCCGCGCGCCCGGCGATCCACCGACGCGATCACGACGACCAAGGTGACGACGCCCGCCGCGACCATGTACCAGGCCGGCGACGTCTTGTTCCCCGAAAGTTCGATCAGCAGGGTCGCCACGAACGGCGCGGTACCGGCGAAGATCGCCGAACCGAAGCCGTAGGCGATCCCGAACCCGGACGCCCTGACCTTCGTCGGGAACAGCTCCGCGAACAGCGCCGGGATGGCGCCGCCGAACGCGGCGACCGGGACCCACAGGACGAGCTGTCCCAGCAGCGCCGGGCCGAACCCCGTCAGGCCGATGATGAGCAGACTCGGGTAGGGCAGGACCACCGCCAGTACGCACGCGAAGACCAGGACCGGCTTCCTGCCGTAGGTGTCCGAGAGGCGCCCGAACGCGACCACCAGGAAGATCCCGACGGTGGTGGCGATGATGACCGTGGTCAGCGCCTGCACCGCGGACAGTCCCACGACGCTGCGGATGTAGGTGAGCGCGAACACCTGGACCGTGGACGAGGCGATGTTGAAGCCGACGCAGATTCCGATCACGATCAGGAACGCCCGCCAGTGCTGGGTGAACAACGTGCGCAGCGGGCTGCGTTCCTGGGCGTTGCCCGCCTTGATCTCCTCGAACTCCGGCGACTCCGCGATGCGGTAGCGCAGGTAGAGGCCGATGACCAGCAGCGGGAACCCCAGCAGGAACGGGATCCGCCAGCCCCAGCTGTCGAGCTCGCCCGGGGACAGCGACACCGTCATGATCAGGACCACGACGGCGCCGAGCACGCTGCCGAGCGTCGAGGAGAAGAAGGCGAAGGACCCGTACAGCCCACGCCGGTGCGGGGGCGCGTGCTCGACGAGGAAGCTGGCCGACGTCCCGAACTCCCCGCCCACCGACAACCCCTGGAGCAGCCGCGCGACGCACAGGAGCACCGGTGCGACGATCCCCGCCTGCGGATACGTCGGCATGACGCCGATGAGCACGGTGGTCACGCCCATGATCAGCACCGCGATCGTCAGGGACACCTTGCGCCCGCGCCGGTCCGCGAGCCGCCCGAACACGACGGCGCCCACCGGCCGCATGACGAAGCCGACCGCGAACAACGCCAACGTGGACAGGATCGCGGCGAGCGGCTCACCCGAGGGGAAGAACAGCTTCGAGATGACCGGTGTCAGTGACGCGAAAATCGCGAAATCGTAGAACTCGAGAGCGTTTCCCGAGCCGGCGGCGACGATCGACCGGCGCGCGACAGGAGCGCGCCGCGGCGTTCCCGTTCCCGGGGAAACCCGGTCTTCCGAATCCAGTGGGGATGGTTGGGACATCGTTGTCCTCCGATAGGCAGCAGTTACCCTACATTCGACTGAACGGCGAGTCCGCCCGTCACGCGGTCGACCAAGGGCGCGACACCCTCGGCGAAGTTGGCGATCCCCCGGACCGTGTCCTCGTGCCCGAGGTGACCGGCCTGGCCCATGAGCAGCAGGTGCCCGAACCCGCCCACGTGCTCGTAGAAGCGCTCGATCTGCCCGGCGACGGTGGCGGCGCTGCCGGCGAACACGATTCCGCGTTCGATGAGCTCGGCGAGCGACATCGCGGTCACGTCGGGGATCGGCGAGGACGCCGGGGAACCGGGCGTCGACGTCAGCGGCCCGCGCAGGCCCACGGCCCGGACGTGGTAGGGCAGGTATCCCGGCGGGTAGGCGAACTGCCTGGCCACCTTGTTGCTGTGCAGGTACCAGAGCAGTTTCCGGGCCCCTTCGAAGCCCTCCTCGTCGGTCCGTCCGGTGTAGACCAGCGCCGCGTAGCCGAACATCTCGTCGCCGGGCGCGGGCTTGCCCGTCGCGGCGCAGTGGTCGCGGTAGGCCTGGAACACCGCCCTGGTCCCGTCGAATCCCGACAGGAAGGTGCCGACCCGGTAGCCGTGGTCGGCGATCCTCGGCACGCTGGCCGGGTTCACCGCGGTGACCCACACGGGCGGGGCGGGCTGTTGGTGGGGCCTCGGCCAGATGTTCACCTGGCGGTGGTGGAAGAACTCGCCCTCCCAGTTGAACGGTCCGTCGTGGGTGGACCACGCCCGCGTGATGAGCTCGACCGCCTCCCACATGCGCTCGGACATCCGCACCGGCCGGGAATTGGTGGCAGCGACCTCGTACTGCACGCCCCGCACGAATCCGACCTCGAGACGGCCGTGGCTGAGCAGGTCCAGCAGGGCCATTTCCTCGGCGATGCGCACGGGGTCGGTGCGGTTCGCGACGGGGTTGCCCAGAATCAGGATCCGCGCGTTGGTGGTGAGCCGCGCGAGTGCGCCGGCGATCACGGGAGCGGCGGAGTTCATGCACGTCGCGGTGGAATGGTGTTCGTTGACCATCACGTTCAGCCCGCATTCGTCCGCGACCTGCCACTCGCGGAGGTAGCGGTCCCACAGGTCCGCCGCGCGAGCGGGGTCGATGACGCCGTTGGGCAGGGTGACCCGCACCGATTCATAGGTCGCGGGGTCCGGCAGATACGGGTAGGCCGCCTCGCTGAAATGCCAGTACTGCACGGGGAACGCTCCCTTTCTGGTTGGTGGGGGTCAGGCGGCGGAGATCAGCTCGGCGATCTCCGCCGGGCATTCCACCTGTGCGCGGTGGCCGGCCCGGTCGAGGCACTCGAAACGTGCGCCGGGGATCCGCGCGGCCAGCCCGCGTCCGTAGCCGGGCGCGACGATGCCGTCCTGCCCGCCCCAGATCACCAGGGACGGCACGCGGATCCGCCACAGCCAGTGGTGCAGCCGCGGGTTGTGCAGGTAGGGCTCCCAGCCGTACAACGCGAGAGCCTCTTCGTTGCGCGCCACCTCGAGGACGTCCTCGTCCCGCGCGTGCGCGAGGTCGCCCAGCGCGAAGCTCGTGTCCGCGTAGAGGCGCTTGTCCAGCTCGGTCCGCGGGGTGGCGAAGAGGTCGGCGATCTCCCGGTCGAGCGGCCCGCCGAGCTTGACCCCCACCGAGTCGACGAGCACGAGACGGCCGATCCGCGCGCAGCTCCGCACCGCCATCTCCATGGCGACCCAGCCGCCGAACTGGAGGCCGACGACGGTGACGTCGGTCAGCCCGGACCGGTCGAGCCAGTCGAGGTAGAGGTAGGCGAGGTCGTCGACGGAGGTGCACCAGTCCGGCCGGGGCGAACGGCCGAAGCCCGGGTGGGTCGGCGCGACCACGGAGTAGTCCTTCGCGAGCGCCGCCACGAACGCGGCGTTCTCCTCGGCCCGCTCGGCGCCGGGCAGGACCAGGGCGACCCGGCTGCCGTTGCCCGCGCGGCGAGCGTCGAGGTGCACGCCGGCTCCGAACTCGACGCCGGCTTCGGCGCTGACAAGATCGAGCGTCTGCACAATGCCTCCCAACAATGCCCTCAACAGGGCCTGGTGATTGCAGCCTGCCGCCCGGCGGCGGCGAAGACTGTGACCTGGGTCCGGGACTTCGGCGGGCTCCCTACCGCTGCGCCGGCTCCGGTCGCCGGGCCGCGGCGGCCCTGCGCAGTTCGCGGCGGGCGAGGGCGTCCTTGTGGACCTCGTCCGGACCGTCGACGAACCGGAGCATGCGGGCGAGGGCGTAGCCGTAGGCGAGCGGGAAGTCCTGCGACAACCCACCCCCGCCGTGCAGCTGGATCGCCTTGTCGAGCACCCACTGGACGGTCACCGGGGTCGCGATCTTGATCGCCTGGATCTCGGTGTGCGCGGCCTTGTTGCCCCGCGTGTCCATCAGCCAGGCCGCCTTGAGGGTGAGCAGGCGCAGCTGCTCGATCCGGACGCGGGACTCGGCGATCCAGTCGCGGACGACGCCCTGGCCGGACAACGGCTTGCCGAACGCGACGCGCTCCTCCGCCCTGGCGCACATCAGTTCGAGCGCGCGTTCGGCCACCCCGATGGCGCGCATGCAGTGGTGGATGCGGCCAGGGCCGAGCCGGGCTTGCGCGATCGCGAAGCCGTCGCCTTCGCCGCCGATGAGGTTCGTGGCGGGCACGCGGACGTCGTCGAACCGCAGTTCGGCGTGTCCGCCGTGTTCGTGGTCGTCGTAGCCCAGGACGCGCATCGCGCGGGTCACGCGGACGCCGGGCGTGTCCCGTGGGACGAGGATCATGGACTGCTGGCGGTGCCGCTCGGCGTGCGGATCGGTCTTGCCCATGACGACGAAGATCGCGGCGTTCGGGTTCATCGCCCCGGTGATCCACCACTTGCGCCCGTTGATCACGTAGTGGTCGCCGTCGCGCTCGATGCGGGTGGCGATGTTGGTGGCGTCGGAGGAGGCGACATCGGGTTCGGTCATCGCGAACGACGACCGGATCCGTCCGGACAGCAGCGGTTCCAGCCATTGGCGTTTCTGAGCGTCGGTGCCGAACTGCGACAGCAGCTCCATGTTGCCGGTGTCCGGTGCGGCGCAGTTGAGCGCGGCGGGCGCCAGGTGCGGGCTCCGGCCGGTGATCTCGGCCAGCGGCGCGTACTGCTGGTTGGTGAGACCGGCGCCGTGCGCCCCCGGGAGGAACAGGTTCCACAGCCCGCGCTCGCGCGCCTCCGCCCGCAGTTCGGACAGCACGGGCGCGGAGTCCCACGCCCATGGATCGTCCAGCTCGGACAGTTGCCGTTCGAACACCGGCTCCGCCGGGTGCACGTGCGTCTCCATGAACTCCAGGAGCCGCCCGCGCAGGTCCTCGGTGCGATCGTCGTAGGCGAAGTGCATCAGCCGTCCTCCTTCAGGGCAGCCAGCCCGATGTCCAGCAGGGGCTCGGTCAGCGCGCCGATCCCGTCGAACCCGGCACCCACGGTCTGCCCGTGCAGGTGCCGGTGGCGGATCCCCTCGACGATCGCCGCCAGCTTGTAGCAGGCGAGCCCGAGGTGGAAGCCGAAGTGCGCGGGGTCGCGGCCGCTGCGCGAGCGGTACCGGCCTCGCACCTCGTCCTCGGTGAGATGTCCCGGCGCCGACGCGGCGTCGGTGACGAGGTGCCCGCCGGGGAGCCGGCTCAGTTTCTGGTAGGCGATCAGCAGCGCGAGGTCGGTCAGTGGATCGCCGAGGGTGGCCATCTCCCAGTCGATCACGGCCGTCAGGCGATCGGCGGAGTCGACGAGCACGTTGTCGAGGCGGTAGTCGCCGTGCACGATGCCGGGCCGGGACTGGGCCGGGACGTTCGACGCCAGCCGGGAGCGCAGTTCCTCGGCCGCCGGCAGGTCGCCGCTGCCGGCTGCCGCCAGTTGCGCGCTCCAGCGCCGCACCTGCCGGTCCAGGAACCCGTCGGCGCGACCGAAGTCCGCCAGCCCCACCTCGGCCGGGTCGACGTCGTGCAGTGCCACCAGCGTGTCGACGAGGCGGAGCGAGATCCGGCGGACCCGGTCCGGCCCGAGCCGCGCCAGCTGCGCCGCCCTCCGGAATGGGGTCCCGTCGACCTTCTCCATGAGGTAGAAGGGCGCTCCGATCACCGAGTCGTCCGTGCACAGCGCGTACATCGCGGGCACCGGCACGCCGGTGCCCGCCAGCGCGGCCATGACCCGGTACTCGCGCGCCACGTCGTGAGCGGTGGCGAGCACGTGCCCGACCGGTGGTCTGCGCAGCACCCAGGCGCGCTCGCCGTCACCGACCTCGTAGGTCAGGTTCGACCGGCCGCCCGCGATGAGGCGCGCCGACAGCGTCCGCTCGGCCGCGAGCCACTCGGCCAGCCGTGTCAGATCCAGGCCCGGAAGGTGGCTCACCGGGCCGCCTGTTCCAGGTGCCGCTGCAGCTTGTTCATCCCGCCGAGCCAGCGGTCGGTGTCGGCGGCGCGGTGCCGGTAGTGGTCCGCCGCTTCGGGGTGCGGGAGGATCAGGAAGCGGTCGTCGTGCAGCGCCTGCCACGTCACCTCGGCCACGTCCTCGGGAGTCACCGCGCCGCCGGCCAGCACCGACCGCATCGGCCCGCTGGCCGCGAGCATGCCGGTGCGCACCCCCTGGGGACAGATCGCCTGGACCACGATCCCGCGGTGCCGGTAGGTCGCGGACAGCCATTCGGCGAAGGCGACCACGGCGTGTTTGCTCACCGAGTAGGTCGCGGTGCCGAGCGCGGTCAGCAGCCCCGCGGCGGACGCGGTCACCACGAACCGCCCGCGACCGCGCTCCAGCCACTCCGGGACCAGCAGCCGGGCGGCGCGGACGTGCGCCATGGTGTTGACCTCCCAGCTCGCCGCCCAAGCCGCTTCGCTGGCGTCCAGCCCGTAGCCGCGGACGACGCCGGCGTTGGCGAACCAGGCGTCGACCTGGCCCAGGTGATCGCGCGCGGCCGAGACGAGGGCCACGGCCCCGGCCACGGACGCGGCGTCGCCCGGCACGGCGAGCGCGCCGATCTCCGCGGCCGCCGCCTCCGTCGCGACGGGATCCAGGTCGTTCACCACGACGCGCGCGCCCCCGGCGGCCAGCCGCGCGGCCAGCGCCTTGCCGATCCCGCCCGCGGCGCCGGTGACGACGACGCCCTCACCCGCGACCGTCATGCGGTCACCCCGGCCAGGGTCACGCCGCCGTCGACGACGAGCAGGTGGCCGGTGAGCAACGACGCGTCCGCGGACAGCAGGAACGCGACGGCCCCACCGATGTCGTCCGGCTCGCCCAGGCGCTTGAGCGGGTAGGCCGCGGCCAGCTGCTCCTCCCGGCCCTCGTACAGGGCCGCGGCGAACTTCGTCTTCACCACCGCGGGCGCGACCGCGTTCACCCGGATCCGCGGGCCCAGCTCGACGGCCAGCAACCTGGTCATCGCGACGAGCATGGCCTTGCTGGCGCCGTAGAAGCCGACGCCCGGCGCCGGGGAGATCGCCGAGTGGGACGCGACGTTCACGACCGCTCCGCCGTGCTCGCCCATCCACGCGCGGTGCGCGTGCTGGACCCAGGACAACGCGGCGATGCAGTTGACCTCGACGACCTTGCGGGCCACTGCGAGGTCGAGCTCGACCATCGGCCCGTACCACGGGTTGACGCCGGCGTTGTTCACCAGCATGTCGAGGCTGCCGAACCGCTCCACGGCCTGACCGACGGCGTCCGCCTGGTGCGCGGTGTCGTCGGCCTTGCCGGCCACGGCGAGCGCCACCTCCGGGCCCCCGAGGCGAGCGACGGCCTCCTCCAGCGCCTCTTGTTTGCGCGCGGTGATCACCACCCGCGCTCCTTCGGCGACCAGTCGTTCGGCGATGGCGAACCCGATGCCGCGGCTGGCCCCGGTGACGATCGCGGTCCTGCCGTCGAACTTCCCCGGCACGGTCACCGCCCCCACTCGACGTGCGCCCGGACCCGGCCACCGTCGGCGCTGACCCAGCCCTGGCGTGCGGCGTGGTCGAGCATGCGGGTGAACCCGTCGTGCCAGTCCTGATCGCGATCACCAGCGGCGGAGCGCAACCAGGAGACGTCGAGCCAGACGTGATCGCCGGCGACCTCGCCCGCGCCGGCGGCACCCAGTGCCCGCGACAGGAGCCCCCACCGAGGCGACTCCGCCGCGGCGCGGACCGACAGCGCGCTCAGATCCTCGGCCCTGCACAGCTGTGGCACCGCTGGTCCACCGTCGGGTACGTACACCACCATCTCCGCTCACCCTCGCCGTTCCGGTCCAGTTCCGTGAGCAGGAGTCTGGTGTCCCACCGGGACGGTGACTGTGACCTGGATCCGTGAGTTGACGCCGGACAAACCGGACGGGACGGCGTGGTTTCCGCTCCGGCCGGAACGGAGATCCCGGACGGTAGGCTCACCGATCGTGTGGCAGAGCGTCGAGCGGTGGAGCTGGGTGGCCGGCATACCGCGGCTCCGCAGATCAAACTCGCCAGCAGCCACCCCGGCGCGCCGGACAGCCCGATGTCCTCCGCGAAATCCAGCACCCCCTCAGCGGAGCGATCGCGACGTTCGCCCTGGCAGTCGCCGTCGGCGGCGCCTCGATCAGCTACCTCGGCGCCGAAGCCTGTGATCCGGTCGAGCTCACGAACCCGTTCTGCCAGCGGCCGGTGCGGCTGGCCGGCTGGGACGTCCTGTCCCCCGGCCTGGGCGTCGTCGCCGATCTGAGCGCCGGATGGTCGCCGTGATCGGCTATTACAGCGTCTGCCTCCCGGCGACGGCACGATTCGTCCAGCGGGCCCCCGCGGTCCAGCCTGACGCGTTGCGCCGCGTCAAGGACCTGGTGGAACCTTCGACGCGCTGAGCCCGCACGCCGTCGTGCGTGGCCGAGCGATGCCGGGGGAACCGCCGAGCACGACGAGCACTCACGGTGCTTGGATCGCCGGCCGGCTCCGCCCGTTCGTCGGCACGATGCGCTTCCGCGTCATTCCCTGGCAGCGCCCGCCTGCCGGCCGGCGCCGGACCTTGCCGCGTCGCACGTAGCTGCGCTGTGCTCACTTCTCGGCGCGTTCCATGTCCTTCAGTTCGCCCTCGACGACGACCGCCGCTTTGCGGAGCTGCCGGTCGGCGGCGACGATGTCCTCCCGGCCGAGCACGGAGTTCAGCGTCTCGCTGATCTTGAGCACCTCCGTGCCCATCTCCTCCAGCGCGGCGCGGCCGGCGTCGGTGACCGCGAGCGACAGGGCGCGCTCGCTCTCCGGGTGGGCGCTCCGCGCGACGAACCCGCGGTTCTCCAGCTGCGTGACGATCCTGGTCATCGTCTGCGGCCGCGCATAACAACGCCGGGCCAGCTGGGCGAGGGTCAGGTTCGGGCGGTTGGCCAGGATCCGCAGCGCCGAGTAGCTCGACAGCGTCATGTTCCACGGCCGCAGCCGGGCGTTGCCGATCCGGGTCACGGCGCGCTCGAACCGGAACGCCGCGTCGATCAGCGACGAGGCCTCGTCCATGTCGGTCACGGTCCGGGCGGGCGCGCGACCGTCGTCGAACGGGTCGATGTAGGGCAGCTGATCGGTCACCCCTGCAGCGTAGTGGTCGAGCGCGAACAAGGTGTAAGCATGCTTGCGCTCATCTACGCACGCTTATATGGTCTAAGCATGCTTACATCACCGATCGACCCGGCGCGGTTCCGGTCCGTCCTGGGTCACTTCCCCAGCGGCGTCGCGGCGATCACCGCGCTGGACGGCGACGGGCGGCCGGTGGGCATGGCGGTCTCGTCCTTCACCTCGGTCTCGCTGTCCCCGCCGCTGGTGGCGTTCCTGCCCGCGAAGACCTCCTCGACGTTCCCCCGCATCGCCGAGCGCGGCACGTTCTGCGTCAACGTGCTCGCCGCCGATCAGGAGGACGTGTGCCGCGCGCTCGCCACTCCCGGTGGGGACAAGTTCGCCGGCCTGTCGTGGCGGCCCGGACCGCACGGCGATCCCGTGCTCGACGGCGTCGCCGCCTGGATCGCCTGCACGATCCAGTCCGTCCACGACGCGGGCGACCACCACATCGTGCTCGGCCGTGTCGACGACCTCGCCGCGGGCACCGCCGCGGCGCCCCTGTTGTTCTTCCGCAGCCGCTACCACCACCTCGCGGCCTGACACCCCGCACACCCACCTCAACGGAGAGGCTTGTCATGACCACACCTGCGACGGTCAGGCGCACCACACTCGCGGCGTCGGTCGGGAACACGGTGGAGACCTACGACTACGCGGTCTACGGCTTCCTCGCCACCGTGCTGGCCACCGTCTTCTTCCCGGCCGCGAGCCCCGGCACGGCGCTGCTGTCGTCGTTCGCCGTGTTCGGCTCGGCCTTCCTCGCCCGGCCCGCGGGCGCACTGGTCTTCGGGCCGCTGGCCGACCGGCTGGGCAGGCGCCCCGCGCTGGTGGCGTCGCTGCTGCTGATGGCCGTGGCCAGCACGCTCATCGGGGTCCTGCCCACCACCGCGGTCGTCGGGATCGCCGCGCCGATCCTGCTGGTGCTGCTGCGGTTCGCGCAGGGCCTTGCCGCGGGCGGCGAGTTCACCACCGCGATCATCTATGTCGCCGAGTTCGCCCCGCCGCACCGCCGCGGCGCGTTGTCCAGCCGGGTGCAGGTCGGCAGCCTCGCCGGTTTCCTGCTGGGCGCGGTCGTCGTGCTGTCGCTGAACACCGCGCTCAGCCGCGAGCAGATGCTCGACTGGGGCTGGCGGGTCCCGTTCCTCCTGGCTCTGCCCATCGGCGTCATCGGGCTCTACCTGCGCAGCCGCTTCGGCGAAACACCGGAATTCCTGGCCACGCGCGGCCGGCCGGCCACAGCGCCGTCCTCCCGCCAGTGGTCCCGGGTCTTCCTGCTCATCGGCGTGTCCGTGCTGCACATCGTCGGGATCTACATGGTCTACACCTACGTGCAGAGCTACCTCATCCAGCTGCGCCTGTCCCCCGCCACGGCGACCGCGGTGATCGCGTTCGCGTTGCTCGCCGGCGTGTTCCTGGTGGCCGCGGGCGGCCGGGCCGCGGACCGGCTGGGCAAGCCCCGCGCGCTGCTCGTGGCCTCGGTCGCCGTGCTGGTGGTGACCTATCCCCTGTTCGCCGTCCTCGCCACCGCACCGCCGCTGTGGCTGGCCGTGCTCTGCACGCTGCTGCTGTCGGCGGGACCGGCGTTCTACTCCGGCGCCGCACCGATCGCCTACGTGCAGCTCGTCCCGGTGCGGATGCGCGGCAGCGTCGTCGGCCTCACCTACAACATCGCCGTCGCCGTCCTGGGCGGCTCGGCGGTCTTCATCTGCCAGGCCCTGGTCGAGCTGACCGGTGACCGGCGCTCCCCCGCCTACCTGCTGCTGGCCGCGGCGGCGGTCAGCGCGATCGCCGCACTCGCACTGGCCCGTTCACGCGAGCCGGAGCCCGCCCCCATCGCCGAACTCGCCACGGAGGCCGGTTCATGACCACCCTGTCCCTGTCCGAGGCCCGCACCCTCGTGACCGCTGTGATGACCCGCGCCGGGCACTCCCCCGCCGACGCCGGGATCATCGCCGACCACCTGCTCGACTGCGAGCTGCGTGGGCTGGCCTTCGGCGGCCTGGCCCGCGCACTGTCCATCGTGGAGCGCATCAGGGCCACCCCGGCGCCGCCGCGGCCCATGCGGGTGGTGGCCGAGACGCCGGTGTCGGCCACTGTGGACGCCGGCGACCAGGTGGGCTACCTCGCCGGGATGCGCGCCGTCGAACTCGCGATGGACAAAGCGCGAGCCCACGGCATCGCCGTCGTCGGCGCCCGCAACACCTGGTACACCGGCATGTTCTCCTATTACCTCGAAAAGGCCGCGGACGCCGGGTTCGCCGGCATGATCGCGGGCAGCGGGCCCGCCGTGGTCGCCCCGCACGGCGGCACCGAGGGCCGCTTCGGCACCAACCCGATCGCGTTCGGGTTCCCCGCCGAACCGAGCCCGGTCATCTGGGACATCGGCACCTCCGCCGTCATGCACGGCGAGGTGGTGCTCAAGGCCCGGCTCGGCGAGAAACTCGACCCCGGCCAGGCCTACGACTCCGGCGGCCTGCCCACCCTCGACCCGCAAGCGGCGCTGGCGGGGGCGCTGGGCGTGTGGGGCGGGCACAAGGGCTCCGGCCTGGCGCTGGTCGTCCAGTTGCTGGGCATGATGACCGGCGCGGCCGCCGCACCGCCCGGGATCTCGGACTGCGGGTTCTTCGTCCTGCTCGTCGATCCCGGCTCCCTCACCGACGCCGCCGGCTACCGCCGCCGGGTCACCGAGTACGCCGCCTCGATCAGGGCGACCAGGCCCGTCACGGGCGGCGACCCGGTCCGGGTGCCCTTCGACCGGTCCGTGGCCCGCCGCGCCGAAACACTGCGGCGCGGCGCGATCGACGTGCCCGGCACCGTGGTCGCCGCCCTGCGAAGGGAGGCCGGGCATGCCGGATGACCCCGACGCCTTCGCGATCTCCCCGTCGGCCTCCGGCCGCCTGCTGTGCGGCGGCTGCGCCGCCGAGGACCGGTGCCGACTGGGCATCGCCGCCGTCGACGCGACCCGCTTCGACGTCGTCTGCCCCGCGCACTGGCAGGGCGGGCCGGGAGTGGCGCACGGCGGCTGGACGGCCGCGGTGTTCGACGAAGTGCTCAACCTGGCCGCCCTGTCCACCGAGCCCCGCCTGGTGACCAAGTCCCTGACCGTGTCCTACCTGCGGCCCGTCCCGGTCGAGCGTCCACTGCAGGTCACCGCGCGCATCGACCACCATGCCGGGCGGGACTGGACGGTCTCGGCGCGGATGTCCCTCGCCGGGACACCGCTGGCCACCGCGCACGCCGAACTGCGCACCCGCCGCCCCGATCACTACGCCCGCCACGAAGCGTGGCTGGCCTCGCACAACTAGGAGGAACGATGGTCGAATTCTTCACCGGGCTGCAGCCCCTCGAATCCGGCGAAACCGACCCGGACCGGATGCTCGCCCGGGTCCGGGAGCTGGACCGCTCCGCGGTCGTCGACCGCGTCCTCGTCGGCTACTCCTCGACCTGGCCGCACAACCACGCCACCGCGCCGTTCGCCCTCGCCGCCAGCGAGAAGTTCGCGCCGATCGTCGCGCACCGGCCCGGGGTCATGCCGCCGGTGGCCGCCGCCCGCTACTTCGCCACGCTCGACGTGCTGGCCCGCGGCCGGCTCGCGATCAACGTGGTCGTCGGCGGGTCGGACAAGGACCTCCGGCGCGAATCCGACGCCCTGCCCAAGAGCGAGCGCTACCGCCGCGCCACCGAGTACCTCGACGTGGTGCGCCGCACCTGGACCTCCGCCGAGCCGTTCGACCACCACGGCGAGTACTACACGGCCGAGGCGGTGAAGATCCTGACCAAACCCGTGCAGGGGCAGGTCCCGATCTTCATGGGCGGCGAGAGCGACGACGCCGTCGAGTTCGGCGCCCGCCACGCCGACCTGTACATGCTGTGGGGCGAACCGTTCGCGGGCACCAAGGAACGCATCGACCGGGTCCGGGCGGCAGCCGCGCGCCACGATCGCGACATGCGGTTCTCGCTGAGCCTGCGGTTGTTCCTCGGCGACACCGACGACGACGCCTGGGCCCTCGCCCGCTCCGTGGAACGGCAGATCGCCGAGGCGTCCGGCAAGTTCCTGCGCTCGTCCTCGGCCGACACCTCGGTGGGCCGCCAGCGGGCGCTCGCGCTGACCGAGGAGGAACTGCACGACGACTGCTTCTGGACCGGGCTGACGAAACTGCTGGGTGGTTTCGCCAACTCGCAGGCGCTGGTCGGCACCGAGGAGCGCATCCTGAACACCTTGGGCACCTACCGCGACCTCGGCATCGGCGCGTTCCTCGTGACGACGGGCGCCGAGGCGACCTGGGACCCGGCCCTGGAGGACTTCCTGGCCCGGGCCAAGAAGGAGCTGGCATGACCGGAACACTCGCGCGCGGCAGCTCGGCGGAACTAGCCGACACCACGGTCGGCGCGCTCGTCGCCGAGCGCGCCCGGGCCCATCCCGGCCGGGCCGCGCTGGTGTGCGGGGACACCGAGCTGACCTACGCCGAGCTGGACGAGACCGTGACGAGGGTGGCCCGCGGTCTGGTCGCGCTCGGCGCCGCGCCGGGCGAGTCGGTCGGCATTCTCCTGCCCAACCGCGCCGAGTACGTGCTCACGTGGCTGGGCGCGGCACGCGCCGGACTGGTCGAGGTCCCGATCAACACCGCCTACAAGGGACAGTTCCTGGACCACGCGCTGCGCGGCACGGACGTGCGGATCCTGGTCACCGAGGCGGCTTTGCTGGAACTGGTCGCCGACCTGCCGGAACCGCCCGGCACGCTGGACACCGTCGTCCTGGTCGACGCCGCCGCGCCGCGCCGTGTGCCGCCCGGGGTGCGGGTGCTGACCTGGAGCGACCTGCTCGGCGGCGGTGATCCGGCCGTCCCGCTCCCCCGCGTCGGCCCGGCCGATCCGGTGGCCATCATGCTGACCTCCGGCACCACCGGGCGCAGCAAGGGTGTCGTGATGCCGCACCGGATGCAGGTGGTGGCCGGGCGCGAGTGCGCCGAGCAGATGGGCACCACGCCGGACGAGCGCCTCTACACCTGCCTACCGCTGTTCCACGGCGCCGCGCAGGTGAACATCACCATGCACGGCCTCCACGCCGGGGCGACGGTGGTGATCGGGCGGCGGTTCAGCGCGAGCCGCTTCTGGGAGGAGCTGCGCGCGCACCGGATCACCCAGTTCAACGCGCTCGGCTCGATCCTGCCGATGCTGCTCGCGCAGCCACCGTCGCCGCGGGACCGCGACCACGAGGCGCGCAAGGTCTTCGCCGCGCCCGCGCCGCCGCAGGTGCTGCACCCGTTCGAGGAGCGGTTCGGGGTGCACGTGGTGGAGGGCTACGGGCTCACCGAAATCAAGAACGTCCTCTACAACCCGTTGCGGGAGCGCAAGGTCGGCTCGATCGGGCTGCCGACCGCGTCGTCCGTCGTGGAGGTGCACGACGAGACCGGCCGGTCCGCCGCACCCGGCCAGGCCGGGGAGATCGTGTACCGGCCGCGCGAGCCGCACGTGATGTTCTCCGGCTACCACCGCGATCCGGAAGCGACGCTCGCGACGATGCGGGACCTGTGGTGGCACACCGGCGACCTCGGCTACCGCGACGAGGAGGGCTACTTCTACTTCATCGACCGCAAGAAGGACGCGTTGCGCCGCCGCGGGGAGAACATTTCCTCGCACGAGGTCGAGTCGGTGCTGCTCGCCTTCCCCGGCGTGGTCGCCGCGGCCGCGGTCGGCACCCCCTCCGAGCTGGGCGAGGACGAGGTGCTGGCGGTGGTGCAGCCGGAGCCGGGGCAACGCCTGGACCTGGCCGGGTTGTTCGCGCACTGCGACCGGTCCATGCCGCACTTCATGGTGCCCCGCTACTACCGGGTGGTCGACCGGCTGCCGGTCACCCCGACCGGCAAGGTGCGTAAGACCGACCTGCGCGACCACGGCCACCGCGACGCCTGGGACGCCCACGCCGCGGGACTGACCCCGACCCGCCATGCCTGAGCCCGGCGTGCTCATCCGCGAGATCTCACCGCGGCTGACCTTCCAGGACCACCTCGTGCCCACGGACGTGAAGATCGAGCTGGTGCGGCGGCTGACCGAGGCCGGGGTGCGCGCGTTCGAGCTGTCCTCCTTCGTGCGGCCGGATCTCGTCCCCGGTCTCGCCGACGCCGGCGAGGTGTTCGCGCAGGCACGCCGGAGCGGGCTCACACTCGGCTGCTGCGTGGGCAACACGCGCGGCCTGGCCCGCGCGATCGAGGCCGGCGCGGACACCGCGGCGTTCCTGCTGTCGGCCGACGAGGAGTTCGCCCGCGCCAACACCGGACGCTCCACTTCGGACTCGCTGGCCGAGCTGGAGCGGATGGCCGCCTTCGCCGACGGCCACGACATCGAGCTCGCCACCTACGTCATCTTCGCCTGGGGCGGCCCGACCGGGCCCGCGCGCGGCGCGGACGACCTCGGCCTGCTGGCCCGGCGGCTGCTCGACATCGGGGTGGACCGGTGGATCCTCGCCGACTCCGCCGGTTACGCGGCGCCGCCGCAGATCCGCGAGGTCGTCTCCGCCGCGCTCGCGCACGTGCCCGCCGACAACCTGACGGTGCAGATCCACGACGACCGCGGGATGGGCCTGGCCGCCCTGCTCCCGCTGGTCGAACTCGGCGTCCGCCGCATCGACACCGCGCTCGCAGGCAGCGGCGGGCATCCCGCGGTCCCCGGCGGCCGCGGCGGCGGGCTGTGCACGGAGGACGCGGTCCAGCTGCTCGAACTGTCCGGTGTGACCACCGGGATCGACCTGCCGCGGCTGATCGGCACCGCCAACTGGCTGGTCGGCGAGATCGGCGTGCGCGGCCGCGGCTTCGTCCGGCACACCGGCCCGGTGCCGCGTGCCGGTGAGTCCGCCGCACCACTCTCCTTCACGTGGTGACCGAGGAGGACCAGTGACGAATGTCGTTGTCGCCGGAGCCGGCCTGTCCGGGCTGTCCGCCGCGATCGCCGCGCGCGAGGCGGGCGCGCGGGTCGTGCTGTTGGAGAAGGGCGGCCGCCAGGACGTCGGCGGGAACGCCGCCTTCTCCGGAGGGCTGTTCCTGTTCCGCTACGACGGCCCGGACGACCTCGCATCCATCACGACGGACGTCGAGCCCGGGCTGGAACACGACCGGATCGAGGCCCCGCCCTACACCGCCGAGGCCTACACCGCCGAGCTCATGGCGATGAGCGGTGGCCGCGCGGACCCGGCGCTGGTCGGCGCGCTCGCGCAGCGGTCCCTGGACACCGTGCGCTGGCTGGCCGGCCGGGGCGTGCGGTTCGTGTTCAACCGGACGCTCGGCGCGCAGGTGCGCGACGGCGTGCTGCACGTGCCACCCGGGCAGGTCCTGACCTGCGCCGGTGCGGGGATGTCCCGCGGGTTCGCCGTGATCGAGCCGCTGCTGCGGCACGCCGAGCGCCTCGGCGTCGAGATCCGCTGGTCCACGCCGCTCGCCGGCCTCGTCCGGGAGAACGGCCGGGTGACGGGCGCGGTGACCGGCGCGGGTGTGGTGCCCGGTGCCGTGGTGGTCGCCACCGGCGGGTTCCAGGCCTCCCCCGAGCTCCGCCTGCGCCACCTGGGGCCGGACTGGTCGACCACGCGGCTACGCGGCACCCGGCTGGCCACCGGGGACGGGATCACCGCCGCGATCCAGGCGGGTGCGACGCCCGCGGGTGACTGGTCGCGCTGTCATTCGGCCGCGGTCGACCCGTCCCAGCCCTCACCCGGCAGTAGCGCCGCGCCGCCACCGTTCCCGCTGCACGGGTTCTGGCTCGGCGTGCTCGTCAACACCGACGGCGAACGGTTCGTCGACGAGGGGCCAGGACCGTGGGTGCGGAACTACTCGAAGATGGGTGCGGCGATCAGGCGGCAGCCCGGGAGCGAGGCGTTCGAGATCTTCGACCAGCGGACCGCGACCCGGGTGGCCGACGAGTTCGCCGGGCACGCCGTGCCGGTCACCGCGCCCACCCTGCCCGCCCTCGCCGAGCGCATCGGGGTGCCCGCCGACCGGCTGGCACGCACCGTCGAGGAGTTCAACCGCGCCTGCCGCGACGGGCGCACCGTTGGTCTCACCCCGCCCAAATCCCAGTGGGCCACGCCGCTGGACACACCACCGTTCGTCGCCTACCACGCCGTCACCGGCCTGACCTTCACCTTCGGCGGGGTGGGCATCGACCCGGACGGGCGGGCGCTCGACGCCGGCGGCGCACCGGTGCCCGGGCTGTACGCGGCCGGTGAAGCCACCGGCGGGTTGTTCTCCGGCGACTACCCGGGCGGGGCGGCCCTGATGCGCGCCGCGGTCTTCGGCCGGGCGGCCGGGCACACCGCGGCGACGGAGAGGATCGACGATGCTGTATGAGCTGACCGAGCTGGCGCTCAAGCTCCGCGCGGTGCCGGAGGCGCTGCCGGCGCTGGAGTCCTACACCACGGACAGCGCCGCGGGCGGGACGCTGCTGGGCTGCTGGGAGACCGAGCACGGCGTCATCGTCGGCCGGTTGCTGCTGCTGCGGGAGTTCGCCGACGCCGGGACCCTCGCCGCCGAACGGCAGCGGATCCTCACCAGCTCCGACCCGTTCGGCATCGGCGAGCACCTGGAATCGTTCCGCGTCTGCAGCTACGCGCCGTTCCCGTTCCTGCCGCCCGTGCGGACCGGACAGTTCGGCGGCGTCTACGAGTTCCGCACCTACCGGCTCAAGGTCGGCGGCCTCGGCCCCACGATGGCAGGCTGGGAGGCGGCCCTGCCCGAGCGGACGAAGCTCTACCCGCTCACCACGGCGATGTACGCCCTCGACGGCGCACCCCGCATCACCCACATCTGGCCGTTCCCCAGCCTCGACGAGCGGCTGGCCATCCGCCGCGAGTCCTACGAACGCGGGATCTGGCCACCGGAGAACGGCCCGGAGAACATCGCCCACGCCACGTCGACCATCGCGATCCCCGTGCCGTTCTCCCCGCTGCGGTGACGCCACTCCGATGTGGTCACCGGCGCACGTCGGCTGGTGGGCGGTCCGCCTCGTCGGCGCCGATCCAGCGGTCGATGCGGAACCGGTTGCCGTCGCGCTTCACCTCGGCCGCTCCGGCGCCCGCGAAGTGCGCGGGGATCACGATCTCCACCTCGTCCGCGGCTTGTTCGAGCAGGCGCCTGCGGGTCGCGGCCGCCTGCTCGCGGTCCTCGCAGAAGCAACTGTTGCAGGTCGGCTCCAGGATCTGCACGGGACTGTGCAGGATGTCGCCGACGAAGACGGCCTTGTCGCCGCCGGAACGCACGCGCAGCACGGAGGATCCCGGGGTGTGCCCGGGCGCCGCTTCCAGGGTGAGGTTGCCGTCCACCCGGTAGCTGTCCTCCCACAGCGTGGCGCGCCCGAGCACCGGCGCGATGCTGTCGGCGTAGACGAGGAGACTTCCCTTCCGCCGCAGGCGTTCGTAGTCGTCTCGGGGCGCCGGGCGGCGTCCGGCGTTCTTGGGCGCGAAGTAGCGCGCGTCGACGGCCGGGATGAGGTAGGTCGCGTTCGGGAACGTCGCCTCCCAGCCCTGCTCGCCGCCGAGGGTGTTCCAGCCGACGTGGTCGTAGTGAATGTGGGTGTTGACGACGACGTCCACGTCGTCCGGCCGGACACCGGCGGCGGCGAGGCGGTCGAGGAAATCGGTGTCGAGGTGGTCGAACAGCGGGATCTGCGGCCGGTCGCGGCCGTTGCCCACCCCGGTGTCCACGAGCACGGTCTTTCCCTCGCTGCGCAGGACCCAGGTCTGCACCGCGCCGCGGTAGGCGCCGGTGTCCGGGTTCCAGTGATCGGGCGCCAGCCAGGACTCGTTGTCCCGCCAGATCTCCGGGGCGCTGTCGGGGATGATGAAGCGGGCCGGTGCGATCTCGCCGGTCCATTCGGGCACTTTCGTCACTTCGACCGCGCCGATGGTGAAATCAGCCATGAGCCCAGGCTAGGCACCGCGGGTGAGCCAGTGAATGATCGATCGGCGCAGTTGCATACGCGTCCGGCCCAGTGCGTGAGCGATAGAGTCGACGGTGTGGATCTGCTCAGCGACATCATCGGGGTGATGCGCACCGGACGGCCCGCGGCGAACCGGATGCGGGTGGGTCTCCCGTGGTCGTACCGGTTCGCGCCGTACGAGGGCGCGGGTTTCCACGTACTCGTGCGCGGGTCC
This sequence comes from Amycolatopsis sp. 3B14, assembly GCF_050958625.1. NCBI lineage: Bacteria > Bacillati > Actinomycetota > Actinomycetes > Pseudonocardiales > Pseudonocardiaceae > Amycolatopsis > Amycolatopsis sp. 3B14. Next base: position 43,300 of record NZ_JBHZEN010000070.1, read on the forward strand.
GGCTGGCTGCTGATGCAGGGCCGGGACCCGGTTCAGCTCGGGCCCGGGGACGTCGTGCTCCTGCCCGCCGGTGACGGGCACGTGCTGTCCGGCTCGCGCGACGGGGCCGGCGCCGTGCCGTTCGAACACGCCGTGGCGGATCCGTGGGGCAGCGTCGAGTTCCTCTGCGGCAAGTACCGGCTGGACCGGCGGCACACCCACCCGCTGCTGGCCGCGCTTCCGGACCTCGTGCACCTGCCCGCGCGCGTCGGCGACCACAGCCACCTGCGCGGGGCGCTGGACCTCCTGGCCGCCGAGACGACCACCCGGCGTCCGGGGCGGGACGCCGCGCTGGCCGGCCTGCTCGATCTCCTGCTCGTCTACCTGATCCGCGCCTGGTTCGACGATCACGGCCACCTCGGCTGGCCCCGGGCACTCCGCGATCCCGCCATCACCACGGTCCTCGAAGCGATGCACCGCACCCCCGGCAGGCCGTGGCGGATCGAGGACCTGGCCGCGGAGGCGGGCCTGTCCCGCACCACGCTCACCCGGAAGTTCACGGATCTGGTCGGGCAGGCCCCGATGACCTACCTGACGCACTGGCGGATGACGCTCGCGGCCCGGCTGCTGCGGGAAACCGACCTGGGGCTGGCGTCCATCGCGCAGCGCGTCGGGTATGCCTCGCCGTTCGCGTTCTCGCACGCGTTCAAACGTGAATTCGGGGTCGCACCGGGGCATTACCGCGCTCACTCGTCCAGTTCGCCGGGGAGCGGGTAGCCCGCGGCGCACCCGGCCCGCGATGCCCGCGGCGAGGTCACCACCCCGGTGCGGGTGTTCCCGGCCACCCGCACCGTGATCTCCCGGCCGTCGTCCATCCCCTCGATCAGCACCACCAGAACCTCGGCCATGGCTCAGACCGCCAGGGGGTCGAGGTCCCCGTCGAGCACGGCGAGGGCTTCGGTGAAGTAGTAGTCGCCCCAGACCAGCTCGTCCGCCGTGGCCAGTCCCAGGAGCTTGTTGTAACAGCCGGTGGTCAGCACGGCGATCTCCCCGGGCAGGCCGGGTACCGGACGCAGGTACCCGGTGACCAGCGCGTCGACCGTGCGACGCGCCAGGTCCCGGTACTTCCGGCCGTCCCTCAGCAGCGCGGCGAGCTTGAGCAGCGCGGCCGCCGCGATGGCGGTCGCCGAGGTGTCCTTGAAGGTGTGCGGGACGGCCGGGTCGTCGAAGTCCCAGAAGGTGACCAGGTCCTCCGGCACATGCGCCGCCCACCAGTCGGCGACGGTCACCGCGGTGTCGAGGAATTCCGGGTGCCCCGGCAACCAGTGCGCCGACATCGTGAACGCGAGCATGGCCCACGCCTGGGCGCGCGCCCAGGTGCTCGACGGCGAGTGGCCCTTGTGGCTGTACCGCCGCACGAGCTGCCCGGTCACCGGATCGACTGTGCCGGACTGGCACACCGAACCGTCGTCGCGCACGCAGATCTCGATGTGCCGTCGGGCGTGCGCGACCGCAGCGTCGCGCATCCGGTGGTCACCGGTGCGGTCGGCGACCGCGGAGAGCAACGCCGACACGGCACCGACCGCGTCGATGCTGGTCTCGGCGTCCCCGACGCTGTGCGCCTCCTCGGCTGCCGTGCCCAGGGGCATGATTCCCGCGGCGGGATTGAACGAGCCGGCCAGCCCCCGCGCTCCCCGCTCGGCGCGTTCCCACGCGGCCCCGTCGCCGAGCAGGTGACCGCCGAGCGCGGCACCGTAGTGGAACAGGAAGCCGCGGAAGATGGTCGGCGAGTGCTCCCGCCCGTCGAGACGGGCCGAGTACGCGCGGGCGGCTTCCCTGTGGCGGCCGCCCCGGCGGGCGGCCAGCCAGAGCTGGCCGACGAAGTGCCCGCCGGTCCAGTCCCCGTCCGGGGTGGTCGTCCACTCCCCCGTGCGGACGTCGGCGTGGTGCGGCAGCCCGGGCAGGCCGGCGTCGACCGTCTGGTCCACCCTTGCCTGCATGCGGGCGCGGGCGGCCGCGAACGTTGCGGCCTCGGTGTGCGATCCGGCGGTCATCGGTGAACCTCCTCGTGCTCGACGTGGCCGGGGCGGACGGCGCCCTGGCTCGCGAGTTCCGCGATCCGGTCCGGCTGGTATCCGAGTTCGCCCAGGACTTCCGCGGTGTGCTCCCCCAGCCGCGGGACCGCCCGGCGCACGTCCGCGCGGCTCCGGGACAGGCGCACCGGGAAGCCCACGACGCGAGCCCGGTCCTGGCCCGGGACCTCGACGTCGACCAGGAGCTCGTTGACGGCAAGCTGCGGGTGCCGCAGCGCCTCGGCGAGCGTGAGCTGCGGGGCGCACAGCAGGTCGGCCGCCTCGAAGCGCTCCAGTGCCTCCGCCGTGCTGAGCCGGGCGACGACCGGGGCGATGATCTGATTGGCGATGTCCTTGTTCCTCGCCTGCAGCTCGGTCGTGGCGAGGTCGGCACGCAGGCTGAGGTCCGGGATGTCCAGGGCATCGCAGATCAGCCGGACCGCGTTGTCCCGGAACAGGCCGAGGACGGTGACCACGCCGTCAGTCGTGGGGAAGGTGCCGCCGTACCACTGGGTGACCCAGTTCAGCGTGTGCGCGTACATCGTGTGCGCCGCCGCTTCGAGCATCTGCATCGCCACGGCCGTGTCGAGCAGGTTCACGCTCACCTCCTGCCCGAGCCCGCTGCGCTCCCGCTCCAGCAGAGCGGCGAGGATGCCCTGCACCAGCCCCATGCCCGAGGCGTAGTCCACCTGGGCGGTGGGGTTGAGGTAGGACGCCAGTTCCCGGTTCCCCACCGCCCTGGCGAGGCCGCTCACGGTCTGGGCCAGCATGTCCTGCCCCGGTTTGTGCGCCAGGGGCCCGGTGGCGCCGAACCCGGATGCGCTGCCGTAGACCAGCCGCGGGTACCGCGGCGCCAGGTCCGCATAGGACAGTCCGAGCCGGCGGATCGCGTGCGGCCGGTAGTTGTGCACCAGCACGTCCGCCTCGGCGAGGAGCCGGTGCAGGACGTCCATCCCGCCGGGCGTCTTCAGGTCGAGGGCGATGCTGCGCTTGTTGCGGTTGAGCGCCACGAAGTACGACGACACCCGGCCGTGCGCCACGGCCTCCCGGTCGAGCGTGCGCATCGCGTCCCCGCGTTCGCCCCGTTCGATCTTCACGACGTCGGCACCGAGGTCGCCGAGGGTCTGGCCGGCGAGCGGTCCCTGCATGATCTCGCAGAGCTCCACGACGCGGACGCCCTCGAGTGCGCGGCTCATGCGGCGCCCACCCCGGCGTAGGCGGCCTTGGCGATGAGCGTTCGCTGGATCTGGTTGGTGCCCTCGTAGATCTGCGTGATCTTCGCGTCCCGCATCATCCGTTCGACGGGGTAGTCGCGGATGTAGCCGTAGCCGCCGAAGAGCTGCACGGCGTCGGTGGTGACGGACATGGCGTTGTCGCTGCACAGCAGCTTCGCCATGGCCGCACGGGCGCGCGCGTCCGGGTGACCAGCCTCGATCAGCGCCACGGCCTCGTAGAGCAGGGCACGGGCGGAGGCGAGCCGCACGGCCATGTCGGCGACCATGCCGCGAACCATCTGGAACCGCGACACGGATTGGCCGAACTGCGACCGTTCCGAGGTGTAGGCGAGGGCGGCGTCGAACGCCCCCTGCGCGACGCCCAGCGCCTGCGCCGCGATCAGCGCCCGGCTGCCGTTGAGTTCCGCCATGATGTAGCGGTATCCCTGGGTGGGGTCGCCGACGACCCGGACGTCGGGGACGACGCAGTCGTCGAGCACGAGGTCGGCGGTCGGGCTGCCGCGCAGGCCCATCTTGCGTTCGTGCGGCCCGAAGGACAGGCCCGGGTCGTCGCGGTGCACGATGAACACACCGTGGCTGCTCTCGCCGGTGCGGGCCAGCACCGCGAACCAGGTGCCCCAGGGCGCGTTGCTGATGAAGCGCTTGAGACCGGTGAGGCGCCAGCCCCCGTCGACCTTGGTGGCGGTGGTGGTGAGGCCGGCGACATCGGATCCCGCGGTCGGTTCGGTGAGGCACCAGCCCGCGCCGGCCTGCCCGCTCGCCACCTGCGGCACGACGAGCTTCTGCAGTTCCTCCGAGCCGTGGGACAGGATCGTGCAGGTGCCCGCCCAGTTCACCAGGAGCACGTGCGAGGTGGTCATGCAGGCCGCGGCGATCTCCTCGATCGCGATGACCTGCGACAGCAGATCTGCTCCGGAGCCGCCGAGGTGCTCGGGGTGCGCGAGACCGGCCAGGTCGGCCTCGACGATCGCCTGCCACGCCTCCTCCGGGAACCGCTCCTTCTCGTCGACGTCCGCGGCGTGGGGCGCGATCCGCTCCGTGGCGAGCTTGCGCACGATCGCCCGGAAATCGGCGTGGACATCGGTCTCGATGGTGCTCATGTCTCAGGAATTCCTCTCCGTGTGCGGGTGGGGTCGGGTGATCGGGGGCCAGCTCAGGTCCCCGGCCGCGGCGTCGTGCGGGGCCACGACCCGTGCGGCGTCGTCCGGGGTGAGCCCGAACGACGCGAGCACCGCGGCGGTCTCCCCGGGGGCCGGCGCGCCGCCGGGTGCGGCGGGAGTGCGGGAAAACCGTGGTACGGCGGGCACCCGGTCCAGCGCGAAGTCCGGGTGACGGGCGGTCACGTGCGGGTGCGCCGCCAGTTCCCCGGGCTCGAGCACGGGAGTGACGCACGCGTCGCTGCCGGCGAAGTGCGCGGCCCAGGTGTCGCGGTCCTTGCCGCGGAAGACCGCCTCCAGCGTGCGGGTGAGCTCGGGGAACCGGGCGGGGTCGAGGTGGTCCGGCACGTCGTCGCCGAGGCCGAGTTCGCTCCACAGTGCCGCGAAGAACCGCGGTTCGAGCGCACCCACCGCGACGTAGCGCCCGTCAGCGCATTCGTAGGTGCGGTAGGCGGGCATGGTGCCGGTGAGCGCACCGGCCCCGCGCCGGGGCAGGGTCGGTGTGCCCCAGTCGGCGAACGGCATGGCCATCATCGACAGCACGCCGTCGACCATGGCGGCGTCGACGTGCTGGCCGACGCCGGAGCGTTCCCGCTCGTGCAGCGCGGCGAGGATGCCGAACGCGGCCAGCAGGCCTCCCCCGCCGAAGTCGGCCAGGAGGTTCAGCGGCGGGGTGGGCGGGGCGCCCGTGGCACCGAACGTGCCCAGGGCACCGGCGATGGCGAGGTAGTTGATGTCGTGCCCGGCCCGCTGCGCGAGCGGGCCGTCCTGGCCGTAGCCGGTCAGGCTGCACGAGACCAGTCGCGGGTTGATCCGGCTCAGCCGCTCGTGGTCGGCCCCGAGCCGGGCGGCGACGCCCGGGCGGAAACTCTCGAGGAGAACGTCGGCGTGTTCGACCATGCGGTCCAGCAGCGAGCGCCCCTGCGGGGTCTTCAGGTCCAGCTCGATCGCGTGCTTGCCGCGACGCAGCACCGGAATGGGGGCACCGGTCCGGCCGCCGCCGACCATCACCACGTCCGCGCCGAGGTCGGCGAGCAGCATGCTGCAGTAGGGCCCCGGGGCGAGACGGCTCAGGTCGAGGACGCGGATGCCCGCCAGGGCCTGGGAGCTGGTCATAGGGTTCGCTCCAGCTTCGGCGAGGCGGCGAGACGGCGATCGCGGGCTCCGGATGCGCGGAGCGCGACGGTGCTGAGCAGGCTCAGCACGCCCAGCACGCCGAGCAGGACGCCGACGGCGAGTACGCCGTGCGCGGCGGCCAGCGCGGCCGCGACCAGTGGCGCGATGGCACCGCCGAGGATTCCGCCGAGGTTGTAGGCGATCCCGGCGCCGGTGTAGCGGTACGCCGTCTGGAACAGCTCGGGCAGGTAGGCGCCCACCGGGCCGTAGGCGATGCCGTAGAGCCCCATCATCGCCGCGAGGGTCACCGCGTAGGCGACGCCGGAGCCGCCGGTCAGCCAGGCGAACAACACGACGACGGCCGGGATCGTCAACGCGTAGCCGACGATGATCGTGCGCCTGCGGCCGAACCGATCGGACAGCACGCCGGCCGCCACGGTCGTGATCGCCAGCGCGATGCTCGCCACGATGCCCAGCCCCAGCACGGTGGCCCGGGTAAGGCCAGCCCCCGACCGCGAGGTGCCGAACGAGGTGAGGTAGGCGGTGGCCACGTAGAACAACGCGAACAGGATCGTCAGCACACCGCCGCCGAGCAGCACTTCCCGCCACTGCGCCCGGAACACCGCCCGCAGCGGCAGCACTTCCGGCGTACCCGAGGCTTCGAGTTCCGCCAGGTGTTCGCGGAACGCCGGGGTTTCGGTGACCGCCAGCCGGACGTACAGTCCGATGAGGACGAGCACGGCGCTGGCCAGGAACGGGATCCGCCAGCCGTAGGAGAGGAACGCGGGGCTGCCCGAGCCGACGGCCAGATCGACGACCAGGAACGTAGCGCTGGCCAGCGCGAAGCCGAACGCCGGGCCGAGCTGTGGAAAGACCGCGTACAGCCCGCGTTTCCCAGGTGGGGCGTTCTCCGCGGCGAGCAACGTGGCGCCGGCCCACTCGCCGCCGACGGCGAAACCCTGCAGGAAACGCAGCACCGTCAACAGGATCGGCCCGGCGGCGCCGATGACCCCGGCCGGCGGCAGCAGCCCGATGACCATGGTCGCCACGCCCATCAGCAGCAGCGTGGCGACGAGGGTGTTCTTGCGCCCGAGCCGGTCCCCGAAGTGCCCGCACACCACCGCGCCGAGCGGCCGCGCGACGAAAGCGACGCCGAGGGTCGCCAGTGACGCGACGGTCCCGGCCGCCGAACCGAGCGCGGGGAAGAACACCGTCGGGAAGACCAGCGCCGCCGCGGTCCCGTAGATGAAGAAGTCGTAGAACTCGATGGTCGTGCCGGCACAGCTCGCCATGGCCACACGGGCCAGCGTCGTGCTCGGCACCTGCGTCGGTTGGTCGCTCACGGCGCTCATCTCCTTTGATGAGGTCGTGGTTGTGCACCACGACAATGGGTGTTGCCGAAGCGGGATCAGCAATGGCGTCCCGGTCGCCTCGAAAACCGCCGCACATGCGGCCTGGCTGCTACTTTAGGTGCGACACTCGGGCACGAACCATGTCTGACCCACTGACGCACGAGCCCGTTGATTGTGCCGTCGCACAACAGGCTGCTCGGGAAGGAAGGTCCGATGAGGGAGTCCGCGGGCATAGCCGGCGCCTTCGACGATCTCGCGCGGCTGCTGCGCGACAACGCCGACCGGCTGGCCGGGGAGATCATCACCGAAATCGTCGAGAAGGTGCCGACCTATGCTGCCGTGCCCCGCGCGTCGCTGCACCGGTCGTTGCGGCAGCACATCGAGACCGCGTCCCGCTCGTTGACCGACGGGCAGGTCCCCGAGCAGGTTCAGGACGTCTCGGTGGCTGCGGAACGGGCCCGCGCCGGAATCCCGATCGAACACGTCCTGCTCGCCATCCGGCTGTCCTTCCAGGCGCTGCGGGAGTTCGTGATCCGCGCGGCGACCGGCCTGGGAGTCGAACCCGCGATACAGCTGGAGGGCGTCCGCATCCTGTGGGAGGTGAACGACCTCGTCAGCCGCGAGTACGCGGTGGCGCACCGCGACGAGGACCTCGACATGGCGCGCACCGCGGAGACCCGTCGCGTCGAGTTCGTGCGCCGTCTGCTCCGGGATGGACTCGCCACGCCCGACATGGGACTCCACGCGGCTTCGTTCGGACTCGTCGCCACCGCCCGCTACCGCGCGTTCCGGGCCCGGCCCGGCACCGGGGAATCGGCCGCGCAGCTGCTGCAGGCGATCCTGCGCTGGGGCACCACGCACCGGCTGGCGCCGTTCGGCGCGGTCGTGGAGGGCGAGGCGGTCGGCATTCTCACCGGGGAAGGCCTGCCCGGGGAGGGCCCGACGGTCGGCGTCGGGCCTGCCGTCGAACTGACCCAGATCCCCGAATCCCATCGGGTCGCGGGCCAGATGATCGAGGTCGGTCTCGAGTTCGGCCGCACCGGACCACAAACGCTGGAGAACCTCTCGCTGCGGGTGGCGGTCGCGTCCGAGCACGGGGTCGGCGACCACCTGGTCGACCGGATCCTCGGACCCCTGCTCGCACAGGGCGAGTTCGGGCAGGAACTCGTGTCCTCCCTCGACGCATTCCTCGCCGCCGGCATGAACACCGCGGCGGCGGCCAAGGCGCTGGTGATCCACCCGAACACGGTGCGGTACCGGATCAACCAGGCGAAACACCTGTCCGGCCGGAAGCTGGAATCGGCCCAGGACATCAGCGAGGTGTGGTGGGCGCTCCGGCGGCACGAATGGAAATCGCGCGCCCGGCGACTTCGCGACAGCGGCGGCTGACCTCCGGCGCCTCACCCCCGTCCAGGCCGCCACCTGCGGTGCGCCGTGCCCGGTTCGCCGTGGCGGATGAGTTCCAGTCGTGGCTTCGGCCCTTCCGTGCGACCGGTTTGCGGGCGCCGGGAGCCGGCCCGCCATGGGAGCGGCCAATCCGCGCCCGGGCCGGTGAACTCCTGTTCCGCGGCCGCGTGCAGGGTCCAGTTCGGGTCGTAGAGGTGGGCGCGGCCGAGCAGGCACAGGTCCGCGCGGCCGGCGAGCAGGATCGAGTTCACGTCGTCGTGTGAGGAGATCGCGCCCACGGCCATCGTGGCGACGCCGGTGCGGTTGCGGATCCGGTCGGCGAACGGGGTCTGGTAGGACCGGCCGAACGCGGGCTTCTCGTCGGGGTGGACCTGGCCGGTGGAGACGTCCACGAGATCCACACCGGCCTCGGCGAAGGCGGCCGCGATCTCCACCGCGTCGTCGGCCGTGATCCCGTCGTCGCACCAGTCCGTGGCCGAAATCCGCACGCTCATCGGGCGATCGGACGGCCACACGTCGCGCATCGACGCGAACACCTCCAGCGGGAACCGCAACCGCGCGCGCAGGGAACCGCCATAGCGATCCGTGCGCCGGTTGGTCAGCGGCGAGATGAACGACGACAGCAGATACCCGTGCGCGCAGTGCAGTTCCAGCAGGTCGAACCCGGCTTCGACGGCGCGCGCGGCCGCGTCGGTGAACTGCTGCCGGATCTCCCCCAGATCCCGCACGGTCAGTTCCCGCGGCACCTGGTTCACCCCGGGCCGGTACGGCAGCGGCGAAGGCGCGACGACCGGCCAGTTGCCCTCCGGCAGCGGCTGGTCGATCCCCTCCCACATCAGCCGCGTGGAGCCCTTGCGGCCGGAGTGCCCGATCTGGATGCCGATCTTCGCCGTGGTCTCGGCGTGCACGAAATCGGTGATCCGCCGCCACGCCCGGGTCTGCCCGGCGGTGTAGATCCCGGTGCAGCCGGGGGTGATGCGGCCGGTGGCGGACACGCACACCATCTCCGTCATCACCAGGCCCGCGCCGCCGAGCGCCTTGCCGCCGAGGTGGACGAGGTGGAAATCCCCGGGCAGGCCGTCGGTCGCCCGGTACATGTCCATCGGGGACACCACGACCCGGTTCTTCAGCTCCAGCCCGCGCACCCGCAGCGGCTGGAACATCGGCGGCCGCACGTCGCCGTCACCGTTGCCGCGCCGCTGCTCGTGCCGGGCGAACCACTCGTCGACCCGCTCGACGAACTCCGGGTCGCGCACGCGCAGGTTGTCGTAGGTGACCCGGCGGCTGCGGGTCATGATGTTGAAGGCGAACTGCACCGGCTCCTGGTGCACGTACTGCCCCAGGTTCTCGAACCACTCCAGGCTGGCCTGCGCCGCGCGCTGGGTCGACTCGACCACCGGCCGCCGTTCGGCTTCGTAGGCGGCCAGCGCCCGCTCGACGTCCGGTTGTTCGTGCAGCGCCGCGGCGAGCGCGAGCGCGTCCTCCATGGCGAGCTTGGTGCCGGAGCCGATCGAGAAGTGCGCGGTGTGCGCGGCGTCGCCGAGCAGGATGATGTTGCCGTGGCGCCACCGCTGGTTGCGCACGGTGGTGAAGTTGATCCAGCGGGAGTTGTTCGCCAGCAGCTGGGCGTCGCCGAGCACGTCGGCGAACAGTTCCCGCACCAGCGCGATCGACTTCTCGTCGGAATCGCCGGGCGCGAACTCGCGGTCGGCGAAGGCCTTGAACCCGGCGCGCTGCCACACCTCGTCCGCCATCTCCACGATGAACGTGCTGCCGGTGGCGTCGAACGGGTAGCCGTGGATCTGCATGACCCCGTACGGGGTGTCGACGATGTAGAACTTGAACGCGTCGAACACCTTGTCCGTGCCGAGCCACATGTAGGCGCAGCGGCGGGACTCCAGGGACGGGCCGAACACCGCGGCGTGACGGGCGCGCACCGCGGAATTCACCCCGTCGGCGGCGACCACGAGGTCGTAGTCCGCCGCGAGCCGGTCGACGTCCGGGGCGAGCGTGCGGAAGTGCAGCCGCACACCGAGGTCGGCGCACCGGTGCTGGAGAATCTGCAGCAGCCGTTTCCGGCTCATCGCGGCGAACCCGTGCCCGCCGCTGGTGAGCACCTCGCCGCGGTAGTGGACGTCGATGTCGTCCCAGCGGGCGAACTCGCGCTCCATCTGCCGGTAGATCGACTCGTCGGCGTGCTCGATGCCGCCGAGCGTCTCGTCGGAGAACACCACGCCGAAGCCGAACGTGTCGTCGGCGGCGTTGCGTTCCCAGACGTCGATCTCGTCGCCGGGGCTCAGCTGCTGGGCGAGCGCGGCGAAGTACAACCCGCCCGGGCCACCGCCGACGACCGCGATCCGCATCCTGGTCTCCTCACCGGGCCTGCGCTGCGCGCTGCCGCAGCTTGAACCGCTGGAGCTTCCCGGTCGCGCTGCGCGGCAGGCTGTCCACGAACTCCACGGCCCGCGGGTACTTGAACGGGGCGATGCGCTGCTTGACGAACGCCTGGAGCTCGCCCACCAGATCCGCGTCGCCCGCGACGCCCGGTTGCAGGACCACGAACGCCTTGACGATCTGCCCGCGTTCCTCGTCCGGCGCGCCAACCACCCCGCATTCCTGCACGGCGTCGTGCGCGAGCAGCGCTTCCTCGACCTCCGGGCCGGCGATGTTGTAGCCGGCGGAGACGATCATGTCGTCGTTGCGCGCCAGGTAGTGGAAATAGCCGTCGGAATCGGCGACGAACGTGTCGCCGGTGATGTTCCAGCCGTTCTGCACGTAGGCGGCCTGCCGGTCGTCGGCGAGGTAGCGGCAGCCGGTCGGGCCCTTCACGGCGAGACGGCCGGGTGTGCCGGGTGGCAGCGGCTCGCCGTGGTCGTCGAGGATGGCGGCCCGGTAGCCGGGGACGGCGCGGCCGGTCGCGCCCGGCCGGATGTCGTCGTCGGCGGCGGAGACGAAGATGTGCAGCATTTCGGTGGAGCCGATGCCGTCGATGAGCGCCAGTCCGGTCGCCTCGTGCACGGCCCGCCAGGTCGACTCCGGCAGGTGCTCCCCCGCCGACACCGCGCGGCGCAACCGGCCCAGCGCCTGGACCCGGCCGGAGCGCAGCATGGAGCGGTAGGCCGTCGGGGCGGTGAAGCAGACGGTGACCTCGTGGGCCTCGATCGCGTCCGCGAGCTCGTCCGGTGTCGCCTTTTCGATCAGGAGTGTGGCCGCGCCGGCGCGCAGCGGGAAGACGAGCAGCCCGCCGAGGCCGAAGGTGAAGGCCAGCGGTGGCGTCCCGGTGAACAGGTCGTCCGGGCGCGGCTTGAGGACGTGCCGGGAGAACGTGTCGGCGATCGCGAGGATGTCGCGGTGGAAGTGCATGGTGGCCTTCGGCCGTCCGGTGGTGCCCGAGGTGAAGGCCAGCAGGGCGACGTCGTCGGCCGCGGTGTCGACGGCGGTGAACTCGGCCGGCGCGCCGCGGGTGCGCGCGTCCAGATCGTCCGGGGCCCCCGAACCGTAGGTGACCACGGGCGCGCCGCCCAGGTCCGCCGCGAGCAGTTCGCCGGTGAAGCGCGCGTCGCACAGGGCGAGGCCGACCTGGCTGATCTCGGCGATGGTGGTGAGCTCGGCCGAGCGGAGCAGGGGCATGGTGGGCACGGCCACCGCGCCGGCCTTCATCACGGCGAGCCAGCACGCGGCCAGCGCGGGGGTGTTCGGGCCGCGCAGCAGCACGCGCTGTCCGGGCACGACGCCGAGCTGCTCGGTGAGCACCCACGCGGTGCGGTTCACCTGGTGCCGCAGCTCGCCGTAGGTCCAGGCCCGGCCGTCCGTGGTGAGCAGGCACCTGCGGTCCGGCCCGTGCTCGGCGATCACCGCGTCGAGCAGTTCGGCCCCGCAGTTCAGCCGTTGCGGGTAGGGCAGGTCGAGGAGGAGTTCGGGCCACAACCGCGCCGGCGGGAGGTGGTCCCGGCAGAAGGTGTCGACATGAGCGGAGGGGCTGAGCCCCGGACCCACGGTGGTCATACGCCAAGTATTCTCTCTTCGTGACGACAGTCAAGCAATCGTCAGAAAGCGGGGCACCCGATAAGCTGCGCCGCGTGCCCACCGATCCCGAGGACCGCGCGCCGAAACCACGCGCGCTGATCGTCACCGTCTACGGCCTCTACGCCCGGGAGGCGGGCGGCTGGATGAGCGTCGCCTCGCTCATCCAGTTGCTGGCGCAGTGCGGGGTGGACGAGCCCTCGGTGCGCTCGTCGATCTTCCGCCTCAAGCGCCGGGGACTGCTGACCGCGGCGAAGGTCGGCGGGGTCGCCGGATACGAACTGTCCGACACCGCACGGGAAATCCTCGACGAAGGCGACCGCCGCATCTTCGAACGCCGCCGCGCCAGCGCCGACGAAGGCTGGCTGATGGTGGTGTTCAGCGTGCCGGAGTCCGAACGCGACAAACGCCACCAGCTGCGCTCCCGGCTGTCCTGGCTCGGGTTCGGGACCGTGTCGGCCGGGGTGTGGATCGCCCCGGCGCACCTGCTCGACGAGACCCGCGAAACCCTGGCCCGGCAAGGCCTGCAGGGCTACGTCGAGCTGTTCCGGGCCGATCACGCCGGCTTCGCCGCGACCGCGGACCGCGTGCGCGACTGGTGGGACCTGGACCGCCTGCACGAGCTCTACGACGCGTTCCTCGCCCAGCACGGGCCGGTCCTGGCCGGTTACCGGCGGCGCCGCCGCATCGACGGCGCCCGCGCGTTCGCCGACTACGTCAGCGCGCTCACCGACTGGCGCCGCCTGCCCTACCTGGAACCCGGGCTGCCGCTCGACGTGCTGCCGCCGGACTGGATCGGCATCCGGGCGGCGGACACCTTCTTCGAGCTGCGGCGCAGGCTGGCCGGCCCCGCGCACGACTACGTCGAATCGCTGCGCGCGGCGGCCTGACCGCCTCACACGACGGCGAAACCCTGCACCTCCACCAGCGCCTCGGCATCCCACAACCGGGACACCCCGATCGCCGCCATGGCCGGGTAGTCGGTGCCGGCCAGGCGCCGCCACACCTCGCCGATCTCGCGGGCGTGCGCCCGGTAGCCGGCCAGATCGGTGGCGTAGACGGTGAGGCTGACCAGCCGGTCCGGCGCGCCACCGGCGGCGCGGAGCGCGCCGAGCAGGTTCGACAACGCCCGCTCGAACTGCTCGACCACGGTGCCGCCGACGATCCGGCCCTCGGCGTCGAGTGCGGTCTGCCCGGCCAGGAACACCGTGGTGCCGGTCGCGACCACCGCGTGGGAGAACCCCCGCGGCGGCGCCAGCTCCGGCGGATTCACCCGCTGCACGCTCACTGCACCGCACCTCCGTCCACCTGGATCGCCTGCCCGGTCACCGCGCCGGACCGCACGCAGAACCACACCGCCTCGGCCACCTCCTCCGGCTGGATCAGCCGGCCGATCGGCTGCTTGCGCGCCAAGGTCTCGCGCGCTTCCTCGGCGCTGCGCCCGGTCGTGGCCACGATGGTGGCGATCGTCTGCTCCGTCATCGGCGTGTCCACGTAGCCGGGGCAGACGGCGTTCACCGTCACGCCGGTGCGGGCCAGCTCCGCCGCCGCGGCGCGCACCAGGCCCAGCACGCCGTGCTTGCTGGCGGTGTAGGCGGCGATGTAGGGCTCGCCGATCCGCGCGGCCGTGGACGCCATGACGACGATCCGCCCCCACCCCGCCGCGCGCATCGACGGCACCGACCGGCGCACGAACCGGAACGGCGCGGTCAGGTTGAGGTCCAGCATCCGCTGCCAGTCGGCGTCGGTGGTGCGCTCCAGGCGGGCGGAATGGCCCGCGCCGGCGTTGGCGACGAGGATCTCCACCGGACCCCATTGCTGTTCGATCTCGTGGTGGACGCGGTCGGCGGCGTCCGGGTCGGTGACGTCCGCGGGGATCACGTGCACCGGCCCGGCGCACCCGGCGGCGGTTTCGTCGAGCTGCTCGCGGTTGCGCGCCACCAGCGCGACCCGGCAGCCTTCGGCGCTGAGCCGCCGCGCGATCGCGCGACCGATGCCCCGGCCGGCGCCCGTCACGAGCGCGACCCTCACCGCCCCTCCCAGCGCGGCTGGCGGCGTTCGGTGAAGGCGGCGTGGAATTCGGCGTGGTCCCGGGTGGTCATCAGCAGGGCCTGGGTCATCGCGTCCAGTTCCATCGACGCCGAGATCGACATGTCCAGCTCGGCGGTCAGCAGCGACTTGGTCTGCGCGAGCGCCAGCGCCGGGCCGTCGGCGAGCCTGCGGGCCAGTTCGGTGACCGTGGCGTCCAGGTCGGCGTCGGCGACCAGCCGCGACACCAGGCCGTAGCGGTCGGCGGTCTCGGCGTCGATCGTGTCGCCGAGCATCAGCAGTTCGGTGGCCCGGCCCAGGCCGACCACGCGCGGCAGCAGGTAGGCCGCGCCCATGTCCCCACCGGACAGGCCGACCTTGGTGAACAGGAACGCGAACCGCCCGGAGGTGGTCACGACGCGGAAGTCGGAGGCGAGTGCGACGACGGCGCCGGCTCCGGCCGCGATGCCGTGGACGGCGGTGATGATCGGGATCGGGCACTCCCGCATGGCCCGGATCACCGCGCCGGTCATCTTGGTGAACCGCATCAGGTCGCGTGGTTCCATCTTGATCAGCTCGCCGATGATCTCCTCGACGTCGCCGCCGCCGCAGAAACCCCGGCCCTCGCCGCGGATCACCAGCACCCGCACGTCCTGGTGGTGCGGCAGCTCGGCGAGCAGGTCGCGCAGGTCGGCGTAGCTTTCGAAGGTCAGCGGGTTGAGCTTCTCCGGCCGGTCCAGCGTCACCGTCGCCACCCCGTCGGCCTTGCCGAACCGGAAGTGCCGCCAGTCCTCGGTGAGCCGCGGCGAGGCGTGGAAGCGGTAGGTCATCGGGTGTACTCCCTGCCGATCAGGTTGCGCGCGATGATGGAACGCTGGACCTCGGAGGCGCCTTCGTAGATGCGCAGCGCCCGGACGTCGCGGTAGAGGTGTTCGAGCGGGTGCCCGTGCCGCAGGGCGGCCGCGCCGTGCAGCTGCACGCAGCCGTCGACGATCCGCTGCGCCGCCTCGGTGGCGTACAGCTTCGCCATGGCCGACCGCCGGGACTGCTGCTCCGGCTCGCCGCCGTCGTCGTAGGCGGCGGCCGCGGCGTAGACGAGCAGGCGGGCCGCTTCGAGTTCGGTGGCCAGGTCGGCGATGCGGTGCGCCACGGCCTGCTGGCTCGCCAACGGCGCGCCGTACACCCGGCGCTCGCGGACGTGGGTGACGGTCGCGTCGAGCGCCGCCTGCGCCATTCCCACCGCGAACGCGCCGACGCTGGGCCGGAACAGGTCCAGCGTGCGCATGGCGACGGCGAACCCGCGGTCGACCTCGCCGAGCACGGCGCCCGCGGGAACCCGGACGCCGTCGAACACCAGACGGCCGATCGGGTGCGGCGACAGCATGTCCAGCGGCTCGCCGGACAATCCCGCGCTGTCACCGGGGACGGCGAAGGCGGTGACCCCGCGCGCGCCGGCGTCAGGGGTGGTGCGGGCGAACACCGTGTAGATGTCGGCGTCGGGAGCGTTGGAAATCCACAGCTTTTCGCCGGTGAGCACCCAGCCATCGCCGTCGCGCTCGGCGCGCAGCTGCAGGGCCGCGGCGTCCGACCCCGCGCCGGCTTCGGTCAGCGCGAACGCGGCGACGGCCTCCCCGGAGATCACCGCGGGGATCCAGCGGGCCCGCAGCTCGGCCGAGCCGGACTGCAGGATCGGGTAGCTGCCCAGCCCCTGCAGGGCCAGCGCGGTCTCCGCCTCGGTGCTGATCTGGGCGATCGTCTCCCGCAGCAGGCACAACTGCACCGCGGCCGCGTCCGAGGGCTCGGCGCCCCCGCCGAACAGTCCCCGGAGCAACCCCAGCTCCCCCAGGGTGCGGACGAGCTCCCGGTCCACCCGCCCGGTTCCACGCGGGGCGAGCTTCCCGGTGGCGGCGTCGCGCACCCGGCGCTGGTACTCCCGCTGCTCGTCGCTGAGCCGGAACGCGGCAACCCCGGACATGCTCCGAGACTAGCGCACTGGTGACGCTCGTCAAGGATGCGCAACACTCCCGGCCGATCAGAAATCCTCCGCCACGTCGTCAGTTCTGGTGACCCCCTCGTGGAAGGATTGACGACCATGACCGACGCTCGACCGCCCGGCGCCGACGAGGCCACATTCATCGCCGCGGCTCGTTCCGGCGATCCGGCGCGGTTCGCGCTCATCACCGAGCGCCACCGGCGTGAGCTGCTGGTGCACTGCTACCGGATGCTCGCCAACTACGAGGACGCCCAGGACCTGACCCAGGAGACGTTCCTGCGCGCGTGGCACAAGCGGGAGTCGTTCCAGGGCCACGCCACGCCGCGGACCTGGCTGTACCGGATCGCGACGAACGCCTGCCTCGACTTCCTGGACAAGCGCGACAACCGCACACCCGTGCCGTCCGGGCTGCCCGACTCCGAGCTGCCCTACCTGCAGCCCTACCCCGACCGGATGCTGCCCGAGGACCCGCAGGACGCGGCGGTGGCGCGGGAGACGATCGAGCTGGCGTTCATCGTCGCCGTCCACAGCACCTGCCGCCGCGGCAGCGGGCGGTGTTCATCCTGCGCGACGTCCTCGGCTGGCCGGCGCCGAAGACCGCCGAGGCCCTCGACCTGACCGTCGCCTCGGTGACCAGCGCACTGCAACGCGCCCGCGTGACCATGCGCACGCAGCTGCCCGGCCGCCGCCTCGACTGGCGCAGCCCCGCCACCCACGAGCTCTCCAGCGACGAACGCGGCGTGGTCCAGTCCTACATCGACGCCCACCAGCGCAACGACCTCGACGCGCTGACGTCCCTGCTGCGCGACGACCTGCGCTTCGCGATGCTCCCCGACCCGGGCACCGTGACCACGACAGCCAAGGACGCGGTGGACGGCTGGATCTCCGGCGGACTCTTCCAGCCCGGCCACGACGACTGGCGCGGCATCGCCGCGACCGTCAACCGCATGCCCGCCGCCGCGCTCTACCTGCGCACCCCCGGCCACCCGGAACACCGGCTCTTCGCCATCGCGCTCCTGCACATCGTCGACGGCACGATCGCCGAGCTCACCGGATTCGACGCCACCGGCACACCCTGGCTGGACCTGCCCCCGGCCCTGTGATCACCTCGTCTCGTACCGGGTCAGCACCACACCGCCGGGAAACGTCCGGGTCTCCACCAGGCGCAGGTTCACCCAGCTGTCCAGCGCGGCGAAGAACGGCGTGCCGCCGCCGACCAGCACCGGATGAGTGACCAGCACGTACTCGTCGATCAGCCCGGCCCGCATGGCCGCCCCGGCCAGGGTCGCGCCGCCGACGTCCATCGGGCCGGCGTCCGCGGCCTTGAGCCGGGTGATCTCGGTGACCGCGTCGCCGGTGACCAGGCGGGTGTTCCAGCCGACCTGGTCGATCGTCGAGGAGAACACCACCTTCGGCATGTCCCGCCAGCGGCGGGCGAACTCGATCACCGCCGGTGTGGCCCCGGGCTGCTCGTCGGCGGTCGGCCAGTGGGAACTCATCTCCTCCCACAGCTTGCGCCCGTACAGCGACAGGCCCGTCGCCGCCACCCGGTCGGACCACCACTGGAACAGCTCGTCGCCCGGCGACGAGTCCGGTCCCTCACCCCCGCTCCAGCCCAGGTCGTCGCCCGGCGCGGCGATGTAGCCGTCCACGGTCACGTTCATGGCAAAGGTCAGTTTCGGCATCGCGCCAGCCTCCCGTGAGTCTCACCGGTACAGACGGACGCGGCGCGGAAACCTCATCGGTGCGCAGGCGGCCGGCCCTCACCCCTGGGTGATCTCCACGATCCCGCGGTCCGCGTCGAGGCGGAGGTGGTCGCCGGTGCGGATCACCGCGACCGGGTCCTGGTCGAGGTCGCTCAGCGTGGGGACCCGGGTGACGACGGCGCCCAGCGCGGCCTTCGTCGTGGTCACCGTGAAGATCATGCCTGCCGGGGCGGTGCCCAGCAGCCGGGTGGACTGGAAGAAACCCGACCAGCCGGACGAGCCCTTCGCGCCGGGGAAGACCAGGATCTTCCCGGTGAAGCACACCCCGCACAGCTCGTGCCTGCGCTCGGTGATCGTGCCGGTGGCCGGGTCGATGCCGCCCCAGCCGGAGATCGTCTCGTGCGACACCAGCGCCTCACCCTCGACCACGCCGGGCACGACCGTGCGTCCACGCAACGTGATCATCGCAGCCCTCCCCGCCAGCGCCCGGTGACCGCCGCGTCCACGCAGTCCTCCAGTGACCCGAACCACGCCTCGATGCCCAGGATCGCGGGCAGGTAGTGGGCCTGCTTGGCCGAGTCGGTGGCGAACACCTTCGTGCCCGGCGGCGCCACCCGCGACATCGCCGGGCACGAGTCGGCCAGCAGCTTGCCGCCCGCCTTCTCGATCACGGCGGTGTAGCCGCTGCGGTCGGCCACCGCCTTGAGCGCCCGCGGCGCCATGATCCACAGCTGGGTGCCCGAGTGCAGGCGCTTGCCGTCCAGGGCCCGCGCCGCGGCGCGGATCTGGTCGATCGAGGCGTGCGGACAGCCCAGCAGCACGAAGTCGACGTCGGTGGACCGGCCCTGGTCGTTGAGCTTCTCGTAGATCGCCCGCCGCTCGCGGGGACCGTAGACGACGGCGTCCGGGACGGGGCCGTCGAAGGCCGCTTCCACCGTCGGCGCCTCCGGGGTGATCCCGGGCAGGTGGTAGAGCTCCACGCCACCGGAGGACGCCGCCGCCGCGCCGAAGTGCTTGAGGTCCACCAGATCCGGCCGCGTGAACTCGCCCGTGACCACCGGCCGCTGGTCCTGCACCAGCTCCCCGGCGAAGTACCCGAGCATGCCCCAGTCGAGGAAGTCGCGCACCCCGGATTCGACGCGGATGTGGTGGGTGCCGAACCGGTTCTCCGCGAGGTGGTTGCCCCAGCACGGGATCTTCCCGGTCAGCGACGCCGCGCCGGTGGACGTGCCGCCCTCGCAGTTGGTCCGGGCGCCCAGCACCGAGTTGCAGTACACCACCGCGGAGGACTCCATCCACGCGCAGTGCTCGCCGCGCACCGGCAGGTTGCCCACCTGGTAGGGCGTGCAGGTGGCCAGGATGTTCACACCCCGGCGGCCGTAGAAGGCCTCGGCGTCGCTCTGCAGCTCCACGAACTCCTTCGGATACGGCACCACGCCGGCCGAGTCCGGCCCGAAACCCTGCTGCAGCTGGCAGGTCGGCACCCGCATGTCCGGGATCTCGATGGCGTCGTCGCAGTCGAGGTTGAGCACGGCGAACGCCTTGTGCCAGCCGCCCTCGGCCACCAGCTTCGCCTTCAGCGGCGAGGGCTGGGTGCTGGTGCCCGCCACGTTGCGGGTGTCGCACAGCCGCTGCGCGCCCAGCGCGTCGCCGTACCGGATGAGCAGGTCCATCGCGGCCGCGACGGCCGGGCCCTCGGCGCCGTCGCGCATGGCCTTCTCCTCGTCGGTGAGGATCACCGGACCACCTCGCTCGCGACGACGGGCGCGTGCTGCCCCACCGGGTTCGTCTCCGGCCCGCGGCGCACCGCCGCGAACATCAGCAGGCCGCCGAACACGATCAGCACGATCGGGGTGAACTCGTACGGCATGATCGCGGACAGCGCGAGCAGCCACACGGTGTAGAGGCCGGGCAGGATCAGGCCGAACATGTAACCGATCCCGTACCCGCTGGCCCGCACCGAGGCGGGGAACCGCTCGTTGAGGTAGACCAGGATGACGCCCAGCGGCGCCGACGGCAGCACCTTCGCCACCACCGCGATGAGCGCGATCAGCCACACCGGAGCGCCCGCCCGGGCGGCGACGACCAGCAGCGCGAACGCGCCGCCGACCACGAACGCCAGCACCAGCGCCCACCGCATCAGCAGCGCCCGCCGCCCGAACCGCTGCCCGGCCGCGGCCAGCACCATGATCAGCACGATCGAGCAGACCGACCCGATGATCTCCACGGCCGACGACAGCCGCGGGCTCTGGTCGAGCACCTGCACGAGCAGCGTCGGCAGGAACGACACCGACATCTGGGTGGCGAACCAGTAGCCGCAGGTGAACAGGAACACGCTGAAGATCAGCGCCCGGTGCGCGGTGAACAGCTCGACCACCGGCTGACGGGCGCCCTGGCGGGCGGTGCGCGCGGAGTCGTCCTCGACGACGTGGCGGTAGTGCATCAGGTACGCCACCCCGAGCGCGAAGCCGAGGAAGAACGGGATCCGCCAGCCCCAGGAGAGGAAACCACTGTGCGGGAGCACGTCGAGCATGCCGAGCAGGAGCGTGTTGATCACCAGGAACGAAGCGGGGGCGCCGACGCCGATGAGACCGCCCACGCGACCACGACGGCCGGGTGGCGCCTGTTCCAGCGCGAGCGGGATCGGCGCGGCGTACCCGCCGGCGAGGAAGATCCCGCCGATCAGCCGGAGCGCCGCGAACACGGCGATCGCGCCGTAGCCCCACGACCCGTAGCCGGGCAGCAGGCCGATCAGCAGGGTGACGATGGTGAAACCCCAGCCGCTGATCATGGTGACCGGCTTGCGGCCGATGCGGTCGGAGAGGTTGCCGAAGATCACGCTGCCGATCGGGCGGCCGACCAGCCCGACCGTGAACAGCAGGGTGGTGAACGTGGCGCGCACCGACGCGGGCAGGTCGGGCGGCATGAAGTAGGCCATCGCGGCGGGCAGGACCAGCGCGGGCAGGTACACGTCGAAGCTGTCGACGAACATCGAGAACGCCCCGCCGCGGGCGGACCGTCGCTGGTCGGCTTCGCCGATGGCGGTGGACGGGGGAACTTCGGGCAGCGCCATTGCGGCCTCCTGTCGGGGTGAGGTCAGGGACGGAGCACGGCGCCGTCGTCGAGGGGACGCACGGTCCGGCGGTAGACGGACAGCCAGCCGGTCTCCTCGTGGTCCCGGGCCGGCTGGGGGTTTCGGGTGGCGAGTTCGGCCGGGCCGACCCGCAGGTCGCAGACCCGGCCGGGGAGGTCGATGTGGACGGTGTCGCCGTCGCGGGCGAACGCGAGCGGCCCGCCGTCGGCGGCCTCGGGGCGCACCTCGCCGACCACGATGCCGCGGTTGACCAGGCCGGAGAGCTGGCCGTCGGTGACGACCGCGACCCGGCCGGTGAGCCCGGCGCGGTCGAGCGCGAACACGATCTGCGAGGCCATGCCCATGCCGGGGCGGCCACGCGGGCCCAGCCCGCGGACGATCACGACATCGCCGGGCGCGATCCGCCCATCGGCGAGCGCGGCCACGGCGTCCTCCTGCGACTCGAAGCAGCGGGCGGGGCCAGTGAAGGCGGCCGGCCGCTCGTCGCCGACGGCGAGCTTGACGATGCCGCCGGAAGGGGCGAGGGAGCCACGCAGGACCACGATCAGCGGCTGCTCGGTGAACGGCCGGTCGCGAGGACGGATGACCTCCGGATCGGCCACGGTGACCGGGGCCAGGTTCTCGCCCACGGTGGCGCCGGTCGCGGTCACCGGCAACGGGTCGATCAGGTCGCCGAGCGCGCGCATCACCGCTGCCGCGCCGCCCGCGGCTTCGAACTGCTCGATCGTGTGCGGGCCGTTCGGCCGGACGGCGGACAGGACCGGTGTGGCAGGGCCGAGCTCGGCGTACAGGCCGAGGACGTCGACGTCCACTTCGGACTCGGCCGCGACGGCCTGGAGGTGCTTGACGGTGTTGATCGACGCGCCGACCGCCAAGGCCACCCGGACCGCGTTGTGGAAGGCCGCTTCGGTGAGGACGGCACGCGGGCGCAGGTCCTCACCGACCATCTCGACGATCCGGGCGGCGGCGTCGTCGGCGGCGGCCCACATCGCGGGCGAATTCGCCGCCACCGGGGTGGTCCCAGGCAGCGCCATGCCGAGAGCCTCGGCGACGATGTGCATCGAGTTCGCGGTGCCCATGCCCGG
Source organism: Amycolatopsis sp. 3B14 (assembly GCF_050958625.1). Lineage (NCBI taxonomy): Bacteria > Bacillati > Actinomycetota > Actinomycetes > Pseudonocardiales > Pseudonocardiaceae > Amycolatopsis > Amycolatopsis sp. 3B14. The sequence continues at coordinate 65,547 of NZ_JBHZEN010000070.1, forward strand.
GCACACCCCGGGCCCGCCGACGGCGACGTCGCTCATCTCGGTCAGCTCGTCCACTGTGGACGAGCCGCAGGCGTGCAGGAACACCTCCTCGATGTCGCAGTGCCCGCCGCGGAAGCACCCGCTGGGCTGGTAGCCGCACGCGACGAGCAGCGTGGGGATGTCCAGCCGCCCGGCGGCCATCAGCTGCGCCGGAGCGGTCTTGTCGCAGCTGGCCAGGCAGATCATGCCGTCCAGCTGGGCGCCCTCGACGGCGACCTCGATGTCGTTGACGATGAGATCCCGGGCGGACAGGATGTAGCCGCCGCCGTGGCCCGCGGAGTGGATGAAGTCGCTCGGCGCGGTCGTGCGCACCTCGAAGGCGAGACCGCCCGCCGCGGCGATGCCCTTCTTGATCCGCGCGGCGATCTCGTCCAGGTGGCTGAAACAGATGGCCAGGTCCGACGAGGAGTTGACCACCGCGATCTTGGGCTTGCGGAGGTCGTCGTCGGTGAGGCCGAGCGCACGCCACTGGGCGCGCCGGGTCGCCCAGCGCACGGTGCCGGGCGGGAAGTCGCTGCGTACCAAGGGTTCTGTCCTCCTCAGCCGTCGAGGTTGGCGGACAACCGGGCGGCGAGATCGCCGTGGTCGATGTCGTGCACGCTGTCCTTGCCCGCGAGGTCCAGCGCGTGCGCGGCCGCCATGCCCATCGCCCCGCACGGGCCCATCACCCGGATGCTCGACAGGGCGGCCGCGTCGCCGTCGACGCAGCGGCCGGCGACCAGGACGTTGTGCGCCTCCGGCGGCGTCATCGCGCGCAGCGGCACGTAGTGCACGTGGTCCGGCCCGAACGTCTCCCACACGTAGCCCTCCGGGCTGTCGTGCAGCTCGACCGGCCACGCGGTGCGCGCGACCGCGTCCGGAAAGCGTTTCCCGGACCGCACCTCGTCCAGCGTCAGCTGGTGGGCGCCCTGCGCCCAGCGGGTCTGACGCCGCCCGGGGAACCCGTAGGCCCGCACCCGGGCCCGGCCGAACGCTTCCGGGAACTCGGTGCGCAGGAACGCCACGACCCGGTCGGCCTGCGCCTTGCCGTCGAGCTGGGCGCGCGCGGCGGCGATCGGGTCCAGCGGCGCCTCGATGTGGGTCATGTTGAGCACGGCGGTGCCCCGGCCGGGGAAGTAGAACGCGAGCCCGTCGTGGCGGCGCAGGCCGTACTCCGCGGCCTTGGCGCCGACCCGCTCGGCCAGCACGTCCGGGTCCGGCGTGCCGTCCTCGTCCACGTGCTCGACGACCAGCTGCTGGGAGCCGTAGATCTCGCGCTCCGGCAGCCGGCACGGCAGTCCCGCCTCCCACACCAGGGAGGCGTCACCGCTGGCGTCGACGAAGCCGACCGCGTCGACCTCGACGGAGCCGTACCGGGTCGCGAAGGTGACCGACTCGATCCGTTCCCCGTTACGGACCACCCCGGTGATCGAGGCGCCGGTGATCACCTGGATGCCGTGCTCGCGCACCGTGTTCTCCACCCACCGGCCCAGCGCGACCTCGTCGTAGCCGACGGTGATCGTGTGCCGACGGTTGTAGAACAGGTCGCCCGTGGCCTCCAGGTCGCGGAAGATGTCGTCGAAGATCCCGTGGGTCAGCTGGCGGTAGCCGGGCGCGTTGCCGAACACCCCGCAGAACAGGCCGATCAGCGAGTTGACCATCTGGCCGCCGAGCACCGGCAGCGCGTCGACGAGGACCACCGAGCGCCCCAGGCGGGCGGATTCGACGGCGGCGGACAGGCCGGCGATCCCGGCGCCGACCACGCAGACGTCGGCGGTGACGTGGTGCGTGGCGGGCCCGGGGGGCTTGCGGACCGTGTGGACCTTGAGCTCGGTGAGGGGGTGCGGCATGGATCACACGCTAAGCGGGTGCGCCGGGCGGCCGGAAATAGAAGATCGTGCTGCGCGGGCATAAACAGCGCTGATGGTGGTTCAGATGCCGGCGGCCAGCGACACCAGGACCTCGCGGAACCAGCGGTGCGCGGGGTCGCCGTCGTAGTCGGTGTGCCACCAGAACCGCTCCACGATCGGTTCCGGATCGCCGGGGCACGGCAGGACCCGCAGACCGAGCCGGGGCGCGACGCGCTGGGCGAGCCGTTCCTGCAGCAGCGCCACCCGGTCGGTGCCCGCCACGAAGTGCGGGACCGCCTGGTAGCTCTCCACCCGCACGCGGATGCGCGGCTGGATGCCGAACAACACCAGCTGGCGGCTCATCGGCGCGGCCGGGGCGAACCCGCGGTCGGGCTGGAACGGCGCCACCCAGGTCATCTCCGCCAGCTGCGCCAGGCTCAGCTCGTCGCCGGTCACGTGCGGGTTCGCGGCGTCGACGACGCACACCCACCGCTCGGTGAACAGCTCCACCGACCGCACGTCGGGCAGGTCGAACCGGCTGGCCGGGGGCGCGACCAGGCCGTCGATCAGGCGGATCGTGCCCCCGATGTCCCTGGCGAACGCCTCGCGGACCAGCCGGACGTGCAGCTGCACACCGGGCGCCTGCTCGGCCAGGAGCGCGGACAGCCGGGTGCCCAGCACCTCGATCGTGTAGTCGGCCATGAACACCGTGAACTCGCGGCCGGAGACGCCCGGGTCGAAGTCGTGGCCGGTGCCGAAGAGCCGTTCGGTGGCGCCGCAGATCGCCTCGACCTGGTCGGTCAGCTGCGCGGCCAGCGGGGACAGCACGTAGCCGTTGCCGCTGCGCACCAGCAGGTCGTCGTCGAAGTGGCGGCGCAGCCGGGCCAGCGACGCGCTCACCGCGGGCTGCGTCACGCCGAGGCGCGCCGCCGCGCGGGTGACGTTGCGTTCACGCAGGAGCTCGCGCAGCACCACGAGCAGGTTGAGGTCCAGGTTGACCAGATGGACGGCGGAGGCCCTTGCCACCGCGGGACTATAAATCGGACTGTTTGCCCCGGCAAGCTCCGGCGGAGCGCGGCTGTACCAACGCGGCGCGCGTTCGCGATGCTGTGGACGTGGAGTACGTGTCCCGAGTGCCGCGGCCACCGCTGGACGGGCTGATCGACGACCTCTACTACCTGGCGGGCGCGCCGCCGTACGCCCGGCTGACACTGCCGCCGGCGCCGTCGGCGCTGCTCATCGTCAACCTCGGGGCGCCGTTCCGCATCCGCGCCGGCACCGACATCGAGACGGCCTCATACGCCGACGGCTGCGTGGTCACCATGTCCACCCGCGCGCTGGAGTTCGGCTATCCACCCCGGACCTCGTCCGTCGGCGTGCACTTCAAGCCGTGGGGGCTGGCGCCGTTCCTGCCGATGCCCGCGGCCGAGCTGTGCGACCGGCCGGTGACGGTGGAGCAGGTGTGGGGCCGGCCCGCCGTCGCCGAGCTGCAGGACCGGCTGGCCACCGCGGACGGACCGCAGGAGATGCTGACGCTGCTCGAGGACGAGCTGAGGCGACGGCTGCGCGAGACCACCGGCCTGGGGCTGGTCCGCCACACGAGCAGTGTCATCGCGGCGGCAGGCGGGGCGGTGGCGATCGGCGACCTGACCGTGGCGGCCGGTGTCAGCAGCACCCATCTGGCGCACCGGTTCAAGCAGCTCGTCGGCGTCACGCCGAAGCGGCTGGCCCGCACCCACCGCCTCCTCGCCACCGTGTTCGCGATCGACCCCGCCGGACCGGTCGACTGGGGCGGCCTCGCCGCCGCCGCGGGCTACTTCGACCAGGCCCACTTCGGCCACGAACTGCGGGAGTTCACCGGGCTCACGCCGACCCGGTACCTCGAAGTCCGGCGGCGGTTCCTGCGCGAACACCCCGGCCACGCGCTGGAGGGCTGGCCGCTGCCCGCCGATTGATTTCTTACAAGAGCCGCGGCTGACGACCCGCTAGTTTCCGGGGCACCCAAGCAGAGGAGGAGAGTCCCGTGGGCAAGGTGGTCATGTACAGCTCGGTGTCGGTGGACGGCTTCATCGCGGACGACAACGACCAGCCAGGGCCGCTGTTCGACTGGCTGACCAGCGGAGACGTCCCGTTGGACGACAGCGGGGCGCTGAAGGTGTCGCAGACGTCCTACGACTACACGCGGGCGTACTGGGACCAGATCGGGGTGACCATCGCCGGCCGCCACGTCTTCGACCTCACTGACGGCTGGGACGGCAAGCCCCCGGGCGGGATCGACCACGTGGTCGTCGTGACGCACCGGCCGCCGCCCGAGGGCTGGGACCCCCGGGCGCCGTTCCACTTCGTCGACGGCGTCGAGGCGGCCGTGGCCAAGGCACAGGAGCTCGCGGGCGACCGGCTGGTCGAGGTCGCCGCCGGTGACGTCGGCGGCCAGGTGCTCGCCGCGGGTCTGGTCGACGAGGTGCGCATGGACGTCGTCCCCGTGGTGTTCGGGTCCGGCAAGCGCTACTTCGGGTCGGTCGACGCGCAGCACCTGCTGGAGGACCCGGAGGTGGTCATCCAGGGCAACCGGGTACTGCACCTGCGCTACCCGGTGCGCCGCTGACCGCGCGTCATTCCGCGTCGCGGGGCCCGGCGGCGCGGCGCAGCCGGTTGGCGATCGCGAGTCCGAGCCCCTCCTCGGGCGGCAGGGACGCCACGACGAGGTCGCAGCCCCGCTGGTCGAATTCGCGCAGGAACCCGTAGAGGCTGCGCGCGTAGTCGGCCATCAAGCCGGGGACCGGCACCACCGCGTGCACCGCCGCGGGACCGTCGCCGGACGAAGGAGGCAGCAGGACACCCACCTTGTGCCCCTGCTCCTGCGCCAGCTCCGCTTCGACGACGACCTTCTCCGGCTCGACCAGCACGACCCGCGCCCGCGGCGCGTAGTGCGAGGGGTGCTGGCCCGGCACCCGGACGTGGCTAGTCGACGGGACCGCGACGGGCCGCCCCAGCACCGCTTCGAGGTCCTCGCGCGTCACCCCACCGGGCCGCAGGACGCTCGGGGTGTCGCCCGTGACGTCGACGATGGTCGACTCCACACCGACGTCACACGGGCCGCCGTCCAGCACGAAGTCGACGACGTCGCCGAGTTCGGCCCGCACGTGCTCGGCTGTCGTGGGACTGACGGAGCCGAACCGGTTGGCGGAGGGGGCCACGACCCCGCCGCCGAACGCCGCGAGCAGCGCGAGCGCGACGGGATGGCCGGGCACCCGCACGGCGACGGTCTCCAGCCCGCCGGTCGCTTCCAGCGGAACCCGGGGCGCGCGCCGGAGCACCAGCGTCAGCGGCCCCGGCCAGAAGTGCTCGGCCAGCAGCCGCGCCGTCGCGGGTACCTCCTCGACCCACTCCCCCAGCAGCTCCGCACCGCCGATGTGCACGATGAGCGGATGCGACGGCGGGCGCCCCTTCGCCTGGAACACCCGCGTCACGGCGGCCGCGTCCTCGGCGTTGGCGCCCAGGCCGTAGACCGTCTCGGTGGGAAGGGCCACCAACCGCCCGGCGCGCAGCAGTCCGGCCGCCTTGTCGATGTCGTAGGTACTCGCCGTCACGGGCGCCATCCTCCCACCGGCCCGCTCACCCCTCGCGGCCCCGGCCCCTCCTGACGGTTCCCCGGCCGATGGTGCGCGCGTGCTGCTCGACGGCGGCGCAGTCGGAAGGCAGCCTCCGATCCTGGCAGTGTGCGCCCGACAACCCAGCGGTCCGGCCGGCGATAGGACTTTCAGCGGGTCAGGAGGCTGCTGGCTTCCTGGGCGGCGGGTCCGGCTTCGGCCAGGTGCGCCAGGTTGGCGGGCAGTTCCTCGCCGCGGTGGCGCTTGGTCTGGGCGTAGAGGCGGCCGGCGCGGTAGGAGGAGCGGACCAGCGGCCCGGCCATCACCCCGGCGAACCCGAGGGACTCGGCGACCTTGGCGTGCTCGACGAACTCCTCCGGCTTGACCCAGCGGTCCACCGGGTGGTGCCGCACCGACGGGCGCAGGTACTGGGTGATGGTCAGGATCTCGCAGCCGGCCTCGACCAGGTCGCGCATCGCGGGCTCGACCTCCTCGGGGGTTTCCCCCATGCCGAGGATCAGGTTCGACTTGGTGACCAGCCCGGCCTCGCGGGCGCGGGTGATGACCTCCAGCGACCGGGCGTAGCGGAAGCCGGGG